>CAXTTV010000220.1:0-7704 GCA_964247295.1 uncultured Ktedonobacteraceae bacterium | reverse complement strand
AATTTCGTTGCCAATACTGTACCATCCCTTAGAAGGATATCAGGAGTAGGACAATGTTTCGGTTACCTATTTTTATACGACTACAGTTTTTTTTTGTTATTCTTTGCCTTATAAGTCTGTGCATTTCCGCCTGTGGTTCCTTTGTGGGCAGTGCCAATCCACAGAAGGCACCCGCGAATAAACAGACCCTAGTCTTTACGTTGGATAGTTCCGCTACCATCGGCTCTCTTGATCCACCTGCCCCAGATGATCTACAGTCACTTTCAGTGATCAATATGCTTTTTACGGGTCTGGTAGAGTTTGATGATCAGTTACATGTGCGACCACAGTTGGCCCAATCCTATTCCGTCTCGCCAGACGGCATCACTTATACATTCCATCTGAAACCCAACTTAAAATTTAGCGATAGTTCTCCCCTCACCTCAGAGGATGTAGCCTTTAGTCTTGATCGCGCGCTTCAGCCGGCTACTAAATCTATGGCGGCTCCTCGATTTTTACTCCTAATTAAAGGAGCTACGAACCTCTATAATGGCATGACAAAAACTATTATTGGTACAGGGGTCACAACACCAGACAAACAGACGGTAGTGATTACAACGGAGAAAAAGGCTTCCTATTTTCTGAATACGCTCGCCGAAGGATGTTCTTTCGTTGTTGAGAAGAAGATGGTGCAAAAATATGGGACGAAGTTTGTAGATCATCTGAATGAGGGCGGAGGAGCCGGACCTTTTAAGTTGGAAAGCTTAAATTCAAAAAAGATAGTGCTCTTGCCCAATGCAAACTACTATGGACCTAAACCTCAGATTAACAAGCTCATTATCCCTATTTATCCTGAGTCATCAGATGGCTATAAAGCATATCAGGCGGGTCAAGTTGACTACCTTATTAATTTTCCCATCAAACTGGTCCCTGAAGCACGTCGCTATCCAAAAGAATATGGGCAGACTCCAGCACTACAAATCAACTATTATGCGATGAACTATCTTTCTAAACCATTTAATAATATTCACATTCGGCAGGCCTTTGCCCTGGCCATCGATAAAAACGCGATCACCCACACAATCTATCACGATCTCGATACTCCTACAAACCATATTGTGCCGTTTGGCATACCGGGCTACAATTCTACGCTTAAAGCTATAGATGGTAGTACCAATACCAGGGGAAATGTGCAGATGGCACAGAAGCTTTTCGCTCAAGGCTTACACGAGGATGGGTATACAAGCGCATCCCAACTACCAGAAATGACGCTACCCTTCCAGAATGGAGATCCTGATAATACAAGGGAGATTCAGACCGTTGTAGGTCTCTGGAAACATGTTCTGGGAGTGACAATAAAGCCAAAGGCCGAGGAATACGATGCCTTTAATAAAGAGATTGAGGATACTGTCGACAATCCAAACGGCCCAAAGATTTGGTCAACAACCTGGATCTCGGACTATCCCGACCCTCAAAATTGGTTGACCGCACAGTTTGATCAAAATCAGGCAGACTCAACAAATTATGGGCAAAATTCAGACCAGACTATCGCGGACCGGCAACAAAATACGCAGATGCTTATGGAGCAAGCGGACATTAATCAAAATCCTGATGCCCGTCTGGTCATCTACAATCAGATTGAGCAGAAGCTAGTGAATGATGTTGCATGGATGCCAATGGAACAGATTAATCTACCCACGATGACGAAACCATATGTGCATGGTCTGATCACTAATCCTACAGAAATTGTTCCTCCCAATGACTGGGCGCAGGTATACATTTCCAATCATTAAACCAATATATGCCATCAAGACCTGGATCTACATACAAAGATGACATAATGTTTTTTGACATTATGTCATTTCCATAAGGATATAACAGATGTTTCTGCTCGTTCCCTCTACCTTTGCAGGCCCCAACGCTCACGCAGGTTCCGCTCAATGGTCGAGAAGATCAGGGTGTCGATGGCGACCCCGATCGCGATAATTACCAGCATCACGGCGATCACTTGCGCCGCGTCGTTGAGATCCCTTCCATTGTTCAATAGGTTCCCCAGGCTCAAAGTAAAGTAGAGCAGCTCGGCTGCCATTAGTGAGCGCCACGCGAATGTCCAACCTTGCTTTAGCCCCCCGACGATCGAGGGGAGCGCCGCCGGCAATATCACTTGACTGTATAACGCCTGCCCCTGCGTGCCAAGCGTTCGGGCCGCCCGCAGATAGATCGGCGGGGTATTTTTGATCCCGCTATCGATCCCCAAGGTGATGGAGAAGAGCGCGCCCATGACAACTACAAAAATGATGGCCTGCTCGGTCAAACCAAACCAAAGGACGGCCAACGGCAGCCAGCAAACGCTGGGCAAGGCCTGCAAGCCCAATATTAATGATCCGACTGTCTCTTCTATCACTGGGAAACGCCCAACTAGAACGCCCAGGATGGTGCCTAATACCAGCGAGATCGCGTACCCGATAACCAGGCGTTGCAGACTTACTAGCGCGGCCTGCGCAAATTGCCCACTGGCGAAACCTGTCGTTAATGAAGAAAGAACGTCCAACGGCCCTGGCAGAGCATATGATGGCCAGATCCCCAGATTGGCAACTACCTGCCACAATAGCAGAAGCGCGATATAAAAGGCCAGCCGCCTTACCCAGATCATCAGGCGGGGGGAAGTTACACCCGTGGCTACGCTATATATCTCGGCCATCCCGCGCCTCCTGCTCTTCGATTGCTTCCTTTAATACAGCCAGGATCTCCGCCGACTTGTCTACCAGAGCGTGATCTTCCAGCGATCGGGGTCGCGGCAGATCGATCCGGAAATCCCGGACGATCCTCCCCGGCCGTGGCGAGAAGACAAGTACGCGATCGCCAAGCGCGACCGCCTCACGCACATTATGGGTGACAAAAAGGATCGTTTTGCCCGTTCGTGACCAGATAGACTCCAGCTCGACATAGAGCCGATCTCGGGTCAGGGCATCCAGTGCGCCAAAGGGCTCGTCCATTAAAAGAATCGAGGGGTCAATCGCTAAAGCTCGCGCGATGGCGACCCGCTGACGCATCCCACCCGAGAGCTGATGTACATAGCTTTTCTCAAATCCTTGAAGATGCACCAGTTCAATGAAATGACGCGCTATTTCCGTCCGCTCTTTACCCTTCACACCGGCCTGACGCAGGCCAAATTCAATATTGCGCTGCACATCAAGCCAGGGAAAAAGGGCCGCCTCCTGAAAAAGCAAGACTCGCTCTGGCCCTGGCCCCAGCACGTCGCGTCCATTAGCAAAAATCTTTCCACCACTCGCCTGATCCAGGCCAGCGATAATGCTGAGGAGCGTGGATTTGCCGCAGCCGCTAGGGCCAAGCAAGCAAACAAATTCACCTGCCGCGACTTCCAGATTGGTCGGGCTAAGGGCTTGCACAACCTGCTTCCGACTAACAAAGGTTTTATCTACTCCTTCAATTGAGAGTGAGATGCCGCCTGGCTTGAGCGTGCTCAAGCCATTGGAAACCGCGATCCGCTCTACCGAAGAATGACCGGCCATACACGTCCCTCCTCTTATAATCCGGCGACCGATGGCAGGCCTTTTGAGGAAAGCACTGCGTTCAGATCGGTAAGATTATAGATCTTGCTAAGATCTGGCTTGCTTTTCCCTAAGAAACCCAGCGAATAGGCCCGGTTGGCCGATTCTGTGAGCGTGGTTGCCAGAGGATCATAGGTAATATCTAAATCAGAAAAGGCCTGTTGTAGTTCGTTGGCTGGCAACGGTTTCTGGCCCGTAGCTTTCTTGATCGCGTCATTTACGATGGTTCTGGCATTGGCGGGGTTCTGCTGAATATAGGTGACGCTATCCACGTGGGCCTGCAAAAACTTCTTGACCAGATCGGGATGCTGATTGTAAAAATCGGTGCTTACTACAACATTGGTTGTCACAAAGCGGCTGTTGGGCCAGAGGGTCCGCTCATCTACAAACACGGTCCCTTTGCCCTCAGCAATCAGGCGCGTGGCCCAGGGCTCAGGTACCCAGGCCCCATCAATTTTCCCCTGCTTGAACAGGGACAGGATATTCGCGTTATCGGTCGGGACGATCTGCACATTCCCGCCTTTGTCGGCGGTCTTGAGGCCATGCTGCTGAATATAGTAGCGGAGCGCGATATCTTGCGTACCACCAAGCTGAGGGGTTGCAAGTTTCTTATTGGCGAGATCCCCCGGAGCCTTGATATTTGCCCCCGGTCGCACCACGAAAAGCGCTCCACCGCTGGCAGCTCCGGCGATAATTTTAAGCGCCGAGCCATGGCTCTTAATATAGCCATTGATCGCGGGATTGGGGCCCACATAGCCAATGTCGATACTGTGCGCGAACAAGGCTTCGATCAGTGACGGACCGGCATTAAAGGTTTTGGTGTTCAGGGTGGCTTTTGAGCCAAGGGCACTGGCAAAGGTACCGCGCGAGACCCCAACCAGGGCAACGGCATGGGTCACATTCGGGAAATAACCAAGATTGACGGTGACTTTATCGCCATTGCTTCCCGCTGAGCCCAGGGCGTTCCCAGCCCCACAACCCACCAGGACAAAGGCTAACAATGAAAGAAGCGAAAGATGATACCAGGTTCGCGGGAGTAGTCGATTCATAAGACAGTAAACTCCTTTGATGACATACTGAATTCCAAAAGATTATTAATCAGGCGCTCTGTGGACGCATCGCTTCTATTAATACCTGAGCTACTTCTGGTCGTGAAAATTCTGGAGGGGGTTGAGTTCCGGCGCGCAAAAGCTCTCGTACCCTGGTGCCGCTCAGCACAATATGTTGCTCATCGGGATGGGGACAGGTTTTGGACGAGGCCATAGCATCACACTTTTTGCAAAAAAATGTGTGATCAAAAAACATGGGGGTAATCCCAATTTCTTCGGGCGAGAACTCGGAAAAGATATGTTGCGCATCATAGGTGCCATAGTAGTTCCCAACGCCAGCGTGATCTCGACCAACGATAAAGTGCGAACAACCGTAGTTTTTACGGATCAGGGCGTGAAAGATGGCTTCGCGCGGTCCGGCGTAGCGCATCGCTGCCGGGAGCACTCCCAGCACAACGCGATCCGCTGGATAATAATTTTCAAGTAGGATGGTGTAGCAGCGCATCCGTACATCGGCGGGGATATCATCGCCTTTGGTGTCGCCTACCAGAGGATGTAGAAATAGCCCATCTACCGTCTCCATCGCGCACTTTTGAATATACTCATGGGCCCGATGAACAGGATTGCGGGTCTGAAAGCCCACTACACGTTTCCAGCCCCGCTCGGCGAAAAGCTGACGTGACACGGTAGGACTGTATCGCTGCTCAACGAAGGTTTGTGGAAATCTTCCTACGGTCCTTACCTGACCGCTCAACAAGACATCTCCCTGTTCATAAAGCACCCGCACTCCGGGATGCGCCTCGTCAGTCGTGCGATAGACCTGCTTCGCTTCATGCTGCTTATCGTAGGAATACTTTTCTCGCAGATCGAGGATCGCGAAAAGCGTTCCCTGCCCATCTACAAGGGCAATCTGTGATCCCTCTTTGAGATTTGTGGCCTGCTGTGTGGTGGTGGAGAGGGTCACCGGGATCGACCAGGGGAGACCATTCGCAAGGTGCATGGTCTCCAACACGCCTAGATAGTCCTCCCGACCCAAAAAGCCATTCAAAGGACTGAAGGCCCCAACTGCCAGCATCTCTAGATCGGCTATTTGACGCGACCCGATCTCTACTTTAGGCAGGCCCGGAGCACGATCCCTCAGCTCCGCCTCTTCTTCGGGGCTGGCCTGATTCAAAATAAGGCTTCCTCCATGTGGAGCGATCAAATCATCTATTGTGCTCACGTATTTCATCCTTTCGCACTCCTACCCGGCTACCTGTCGCTCAATACCAGGCGCGTTCAAATACTCAGGTTCAAGATAACCCAGTTCAACCAGCTTCGTGAAGATCCGTGTAAGGCTCTCATCAATCGTTTCTTTATTGGTCTCGACCACCAGGTCTGGATTCTCGGGCTCCTCATAGGGATCGTCCACGCCTGTGAAATTCTTGACCTTCCCCTCATCCACAAGCTTGTAGAGACCCTTGACATCACGATCACGACAGACCTCGATTGGGCACTTCACATACACCTCAACAAATTTCCCAATCTGCTCACGCGCCCACTCACGCGCCTCCCGGTATGGCGCGATCGCCGCCGAAATGCAGATCACACCATTGCGCGTCAGCAAACTACACACGTAAGCGATGCGCTTGATGTTGGTATCGCGGTCCTCCCGACTAAATCCGAGACCTTTGCTCAGATGTGTGCGGACCGCGTCCCCATCCAAAATCTCGACGTTGCGGCCATGCTGCTCCAAACGCTCCGCAATCGCCTCCGAGAGCGTACTTTTACCCGCGCCCGACAGACCCGTAAACCAGATCGTGAATCCAGGAGTTGCCATAAAAAACTGCTTTCCTTTTCTCTGCTTTTCGTTCGCTTTTTAGACTATAAGAAGAACATTACAAACGCCAAAAAAAAGCGGCTATCTTTAAAGCGTGTATGCTTCGTAGAGCCGCCACTCGGGATCAAGCTGGTAGGTAGCGATCGGTGTATCGCCGGATCTACCTCGACGCAAACCAATCTGCGAACGCTTCCCATCGACAAGCACCCAGGTATCGCGCTCAACATTGTAGCTGCAATCCTGCAACCAACTGGTCCCGGCGTCGATCTGCTCCTCAACGCGCCCAATCTTATCTATCTTAATGAGCAGAGCCCGGCCATTCGCTGTATCGGCAACGGTAAAATGCTGACCATCCAGAATTCGCACCGAGTGAGGATGATCCAATCCCTCCAGTACGGTATCCCAGGCACCGGTTTCGCGATTGATCGCGATTACAGTTCCTTGATGGAATAGCGTCGCGAGAATCCGCCCGTCCGGAAGCTCGGCCACTGAGTTTACATGGGTGGTCTGTTCCAGCGTCCCATACTTGATGGGGCGATGATCGGCAGTCTTGTCGATCACACGAAGTTCCCCATCGGGCCGACGCGCAAAGCCATGCTCGGTCGCCCACCATTGCCAGATAATCTCACCGCGCGCATTGAACTCTAACAATAGATCCAGGCCGGTGCTGGCGACAAGATATCCTCTCTCTGAACGCGAAATAGAGTGCAGAGCGCTAAATAAAGGGGAGGTAATCGCGTCCTCATGGACGACATTGAGACGTGTATCCACCTCATGAATACTATTGAAAGCAGTAATCAGCAGGCCAGCATCCGATCGCACAATCCCGGCGGAAGCACTCAATCCCAGCGTATTCTCCACATGCCCCTGCTCATCCAGCAGGCCGAGTAGACCCCCAAGATCCTCATCCGGCTTTTTATAACTGCCAAGCACAGTAAGTGGGCATTCCTGACTCGTCTCAGACCAGTGCTTTTTCAGCGCTGAATGCTTTGTAGAAATACAACTCACAATAAATTGCATGAGCCTACCAAAAGTCCTTCTAAAAAATAAGATCTGACATATATCATCATGATGTAAAATGACAGATCAAGCACAGCACAAAATAAGGCACCTTATCCTCTGCACTCCTACACCAGAACCAGCCAACAAACGAGGATAATGTTGATTTTGTTGATCAACATTATATAAATATACCTGAGAAAAGTCCTGTTGTCAACCACGCTTGTACGCTTGGGTGCAGTTCATTTTTTTGCAGTGGCAGAAAAAAGGGTCCTTCAGGCGGTGG
>CAXTTV010000219.1:6599-7717 GCA_964247295.1 uncultured Ktedonobacteraceae bacterium | reverse complement strand
CCCGCTCCAACGAAGCACCTGATCCGCTGCCTTGACCAGAGGATGGCTTTTCTCGATGCGTTTTGTTTTTTGATATGGTTACAACTGTTTTCTACACTCCAATCCCTCGCCTACCCCTTTGTCAATGATTGCTTTAACTTGATCTGTCAGCCGATCCAGCATCCTGACATCCACCGAGCGCATATCCAACAATGCTGTGGCGCTGGCCGCGATGGTATTGACTGATGTTCCCCCTTCGATAACACCAACATTGTAGGTAGTACGCGGCTGTTGTGGTGGGCGGATCTCGGCAATCCTTGTCACCAGCCGGGCCAGTCCATGAATGGCGCTGGGCCGCCCAAAAGAGGAGTAGGAGTGACCACCCGGTCCATGTACAGAGATCCGCCAGCGTTTCGATCCCGCGGCCTCTGCGACGATCCCTCCGATGTTCCCATCTATGGCGATAACCGCTCCCAAGCGATCTTTGTAGCGCTCGACGGCTGCGCGTGCGCCTCGCAGGTTACCCAGCCCTTCCTCACCCACGTTGGCGACCGCGACAATATCCGCAGCGGTCTGGATATCCAGTTGATCAAGAACGTCTATAAGTCCTAGCATACCGGCGACGCTGATGCTATTATCACCGATCCCTGGACCCCGTAGGATCGCACCATCACGTTCAACCCTGAGAGGTGTCTCTATAGGAAAAACTGTATCCAGATGGGCCAGCACCATCAAAACAGGACGTTGCCGCTGATCCCCTCTCCGGGTATAGACATTCCCGATTTCGTCGATCTCTGGTGTATATCCGCGATCCCGTAGCAACGAAGCCACAAACTGTCCACGTCGCCCTTCATCCCCAGTTGGAGCAGCCACCGAACAGATCTGCATCCCCATCTGAGCTACCTGCCCAGCATGTTCTTTTGCCGCGCTCCTGACCCTATCCCATATAGCATCGGTCAAAACCATCCCCGACTCCTTCACAAAACATATAGAGGCCGCTTCAGCCTCTCAACGGCCTTCGTAAGATCCGTTGTTATTTTATCATGCGGGATATCCTTTTTTCTGAGAGTGGGAATGGAAAAGCCATACGTGGCACTATGCCGCATACAAATCTGGAATCAACTCCAATAACTTTCACA
>CAXTTV010000219.1:0-6548 GCA_964247295.1 uncultured Ktedonobacteraceae bacterium | reverse complement strand
GATCATAGATCTCGCCCCTCTAAATGTTTAGGAGGAGGGTGGAATGGGTGTGACCTGGAGCGCTTTCGCGACAGCCAGCAGATTTTGTGCGGCGGTCCGCCCGGTTTTTTCAGACCAGTCATGTTTGTAATCGGTATCCAGGTAGTTCGCACCTGGGCCAGGGCCGGGGTGCCAGTAGGTCCAGGAGTTACCAGGAACGGTGTAGCCAATGTCAATCAAGGCTCCAGAGATCTCTGAGATCACATGATGAGCCCCATCTTCGTTGCCTGTAACTACGACACCGGCAACCTTATTGTAAGCGACGGGCCGTCCCTCTTTATCGGTCTCCGAGAGCATGGCGTCCATCCGCTCAATCACCTGCTGAGCAACACTTGAAGGATGGCCTACCCAGGTTGGGGTCGCGACAATCAGGATCTGCGAGTCAAGCAGCTTCTGATGGATCAGCGGCCACTCGTCTCCATTCCCTTCATCTGAGGAGACTCCACGAAGCACGTTATGATCCACAACACGGATCGTCTCTACCTCGACGTTTTGCTTTTTTAACTCTTCAATCAGCACGCTCGCTAACGCATCGGTGTTGGAGACGGTGGGAGATTTCTTCAATGTACAATTGAGGACCAGGGCTTTTAATAATGTAGTATTTATACATTCCCTTTTTACGGATTTTATTTCAATAGATACTGCGAGTATGAACGACTCAACCTCAGTAATCTATTAACCTCAGACTCCTGGATATTCTCGTGATTGAAAATAAAGATCTCAGGGAGAAGAATCGCCTGAATATTAAAAAAGATGAGCATACCTTTCATAACTTCTTCAGCGTGCCTCGCCCCATAATCCTGATTCTTGTGATTGCTGGCGACAAAGCCAATGATTTTCTCTTGATACATCTCTGGATATCTGATGCTATCAAAGAAGTTTTTTAAACCTCCTGGCATACTTTTATAGTAAGTGGGCACTACAAAAAGCAGTATATCTGCGGCTGCTATCTGCTCAAGCTGCTGCCTCTGAGCAGGGGTAGCGGTCTCAAACAGGATATACTCACCTGTGAATAGAGTTGAGAAGCTCTCTAATCGCACAATCGTTGAGTCGAACTCAACCTGTTGCGCCTGTCTTTGGATAGTTGTTGACACTACCAGGCTATTATTGTTCTGCTTGATAGAGCCATTAATAATACAAAGCTTCATATCATCAGGATAACACCATACCAGGTTACGGAGTCAAGTAAACTCATTTTCAACGCCTCCATCCTTTTCATGATTCGTTAAGGAATAGTATCGACCCTTCTACCTTCCCCTTGACGTGTTCCATCTACACAAACTATTATTGATACTATCAAATATTGATGGCATCAAGTAAAAAGGAGGAAAATGACAGAGTCTTCGCTACCACCAGATATGGATGATCAGGTACAGATATTCCTAAGGATCTGGAACCGCGCCCGTCTTGAGGTCGTGGGAGCAAATCTTAAGCCAAATAATCTACACGGTTTGAGTTCGGTTCAGTTCGCGCTCCTCCGGCTCTTAAAAGAGTTCGAGGATCGTCAGCAATCCTGCACAATTGGCTTGCTGGCTCAGAAGCTTAGCCTTGATCCCGCCGCGATTGTACGGAGCGTGGATAGTCTGGAAAAGCATGAGCTAGTTGTTCGTCGCCGCGATACAAAGGATCGGCGTCAGGTATTTGTAGAGGTTACAGAGGTTGGACACACATTATTCTCCCAATTACAGGGCGATTTTTCCCAGCGTTTAGCGGCACGCCTAAAGGCGATGAGTGAGACTGGACGCTCGGCCCTGATCGCTGGTTTAGAGGAGTTTGTGAACGTTCAGCTACCTGAAACTCCCGAGTAATCTTATTGTCGCTAACCACTACAGAAATGCGGAGAACCTGAATGAATGAGGATCACATTCTAGTGTTAATTGTTGGGGTCGGTCCCGTTAGTTTGTCTGCTTCGCTGTTTCTGTCACAACTTGATGTACCCCCGCTGGTAGTTGAACGCCATGAGGGAACGGCAATCCATCCCCGCGCCCGTGGCCTGAACTATCGCACAATTATGCTTGGGTACCAGCATCATTCATCCGCGATCTTTGGGCGAGTATTAAAGCAAATCATGTTTTTAGAATAGGAAAACTTCTTCGTTCGATTACGCGGCTCCACGTGGATGTACTCCCAGACGCCAAAGCCAATTGCAAAGTGCATGTCCTGAGCATGCTTGAAGGGCTTACCCAATTTCCCCTGCTCTTCTATATGTGCCGCTATTACAAAAATACAATTTATTATAATCACATAAGAATACAGCATTAGTGAAACCCTTCACGAAGACGTGGCGTATTATTCAAAGAGCTTGGAATCCGTCCTGGCATTCGCAATTTCATTGCGAGATAAGATAAAACGCAGCTATAAACATTGCTCAACCTACTATCTAATGTACAGATTCTTATTCCTAAATCTATAACGCGTGGAACAAGCACTCCATAAGAAGATGGAGCATAAAGGAGATTACTATGTGGCCTTTTGATCAAAATAATCAGCAGATGTATGAGCAATATTCCCAGGCTCATCAGGCCGGAGATTATAGCTCCATCGATCCAAATCAGGCTATGGGCAGTATGCAGCAATTTATGCAGAATGCCCCTTCCGACACTCAGCAACAGGTCTATCAGCAGCACTTTGAGCAGATGCCTTATGAGCAGCGTTCGCATTTCGCTCAGCAGATGCCACAAGGTTATGGGGTTGACCCTAATGATCCACAGGGGATGGCACAGGGCTTTCAGCAGATGGGGCAGCAACAGCCAGGAATGTTATCACAGATATTTGGGCAAGGAGGATCTTCGGGCTCTCCAATGGGCCAGGGGATGTTAGGAGGACTTGTTGGGGCTGTGGCACAACATATGATGAACAACCAGGGCGATCAGGGCGGCAGAGGATTCTAGCAGTCGGGTCCATAGAAAAGAGCAGTGCTGCTTTGTAACAACACTGCTCCCCTCTTTGGGATTAGATCCAGATAGCTCCTGCAAACAAACCAGCATCATCGGGTGGAGAATCATTTCACCTTACAGGTCCTTTGTGTTCATCACTGAGCATCTCCCGTTGCTCATCTGTGAGATCCCGCTGATCGGTTACACTTGTGGGCGTCTTTTATTTTCTGGCACGAGCACTATCACGCTTTTGTGTGGATCTATCCCTTACATGTCAACGCTACAACAAACGACAGCTTAAATCTATATAAACGGCCACAGAGATGTGTGCCGGAATTTTTCTGTACTGGTTTTAACGATAACGGCTATGCGATACCAGGAAGGCTCTGCCTACCCCTGCGCCCAGCCATTCACTCTTCTCATTTGCATCTATGGATAGTATAAAGTAGCTGGCTCTGTTTGACCACGACATATACCTATCATTTATCTAGCATATAGACAACATATATTTAAAATAAATGACAGCGGATCTCACACCATGAAATCTCTAAGTATGTTGAAGGGTTTGAACACTTAATAACAGCTTCGTGTCTACCAGAGAAAAGGAAACACAACACGAAACTTCAATGTATTAGAACAATATAGAGGCCGTCTGATGTTTGCGTACACCAGGCGGCCTCTATAGCGATGGTCAATCTCTTTCGCATCTTTTTCTCATAATGAGAAAGATTATGCGAAAGCAATTGGGATTACCAGCCTAAATCGCTTCTCGATGGAGGAGTAGGAACAAACCAGTTAGGATTACTCACGCTCCCCTGAGTCGCACCGGAATCGTCGTAGTTATCATCCCCCTGGCTGAAAAGAGTATTATAGGCTCCACCAGTGACTTCAGCGAGCTGCTCATCGGTAAGCCCAGCCTGCTTCAACTCTGGTTCTTGTCGCGAGGCGTTTTCTTTTTTGAACATAAAAACCGCTCCTTCGTTCTGTCTATAAAATACGTGTAAAGATTAAAGTCTTCGGAAAAAGTAATACTGGTCTTCAAATGCGAATCCAGTATCTATTTGTAAGTATAGTTCATAATGATTTTTATAACAGAACAGGTAGAAGTCAGATGCATGTCAAAAAGATAACAGATGCATAAAAGAAAAGTGATAATAGTGAAGCATATTCGTTTGAAATGGGTTGACCTGGAGCGCTCCAGGTATTTTATACTTAATGAGAGAAAGATTTTGCATTGACTTTGAACGAAGACAGGCATTAACCGATTTCTAGAAAAGACGTGATTGACTCTTGACCTGGAGCGCTCTAGCCAGAGCACAAGGCTTTTTATAGAAGATGATGCGGAGACAAAGACAAAAAGCCTCTTCACGTTACGCTCCTGAAAGTGGCTTGAGCAATTCTGTACACAATCTTTCTACATCTAAAAGGGATTAAAAATGAAAAATAGCAACTTACAAGGCAAAATCTGCCTGGTGACAGGTAGTACCTCGGGCATAGGCAAAGTTACATCGAAAGAACTGGCAAACGAAGGGGCAACCGTAGTTCTTGTCAGCCGCGATCGTGCCAAAGGTGAGGCGACTCAGGCTGAAATTAAGCAGGCAACTGGAAATGCAAACATTGATTTGCTGATCGCGGATTTGAGTTTGCTTCAAGATGTGCGCCGTTTAGCAAATGAATTTCAACAAAAATACAACCATCTCCATATTCTCGTGAATAACGCTGGTAGTGTCTACAGTTCTCGCAAAATTACATCCGAAGGATTAGAAGCGACACTTGTATTCAACTACCTTGCTCCTTTTCTGCTGACCAACCTGCTGGTCGATACTCTTAAAGCGAGTGGGCCGGCACGCGTTATCAATGTCAGTACCATGGTCCATAGTAAAAATATTGATTTCGACAATCTGCAAGGTGAGAAAAGCTATACAGCAATGGGAAATTATGGGCAGGCAAAGTTAGCTTTGATCATCTTTACATATGAGCTGGCTCGCCGCCTTGAAGGTAGTAATGTCACCGTCAATGTGCTCCATCCCGGCCTGGTAAGATCCAATTTTAATAGTGGCACAACAGGCGTAGTTCACTATCTATCCGAACTTGCCTACTTAGTGGCGGGTATATCGGTTGAGAAGGGAGCTGAGACGGCGCTCTATCTCGCAACCTCGCCTCAAGTAAACGGAGTGACCGGCAAATACTTTACAAAAAAGCAAGAGGGTAAGTCCGCTCCAAACTCATATGATCGGGCAATCGCGCAGCATCTCTGGCAAGTCAGCGAGCAACTATCCGCTCGCGCCGCGCAACCAGTCTGAGTGTAGTATTGGTGCATTGGGTCATAATAAAGGGCCCGTCTATGGGCTGCACATTCCCAGCAAGCTAGCCAGAATCTGGCTAGCTTGCTGGCCTACTCACCATCGTGGCCTGCATCAGGGCGCACGTCTTTTCAACCCCGTCTTTGATAGCGAGGACTTCGCCCTGGCAGACAGTAACAAGGCTCCCCGGTTTAACCACACGCCCATGGGCAATCACCTGTTCGCCTATTGCCGGTGAAATAAAGTTCACCTTAAACTCGATGGTTAGCACTTCGGCATTGGGGGGCATCAGAGTAAGGGCAGCATAGCCGCAGGCGGAGTCAACGATGCTGGTCAGGCTGCCGGCATGATAGTAATTGTGTTGTTGGGTCAGGTTATCGCTAAACGGCATAGCAATGCTTATATGCCCCGGTTCTACAATCTCAAGGGTTGCCCCCAGGTGGTGCATAAAGCCCTGTCTGGAAAAGCTTTCCCATACTACTTGCACAAAATCAGGATTAGCGATACGAAATTTCTCCATGCTGTTGTCCTTTTCCTCACAGAATTCTGATAGGTGACTGCTTTAGTATAAAACAAGCATTATAGATGCCAACCTGACGAGGCCTGTTGGGTTGGCATCTATAATGCTTTTGGTAGAAACTGTCTCGATTATTTACAGCCGCCTGCGGGCTTTACCAGCTTCGATATCAGATTGTTCGGGCTTGTGACCAGAATGCCTCCAGCGCCGGGATACACATGGTCGCTGGTGAGTTTCTCCTGCCATGTAAACACATAATCTGAAAGATGCTGACCAGGAAGAATCGTCAGCTTTGCAGGCTCGGTTCCACGCCCGTTATTTGTAGTGTAGTAAAATGAAATGACTCCACCCTTTGGACCTGGATCAACATGAAACACTGCTTTGTAGACCACTTGAATATAAGATCCGCAGGTCCAGGTCGAGGTTGTAGATGGGGTTAAAGACATATCAATGCCGGTGACTTTAAACGTTGAAGATTTTGGCGTGACTGCGTTCAGATTCTGGGACGTGCTAGCGATCGTTGAGGATGCTTGAGATGAAAATTTTCCTATGTTTTCAGAACTGCTGGCGCTATTTCCACATCCAGCCAGCACCAGCACAAACGAACAGGCCATCAAGATACATACACTTTTTGTTTTGAAGCTTGACCACATAGCAATTCCTCTTTCTTGTGATGAGATGCGTACCTGAAGAACGATGTATACAGAAAAAAGGGCCGCGCATCCCTCCTTTTAATATGGGTCTGAAATCAATATAGGGATTCTGCTTAGTAGAACGCTGGCATGATGTAGAAATATCACACGAATATACACC
>CAXTTV010000218.1:0-7781 GCA_964247295.1 uncultured Ktedonobacteraceae bacterium | reverse complement strand
GAGGCGGCGCAAACACGTCAGTAGAGGGGAAAGGGGAGAGGCTTGAGGGTAGGGGATCTTTACTTGACAGAAACAGCAAAGATAAGATACAATGGGAGGACTACCTGATTGGGCTACTCCTTCTAAATCCTGCAATAAGTCAGCATGTTTGTGATATAATTACCGATAGTGACTTTGCTGGAACAGATACGCGCGAGTTGTACCACATACTCAGCTCATGGGATAAACGTGGTCTTTCCTCCTCAAATCAATCCATTGAACAGCTTATACCTTCCGCGCTCTTAGATACAGTGGAACGCGCGCGGAATAATGCCGCAGCGAGATCGCCAAAGGATGGAGCTGGTCTGGTTAAAGACGCTGTTCAGTGCGCAGCCAGGTTAAAAAGATCGCGTTTACAACAGACGAATATTGAACTTCGGTACCTTATTCAAGAGGCAGAAGCTTCTGGTGATGTCACATCAGCGAGACAATTGATACAGCGCTCAATGCTCATATATCAGCAGTTGCGAACGTTAGACTCATTAACGTCTTTACAAGGGTAGAGAATAAGCTTGCCGGGCGTATGTGACGTGGAATTTTGAGACTTCATCTATTATCAATATGGACTAAGAAGACAGGTACATTTTTTTCTTTTTTTATTCGCCTGTTTTCTAATAAGGGGAAGCCAATGGTGAATCAGGAACAAAAAGTTTTAGATCGCTTGGGAAAAAATGATGAGCGAGTCTCTCGGCTCCGGGTCCGGGAGGAGACACTTGCGCCATTTGAAGATGTTATAACAAAAGAAGCTGAACCTGTTTTTGAAATCGAAGGTATGGGTCATCATTCTCATGCGACTCCAAGCGGGAGCCTTGTAGCTCCCCTCGATGAACATGTCTCTTATGACCTGTTTTCCAAGTTGCAGGACGAAGTACCTATGGACGCTCTAGATCCTACCAAGGAGCCACCCGCCGACTGGGAGCCAGGACCTGAAGAAATGGATGCTGAAGAGATGGCAAACTCGAAGTGGGAAGATATGAATGAAGGTATGGGTATTGTAGTTGCGGATCTGGAGAGCAGCCTGGATGATCCTGTACGGATGTACCTGCGCGAGATTGGTCGCGTGCCTCTGCTTTCGGCTGAGGAAGAGATCCGTCTGGCTCAGCGTATGGAGCGTGGCAAAGCCGAGCGCCTCAAGCCCCACCCCAGCCGTCGCATTGTAGACGACGGTGAGGAGGCCCAGCGTCGCCTGACTGAAGCTAACCTTCGCCTGGTTGTAAGCGTTGCTAAAAAGTATATTGGACGTGGGATGAGCCTGCTGGATCTGATTCAGGAGGGGAATATCGGCCTGATCCGTGCCGTCGAAAAGTTTGATTACGCTAAAGGCTTTAAGTTTAGTACGTACGCAACCTGGTGGATTCGGCAGGCGATCACACGCGCGATCGCCGATCAGGCCCGTACGATCCGTATTCCGGTCCATATGGTCGAGACAATTAATCGCCTGATCCGTATCAGTCGCCGCCTGCTTCAAGATCTTGGGCGCGAGCCTACGTCCGAGGAGATCGCCGAGCAGATGGAGATTAGCGCTGAGAAGGTGCGTGAGATTATCAAGGTGAGCCAGGAGCCTGTCAGCTTGGAGACTCCGATTGGCGAAGAAGATGATAGCCATCTCGGCGATTTTATCGAGGACCAGACGGCTCTCGCCCCTGCCGATGCCGCGAGTCATCAGCTTCTGAAGGAGCAGGTCGAGGATGTTCTGGATAGTCTTACCGAGCGCGAACGCAAGGTTTTGCAGCTCCGCTTTGGCCTCGATGATGGTCGCAGTCGCACCCTCGAAGAGGTTGGTAAGGAGTTTCATGTCACTCGCGAACGCATCCGCCAGATTGAAGCTAAGGCTCTGCGTAAGCTGCGCCATCCCAGTCGTAGCCGTAAGTTGAAGGACTACCTGGATTAAATAGTGAGGTTGAAAAAGGGGCGTTGAATAAAACGCCCCTCCTTTTTTTGCTCCTTTTGCTCCTTTTTTACTACTAGAATAGAATAGATATAGGTTATCCACAAAAAATGTGGAAAAAAAGGAAAAGATGTGGATAACTTTAATAAAACGGAAAAAATAAAGTAATCCTTGTTATACCTATTTGTGCTCCCCTCACTTTTCCTTCTAGACCAAACCTCCTGTCCATTGTGGCTTCTCTATACTAGATGTAGATGTGTTCTACTGTGCTATACCAGTTGTTCGCAATATCACGCGGAGAACCTGCCAAAGTGGCCTGCTGACAGGCAGGGATGCTCCTAGTAAGGACCGGGTATGTTAAAAAGGAAAGCCAAGATCGCTGTAGCAGAGCAGGAAGATGCCTGGCTTAATGATAATCAAGCTCCCCTTGATCTACAGTACGTTGCTTCGCATTCGACTGTTTTTCTTTCCGAAAAACAATCGACAGCTTTTTCACATGGAATTCGTCCTGGTAACCCGCTCTGGCCGATTATGTTGCGCCTCAGCTCTTATATCTACCGTGAGCTGTATCAGAAGTCGGAGGATGTGCCGGAACGCACTCCTGTAATGACTGAGATGGTGCGCGGCCAGGCAATCTCTCTTCTGCGTTCTGAGCCACTTTTCTCTCGGCAGGTGCATGACTGTACTGACGTTGAAATGCTTCTGGCTGCGATTGTCAATGAAGTTTTAGGCTATGGTCCTCTAGAGGTCCTCCTCCATGATGAAACGGTACAAGAGATTATGGTTGTCGGCCCCCATCTGGTCTACGTTCGCCGTAATGGGAAGGTTCAAAAAACAGATTGTCCGTTTGGGGACGATCAGCATTTGAAACGTCTGATTAACACAATGGTACGTCGAGCTGGCGTACGTATTGATCCACATGCTCCAATGGTGGATCTTCGTCTCCCGGATGGGACACAGGTGACGGCTGTTATGCCTCCTAACGCTGTAAAAGGCCCAACTCTGACGATCCGTACTCCCTGGCGGCAAGATCTAAGTTTAAACAATTTGATTGAGCGAGGTTTGCTTACTCAGGAAATGGCCGATTTTTTGATAAGTTGTGTGAAGGCTCGCCTGAATATCGTTATTAGCGGCGATTTAGGGGCCGGGCGAACAACCCTGCTCAATGCTCTGGCATCATGCATTTCTGAGGACAAGCGCATTGTAACGCTTGAGGACTGCGCGCGGCTGACCTTGCCCCAACTTCAGATAATCTCTCTTGAAGCACCGGCAACCTCGCTAGAAAAGGGGCAGCCGGGCCTGACTATGGGAGATCTTGTAAATACGGCCCGGCGGTTGCGGCCAGACCACCTGGTGCTGGATGAATGTCACGGAGCGGAGGCCTTTGATCTGTTACAAACAATGCAAAACGGTCATAATGGTCTTTTGTTTACCCTTTACGCTCAGCATGCTACTGACGTTGTAACGCGGCTAGAGGCCCTCTGCGCGCTCCATAAAAGCTGTATCCATCCTGAGATTGTCCATTCTCAGTTTATTGGTTCACTGGATCTGATAATTCACATTGGGCAGTTACCCAACCACTCTTATAAAATTCACAGTGTGGTTGATGTACAGGGGACTGAGGATAGCGCCGACCAACTTCAAAACATTTATTATTTCTCACCAGCTCAATCTGGAGAGGTAGATCAACAGCATATGGATGGTGATTTTAAGGTGAGTGGAGGACGCCCTCGTTGTCTTACTAAGCTGAAGCAGGCAGGGATCTTTTTTCCATGGTCATAGCCAGCGAAAAAGCTAAAAAGAGAGAAAAGCTTGGTAGATATGCTTTTCTCTCTTGAATTTTTGATTACTCAATACCGGGATTAATGATGTGCGTCCAGGATTGGGCCTGTTTCATGCCTGGGCTGCTCGGAAAGCTGTTCTTGCTCAACGCTTTCGAGAATTGTCTTAATACTATGTATGCTCTCCTCGGCATCGTGAATGAGCAGATGGAAGCGAAGGATCTCCCCCTGGAGCTGATTGAATTGAGTGCGATCCAGTGTTACCAGATCACGCTGATGATCCAGGAGCGTATGGAGATTCAAATGGTTTGTCTCAAAAGAGGGAGCCGGGTCGTTCAAGTGACTCTCATTGTCCACTTCGGAAGATTGATGAGCCAGGGCGTTTCGATCTGTACTTGTCGGTTGATCAATCTTTAATGAGGGAAGAGTAGGAGCATCGTGATCCACTGGCTCATGGTCTTTTTCTTGATCACTATTTTCAGGAGCCATCGCCGGTTTATGTGCATCTGGAAGCGCAATCTCAGGTGCTGGAGAGATCTGAGACTCTTCAACCTTCCTTGCGCCAGACGCTGGTTGGCGTTCGTCTCTAAACGCCCAAATTGCCCCCAGGATTGCAAGAATTGCCAGCGCGAAGAGGCCTCCAATAATCAACATCCTATGCTCCTTTCAGATACGTTGAGCGCGACCTCCTTAGGAAGGCCGCATCTCACTATACAATTTGTGGGCTTAGTGGATATGGATTCTTACCTCGGCGCTCATACCGGGAACAATGTTATTTCCACCGTTAGTATTCAGCTTTACCACTACCGGGATGCGCTGTCCAACCTTGGTAAAGTTGCCGCTCGCGTAATCTGTTGTGGGCAGAAGCGAGAACTGACTGGCAGCCGACTGGACAATGCGATCAATGTGACCGTCCAGGCTTGTATCTTTATAGGCATCGACAGTAACGTCAACATCCTGGTTCGTCTTAATATTTTTGAAGGTGTTCTCATCTACATAGGCCGTAACCGTCAGATTCGAGAGATCGCTCACCTGGAGCAGAGAAGCTCCCGGAGTCACGTTCTGGCCCTGAACGCCTGTTGATTGGACAATCGTTCCCGAGATCGGGCTCGTGACATTAATCGTTTTTGGCTCAGCCGCTGTCCCTGTTGTCCCTGTCGTGGCTGGCGCTGTCGTTGTAGCTGGTGTAATCGTCGCCACCGTTTGACCAGCGGTTACCGTATCACCCTGTTTTACTGTATAGGTTGTGAGTTGTCCAGCCGCTGGGCTGCTCAGACTTACTGACTGCCCCGTTACCAGAGCGTCATCGGTACTGTAGTAATTATAGTTATTCCAGAACCAGTAACCGGCTCCCCCAGCAATGGCAAAAACCGCGATCACAATCAGAAGCGTTGCAATAATTGTTCGACGCATAGCTTTATAGATCCTTTCAAAACACACGTTTGATATTAGTAGACTTTTCGTATCTCAGTGGATAAAATCCTGAAAGGCTTGTTGCGAGATTTTACCCTCCGATTAGAGCCTCCTCGCGAGCCTTTTCCATCTCCTCGCGTTGATCGTCCGAAAGCTGTATATCGGGCTGATCGCGAGCCAGGCGTTTGCGCGTTGGCCCATTAGCTATAAAGGCCGAAGCCGCCCCAATAGCCGCCAGAACCAGGCTCAGCCAGAACACATCTATCATCGCCAGGACATAACTTTGAAGTCGTAGCTGTCCACTAATCACCGAGAGCGCGGAAGTGTAAGCTGTGTTAATCGCGGCTCCCTTAGAGATCAGTAAAGCCTGAAGACCTTGAATAAGCTGACCAGTTCGCGAGCCAGGAGTTACCAGCTCGGCCAGATGAGAATAATGTACTTTTGTTTGTGTCTGGAGCATTGTCGCGATAATCGCAATCGTCAGTGAGCTACCAATAAAGCGAAGAGCTGTATTGAGAGATGATGCGCCACTAAGCTGATGCGGTGGGATCTCCGATAGAGAAGCCAGCATCAAAGGCTGTAAAGCCAAACCGATACCAATGCCCCGTAAGACTAGTAGAAACTGGAAATCCAGATAAGGTATGTGCGTATCGAGAAAAGTGAAACGCCAGTTGGTAAAGACCAGCAGCAGCAGACCTGGAACGACAATCGCTCGTACGCCCAGTTTATCAACAAGTCGCCCACCAACGACTACGGCTACCATCGAAGCCAGGGCCTGAGGAAGCAGGACCAGTCCAGCCTGATAGGCGCTGAGGTGGCGCACATTTTGCAGATAGATAGGGACCACAAAGAGCCCGCCATAAAGCGCGAACGTTACGAGGATGCTGGCAATATTATTCGCAGTAAATTTCCAATTGCCGAAGACCGTCAAATCCAGCAATGGCTGACCGCCGCGCCGGGTAATGCTGAGCTCAAGAATCACGAAAGCCGTTAGAGCTAGAAAGCCGTAGGCCAATGTTCCCAGAACAGTTCCTGAAGTCCAGCCATCGCTACTCACAGAAGAGAGCCCATAAAGTAGAGAGGCCAATCCAGAAGCCGAGAGTAAGAAGCCTGGAATATCAAACGAAGCCTGTGGATTAATCTCTCCCTCATTCAGCAAAATGTAACCCAGGATAAAACCCAGAATCCCAATTGGAACGTTGATAAAGAAGATCAAAGGCCAGCCAGCATAAGTCACGATATACCCACCCAGAGTTGGGCCGAGAGCCGGGGCCAGCAGAATAGGGATACCCAACGCACCCATCGCCGTCCCGCGCTCATTCGGAGGAAACTCCCGATAAAGCAATGTGATCGAAAGAGGCAGGAGAAAAGCTCCGCCCGCACCTTGCAGGACACGGAAGAAAATCAGTATTGGCAGGCTCCAGGCGAAGCCACAAAGGGCCGAACCTATCGTAAAAAGAACCAATGCTATCAGGTAGGAGCGCTTCATCCCAATCCGATTGGAAAGGAATGCTGTTAGAGGAGTGGCGACGCCTTGAGCCAGAATATAGCCAGTGACTACCCACTGGACGCTATTCAAGTCAGCACCGAAGGCTGTCTGGAATCTTGGCACTGCGATATTGACAATTGTTGTGTCAAGAACGCTCATAAAGATACCAAAGATAACCACACTAGCCACCAGCCATTTGTAAGGAAGCCCCCCCTCCCTTCTCGTCGTGGTTGCCGGAATTTGCATAATCAAAAGAACTCCTTTAAGGACAGTTGACGCTCTACATGTATTAGATGGGCCAATTAGCTCCGATGCCCCGGAAATAGATGCGCTCAATCCAGGTAATCACCTCTTCCGGAAGCATTTTTTCCGTCAAAATCAGGCGGCGGTATCCAAGGGGCGAAAGCATACTAAAGAATGTACTAATCATAATTTCGGTCGGAAGTGTAGGATCACAAAGACCCTCAGCTTTCGCGTCCTCCAAAATTACCCTGATGCGAGCACTTACTTTGTGGAGGAGCTCACCCTTCTGCTCAGTCATAATATGATGAAGATCAACCATGTTGAACAACACATAAAAAAGTTGAGCATTTGGAATAAATACGCCCTGGTACATCGCCCGGATAACCTGATCTAATTTTTGAAGAGGGTTACCCTCTATAGAGTCAAGCTGTTCAAGGGTTTGCATCATCTGAAGTATCGCATTTTGAAAAAGCTTGTACATCAGATCCTCTTTACGGGCAAAGTGCAGGTAAAGCGTACCCTTCGCGATCCCAACACGAGTGGCTATTTCATCCATCGAAGTATCACTATAGCCTTTCTCCAGCAGCATCTCTTTCGCTGTCTGGAGAATCAATTGCTCGCGTTCTAGTCGCTGCCGCTCACGTAAAGGGAGAGGCGGGACGCTTTCCGATGTCATCGAAGCTCCAATCTATCTAGGTAATGGGGCATCCATAAAGGAACTGATACCTCATGGAGTGACCATTTAAACTTTAATTTGACTACTCTGTCAATTTATTGACTACATAGTCATAATATTATCACTGTGGTCATAGTTTTGTCAAGAGAGATCAGTGGGGAATTTTGCAGGTTATACTTACGCACAAACAGGTAGCTACATGAGTCATCCCGAATTTTGATACCGTTGGCGAACCCTTGAAGGGGCTAGACA
>CAXTTV010000217.1:1899-7879 GCA_964247295.1 uncultured Ktedonobacteraceae bacterium | reverse complement strand
CATTATGGGCCTCATCCAGAATCAAGAGATCAAACTTGCGGGGATACGCCTTGTCAGCGGCGGGAAGTGCCTCTTTGAACAGGCGGAAAGGGCGCTCGCGCTTCAAAAAATCAATTGAAGTAATCAAGCGAGGGTAGTGGGTCCAGGGATTCACATGCAGGCCACGGGAGCGGCGGAGCTCCTTAAAAAGCGCGCTATCCACAATCCGAAAATCCAGTCCGAACTTATCCAGCATCTGATCGTGCCACTGGACCTGGAGAGCAGCGGGGCAGACAATCAAAATCTTGCGGGCGCGGTGGCGGATCAACAACTCTTGAGCGACCAGCCCGGCCGCAATCGTCTTCCCCAGGCCAACGTCATCGGCGACCAGCAGATTCACACGCGGCATCTGGATCGCCCGCGCCACTGGATCAAGCTGGTAATCCTCAATATCAATCCCACTGCGAAACGGGGACTGGAGGGCATTCAGGTCAGCGCTAGAGGCTGCGCCCCAGCGGACCGCATTCAGAAAGGTATCCAGCCGGGCGGGAGAGTCAAAGCCATCGGGAGAAGGGAGCGCACTCTTCTCCACAATCGCCGCCCCCGGCTCAATCTCCCAGAACACCTGAAGCTCCTCACCCAGCGCATCATCCTCAACTGAAGCAAGCAACACAAGATGCTGAGGGGAAGCTGTAGGGTGGAGCGCGTCGGACGGAAGAGAGCTCTGAATAATCTCATTCACCACATAGTGACGGCGACGAACCTCCACCACCTGACCCTGCTCCGGTAAGGCAGGCACATAATTCAAAAGAAGATCTCCTCGCTAACAGTAGATAAAAATTGCTCTGCTTTTCCAGACCTTTAAAGACTAAGAGATGTATAGAAACACATAAATGTATTAACACCGAAAGGAAAAAGAGTTTCCCGGAAATAATGTATGTATATTTCAGCAAATATAAATATAAACCATTATAGGCAATCATACAATAGTTTCATATGATTGACGATTAACATGTTGGGGAATTTTTAACAACTAAAAGGTTCTTCAATGCAATAAAAACAATGTTATGTAAAGCGTTTAATTCGCATTCTTAGAGTACTGAAATAAACTGATAACGGCACTATCGAGAAAAGGGGAAATGTTCACGTGTAGAGAAGAAAATGAATAGGGTAAGTCGGGCCACATGGAACTCTGATGGGTAAAAGGGAATGCGGGATCGAAAACGATCCGTTTACGCGATGTAGGACGGCCTGTCGAGCTATGCGAGACGTGCTGCATCTGGCGCGCAGCGCCATGAGCAAGGGTTCGCAACAGACCATGGCACTCGTGATCGCTCCCGTTCCCACGGGCCCACACATAACCGTCTTACAAGCCCCTCCATCCACCTCAACTGGACATTGCATCATTCCCCATACATGTGAACTGCACCCACCACCCTACCCTTCCCACAGGAATAAACGATTTCATCCCCTTGTTTTCATAGCTAGAATCCCCAAATCACAAATGTACTTATCCAATCTACTTTCTTCCAGCACTCTTACTCATCAATGTGTGTCCACACACTCCATTAAAGAATTTGAAAAGGTGAAAATATGGCTCAAACCGAGACTGCGATCCTGGCAAGCGGCTGCTTCTGGTGTACCGAGGCGGTTCTAAAACGTCTCAAGGGCGTCTCTTCCGTTCTTCCTGGCTATGCTGCCTCCAAAGTGAAAAACCCCTCTTATATGCAGGTCTGTTCCGGCAACACCGGCGCGGCGGAGGCGGTCCAGGTGACCTTCGATCCCTCCATCATCTCCTACGAGACGCTGCTAAAGATTTTCTGGACCACACACGATCCAACAACTCTTAACCGTCAGGGCAACGATGTAGGTACACAATATCGCTCTGCTGTCTTCTATCGCGATGAGGCCCAGCATCAAACCGCCCTCGCTGTAAAGAATTCCCTGGAGAAGGACAATACCTTTAAAAAGCCGATTGTGACGGAGGTTAGCCCCTTTACCAATTTCTATGTGGCTGAAGATTATCATAAGGATTATTATGACAATAATCGCTTCCAACCCTACTGCATCGCTGTTATCGATCCCAAGGTCCGGAAATTGATTAAAGAGTATTCTAACGATCTGAAAACAGAGCCTGTCCGCTAGATAACTACAAAGGACCTTCCCAGACGGGGAGGCCCTTTTTTGCTTTTGTGTCAACTAGTAGGGGAAGATGTCTACCTGGAGATTGACATAGGAGACGTAGTCTGTTCCACTCTGCGTCCCCAGATAACCAGCCGATCCTGCTGACGAACTCTTGGTCATCTGCACTTCATAGACTGGTCTACTCTCATAGGTCGTTCCATAATTAGAGGTTGCACCACTGCTGTTGAAAAGATCGGTGGCTACATCTACAAATTGGAGCGGATTGCTGCGCCCTCCACTGCTGTTTTTGTTGCTTGCGCTACTAAAAATGTCATCCGGTGGCCTCATCGGACTTCTAAACTTTTCGTGACCCGCCAATGCGTTCTTCCAGCTTGCGATTGCGGCTTTCTTCGTTGTAGGATTATAGCTATCCCCAACGGTAAGATAGCTAACATTGGCTCCGTAAAGCGACCAATCGCTTCCACTTCCCAGATGCGCCTTACTCAGATCCACAATGGTGACTCCGCCAGATCCCAAAACACTCATCTGCGCCTGCGCTGTATCCGCGTTATCTACGACAAGCGCGGTATCCTCGTCAACCCCGTACCCCATCGTCACATTCCTATCTGACCCAAGGCGCATCAACCTTCCCTGGCGGCCACGCTGGCTAAAGTGCGCATCCAGCAACCCATAGGTGAAAAAGTTAAAACCTCCCCTGGAATCATACGAAAGGTTATCGGGATGGTTTGAGTCAATGGAGCTAAATGAGCCATTCTGGACTGCTTCGTAGCTCTCCCCACCGGTTAACATCGGTGGTCCACTCTCTATCTCTGTCCCCGCGCTTGACCCCGAGATCACAGCTCCGTTCGCGTACTTCGCCCGAATCGCGGCCAGTACCGGCGTGTCGCTTCTATCCGACTTTTCCAGACAGGTTATCAATCGTGATTGATCCCCTCCCCCAAAGAAGAAGCCGCTTAACCCGTTAACCTGGCTTACGACACTCTGCGAGGACGCATTGCTGATATGATCCAGATCAATGGGAATCCACTGCGCGTCCGCTGCTCCATAGGTCTTTCTAAATAAATCCGCATAATATGTTCCGTTGGCAACCGAGTTACTGGCCTTAGAGGTTCCTGCGTCCGGGTCCAGGCTCTCGGGAATCGAAGCCGCTGTAATTACTCCAATACGCGCAACCCCTTTTCCCCCGGCTAAGCTAATAATTTTGTTATAGACTGACTCGTTGGTATCTTTTAAAGCTCCCCCTACCATTACTAGATGCTTTCCAGTAGCTGCGTGAACGATCGGCCCTGGTATAACTACATATAGCGAGAGAATCGCTAGAACTGCTGTCAATACATAGACCAGGTGTCCCTTAAATTGGATCACTCTCATCAAACCTCTCTGAAAAAGCTAGGATCATCCTACGAACTAGTAGAGCCCGTTGGTAAGAGATAAAATCTATTCAAGTATACCGCTAAAAAGTATCTATAAAATTTGATGGAGCTTTATGAGAAAAGGGAGGGCTTCAAAGGAGCAGAAAACTTTATTGGAAGATCTTATAATTAGAAGTTTTCCAGCATCTGTTATGCTACTTATAAATCTTTGCCAGAAAAATATATCGGGGGTAAATCCCAAAATTTTATTTTTGCTCTTTCTTCCTTTACATTACCACATTTCGCGTCTTTTTACATCGTCCAAAAGGACTTTTTTTGTTTTGCCCGATCTTATACCCTTCTTATTGAACAGTAGGGCCGCCGCCTGCGCGCGGCAACGCTACAAAGTCGTAGGGTCACCGCCTGCGACTCCGTTGGAAAAAGAGAAAGCGTTTCCTGTGCAGAGAGAGACTCGAATGGGGTAGGTCGGGTCACGTGTGGACCCGTGGGAAAGGGGATAGATCCCGTTGCTAGACCAATTTCTTACCGTCACACACGTGGTCGCATCTCCCGAGCCTGGGGATGGTTTGGCTGTCGGGAGTGCAGGGACTCCGGCCCTGTCGCAGCGCTTCGCAAGCGACCCTACACGCCTGAAGGGATTATCTTCTTCTCCTCTTCCCCCATTTCCAGCAGAGTCTTGTAAGTATGACCTATCTTTATGATTTTAGAAAGGATGAAAGATGAACCAGGATTATCCACAACGCCTCTACCTTTTCCAACTATCAACCTCAACGGTGCCTACTGGTGGCCCACCTCTGGAGATGTCCTCTGGCTGCTATCTTATTCAGACCGCCAATCACTAGAATATTCTTATTGATAGTGGCCTACCCGCAGACTATAAAGCTCCTTCTGGAGCGCCCCCCGCGAAAAATAGGAAAACGATGCTGGAACATTTGGCGAATCTTCAGCTACATCCCAAAGATATCCATCTGCTCATCTGCTCCCACTTCGATGTGGATCACGCTGGCTATCATGATGCCTTTCCCAACGCTGAATTCATCGTCCAGCGTCAACACTACGATCTGGCTCGTAACGGCCACCCCCGTTTCGCTGCCGCTCGCCCCCATTGGGATCATCCCGACCTTCACTACCGTCTGGTCGATGGCGATACCGGGCTGCTCCCCGGCCTCTCGGTGATTGCGACCAGCGGCCATGCCCCCGGTCACCAGTCCATTCTTGTTCACCTGCCCCAGACAGGCCCCATCCTTCTGGCAATTGACGCTGTAGCTTTACAGCGCCTTTTTACCCCTAACCGCAAAATGTGGCCCATAGATGATAGCGCCAGACTATTATCAATAACCCTTTCATTCAGGAGCGCGGCTAACCCTTTCCCGATTGATCGCGTCGAGTGCGACATATTTCCTTCTTTGTTGCATATATAACAAGAGACGCGAATTGGTGCTTGCCCACTCTTCCAGTCCGGGGTACACTTCTATCACAACACATTGATGCTTTAGCGACAATATGTTCCATTATAAGAAAGGTATCATGTCACAAAGTCACTTCACAAATGACGTCTGGATTTTGGGAGCAACTGGTCGCATAGGCCGCGCTATAGCTGCTCGTCTTATAGATGGCGATAGTATACCTGTGCTGGTTGGACGTGACAGGGAACGCTTGAGCCAGTTGGCCGCAAGCTTTAATAAAGAGCCACAAACTCTTGTTGCCGGTTCACCAGGGGAGATTGCGACTGAGATTAAGCGACGGCAGCCAGCTCTAGTCATCAATACAATTGGCCCTTTCACCGAAACCACCGGGCTCATTGCTCGCGCTTGCCTCCCGCGCAGTCACTATATCGATCTGGCAAACGATGTAATCTCCGTATCGGCTCTGCTTGATCTGCATAAGGAAGCGGTCACCAGCGGACGCACGTTGGTAACCGGCGCTGGCTTCGGCGTGTTAGCCACCGAGAGCGTTGTGATAAAGTTGTGTCAAGATCGTCCGACTCCTGACCGGGTTCGGACAGACGCCCTGGCCTCTGTTGAGATTAAGGCCGGGACACTTGGCGAAGCTCTGGCATCAACGATCATTGATGGTTTGCCTTATGGTGGGCGCTACTACAAGAATGGCCGTCTCGTACGGAATCGGGTTGGCAGCAGCCTGGTCGCCATTACCCTTCCCGACGGCTCAAATGTCACCGCCGCAAGCATTCCCTTTGGTGAACTTGTCGCAGCGCAGCGAGCAAGCGGTGCTCCATACGTATTGGCCGCCTCCAGCGAGGTACCTACCGGTCCGATTGTTCGCGTGATTCTTCCATTGGTGATGGCGCTGTCACGCATCAAGCCTTTACGTACCCTTGCAAAACGCCGGCTTGCCAGCTTAAAACTCTCCGCTCGGGAACGCCCACGCGAGTACTCATGGGGGCACGCCTCCATTCACTGGCCGGACGGAACAAATCAAGAAGGCTGGCTCCGTACTGGCGACGCCCAGGAGTTTACTGACGC
>CAXTTV010000217.1:0-1889 GCA_964247295.1 uncultured Ktedonobacteraceae bacterium | reverse complement strand
GGGCGCTGCGGAAGTCGCACGGCGGCTGCTCAAGGGCGAGGGCAGACCGGGAGCATATACCCCCGGTGCCCTCTTCGGGCCGGATCTGGCCGAGGCTGTCGGGGGTACTTTCCTTCTAGCAAATTCATAGCCACTTCACGAAGAAAGGATACATACAACGCCAACAAATGAGGAGAAGTTCTCGGTTGGTCCTCCTGCGCGTCGGTGGCCGACGTTACAGCCCGAGGATCAGGTCGCGTACGGCAGCGGGCTGAGAGAGGAACGGGTGGTGGCCGGTGTCGAGTTCTACAACGCTGCCTGCCCGACTAGCAAACTTGCGTTGCCGGTCGGCGGGGGTCCCCTGGTCTTTGGCGCACACGAGGTACGTCGAAGCGATGTGCTGCCAGGCCGCTGATTGCACCGGCTGCTGGAGGACCGCCAGGCTCTGCCGGGCCGTCTTGTTCATGGCCGCGCGCTGGATCTCCTGATCGCAGTCCTGTAGGAACGTCTCGGCCAGGGCTTCCAGCCGGACGGTGAACGTCCCGCTCGCAGGATCGATGTCGAGAAACGGGGCCGGCTCCTCACCGCCGAACGAGGACAGGCTCTGCCCGACCTCGGGCAGATAGCTGGACACGAGCAACAGATGGCGCACGGAGCCTACGCCTGCCGCTGCCTCAGCGGTGACGATCCCGCCATAGCTATGCGCAACCACAACGGTCGGCTCGTCGCTCGCGGTCAATACCTGCCGGACGGCGGCGACATCATCGGCCAGCCCAGGTCCCCCTGCGTTGGGCGACTCACCCATCTCACCGCAGCTTGGGAGGGCAGGTGCCTCGCTGGCGACGCCCCGCTCAGCCAGCATCTCAGCGGTTCGATGCCACCACCAGGATCCGTCCTTGACGCATGCCCCGTGCACAAAAACAACTCTCATCATAACCTCCTCGTTTAGTTTTGATCACGCCGGGACATATCGTCTCGGCCAGGTTTTCAACGTCTCCTTTGAGTGCATCAGCAATGTTGTAGACCCGGTTCCCGGCGTTTATTCACAAGAAATCGTTGGTCATCCCGTAGTGGCCCTCGCCGTTGCTCAACCAGAGGTTCACCGGCCACGTCTCGCGGTTCGACCATCCATTGTAGATAGTATCGGTTGCGGTTGCTGCGCTCTCCGTTATAGTGTCAAGTTAGCATGACGATTCTCATCGTGTCAAGCTGTATTAACAACAATTTAAGATGCGCATATATCCACTCTTCATCGGTTCCGGTCTCGAACATATTCAAGCTGGGATGGATGCCCGAAGGAAAGGTATATCTGCTAAAAAAGTGGTCGTTTCTCTTTAAAGCTTATAATTCAGGCACGTTCCTCTTTCTCTTTCTGACTGGCCCAGAGCGCCCACCAGATCAATACTCCATGCATGGGCCAGCGCAAAATATGATACAGCCGCGTTCCCGTCAATCCTTTAAACTGTTTCCGATTAAACGTATGGTATACATTCGCGGGAAAAATGGTGACCAGAAGCGCGGCCAACCCTTTCCCCGCTGCCTCCTGAAAGCGCGGAATCAATACTCCAATCCCACCCAACAGTTCAAAGATCCCTGTAATATATAAAGCGGCTCTCCTCCATGGTAAAAATGGAGGTATAATCTGCATCTCAACATCTTGCGCCACAAAATGAAACGTTGAGGCGAAAATAAAAACGCAGCCTAGCGCGACTCTTGCCACCTTTCTCGGTGTCCATGATCGAAATCCCGATTTTCCCATTAAAAATATCTTTCTCAGAAAAACTATTCATTCAATTTTTCCCAATTTATAATAGCACAGCCTTTCAGGCGCGGACCAGACACCGCAACCACGTGCTGGGAAAAGAAGAAGCTGTTCCTGTGCAGGGAGAGACTCGAATGGGGTAGATCGG
>CAXTTV010000216.1:0-7892 GCA_964247295.1 uncultured Ktedonobacteraceae bacterium | reverse complement strand
TGAACTGCACCCGCTTTTCCAAAAAGGGTTGACAAATGACAAATCCTTTGGTATTATTACTCTTGTTGAAAGCACCACCTGTATAAACAGGTGAACCGGTGACAAGAGCGAAGAGGGCCCACCCGTTCCCATCCCGAACACGGTAGTTAAGCTCTTCAGCCTTGACGATACTCTGGGGGCAGCTCCATGGGAAAATAAAACGTCGCCGTTTCATCCGTGTATACAGGTGGTTTTTCTATCTCAAAAAAGATAGATAAGCTAAAACTTACGATTGTGAAAGGTCAGTTTAGGGTGCAACAAGTAGCGTCTCTTAATCGTCCCTGGTTCTGGTGGTCGCTGGTCCTGCTGTTTTTATTTTTTGAGGCTGCCTGGCTTGTCTTTCTCGCTCCCACTGATGTCGCTCGCTATCAATGCTACGCTTCTAGCTTCTGGTTTGGAGGGCAGACCTCAACCCTGCTTCCCCAGGCACAATGTAGCTTCCTACACCTGAAACCTACTCAACCGCCATTTCAATTGTTACCGTTAGAATACCCTCCATTTACGCTTGTGCTTTTCTCGTTGCCTTTGCTTGTGCCACTGCCCTACTACACCCTGACCTTTGCTCTGCTCATGTCGCTGACCGCGTCAGGCGTATTTCTCCTTTTGGATCGCTACGGCCTCGCCAATGCTAAATGGCTTTTTTCACTCCTATTTGTGCTGGGAGCCAGCACTGTTTTTCAGGTTCGCTACGATCTTGTCCCCGCGCTCTGCACCCTGGTATGTATAATCGCGGCTGAACGTAACCACTGGACGTGGGCATATATTTTGCTGGCACTGGGAATCCTGTTAAAGCTTTATCCTCTGGTGATGCTACCAGCGTTATTTATCGCGGAACAGCAGATGAGATCCGAGGAAAGCTGGAACCTCCGCACACTCCTTAAGTGGAGATGGAAGAATCTACTGATCTGTCTGGGGCTGGTGATCCTGGTAACGCTCCTGTTTGGTCTGACTAATTTTCAAGGGGCGGTTGTCAGCCCAATCGTCTGGTTCGCGCAAAGACCAATCCAGATCGAAACAGTTCAAAGCAGCCTTCTGTGGGCCGTAAGGTTTATTGGATTTCCATTTGGAGCAAGTTTCAGTTCGGGATCTCTAAATATCATCAGCCCACTAGCAGGGATTGTCTCACCAATTGGCACCGCTTTAACAGTGCTGGGAACGCTGTGGGTCTTCTGGCTCCAGATCAGGCAAAAGATTACGTTGATCCGCGCTTTTGTCGCCCTAGTCTGTGTGCTACTGCTCACAGGCAAAGTTTTCAGCCCTCAATACCTGATCTGGCTGTTTCCGCTTCTAGCGTATGCAGGCATCCCTACGCGGACCTCCCTGTTCGTCTGGGGAGGGATCGCTTTGCTGACCACCCTGATTTATCTGGTTTACTACACGCAAATACCGGACCCTACAACCGCCGCCCAGGTGATCCTGACCCTGCCAGGCTTTTTTGAAGCGATTGCCGTTCGCAATGTTTTGTTTCTATTCGCGGCCCTCTCATACATCTTCAATTGGTTCCATTTCCGAAACCTTTCGTTGCAGAACCTATCTGATCCCTCCACGCAGGTCTTATAATCACCCTCTTACGAACCAGGAGCCGACTCAATCAATGCTTTTTCAATTTCAACTGCACCCACTCAATGAAGTTACGACGTGGAGCTCCGCAGGCAATCGGCCTTACCTTCACTGGTTTGGGCTGACAGACGCATGGTACTGGCTGCATATGGATGCACAAAACGAGCTTTTCCGCTACTCCCCTGAAATCTTGAAGAACTGGCACCAAAACAATCCAGAACATTTTTTTGCCCATCCCTACGTTGATTATCAAGTGGTCAGACTATGGGAAGATCTCCTACAGATTCTTCCCGAGGTACTTGAACCACTCCCTCCACCACTGGCCCAGATGCTAGAAACACAGGAACAAACGCTTAGCTGGATAGACCTCTACTATCAATGGACAAGGGCAGACCTTGAGCCTGGCAGTACGCTATGGAATACGCGTTCATCAGCCGTAAGATGGTGGGAAAACCGCATGTTAGATACAGGCTATCTTATTGCCGGCCCAAAGCTCTGGTTCTGGAACGACAGCCAGCACATGCATAGCTTCTGGGATAATCGTGACAGATACATCAATGCTATTCCCGTATGGACGGCTCAAAAAGGTGAGGCGATCTTTCGATTACCAGAATTTATAGACGAAGTAGACTCCTTTCATACACGCCTCTTTAGTGAAATGGATGCTCGCGCTCAGGATATAAAAAATGGGAGGATAATCTCAGAAGTCTATGTTGATCTGTCTGCCCTTGAAAAAGAACAAAAAGATCGCTATCATTGGCTCGCGTGGTCAAAAAATCGTACTCCGGAGCACACTGGCGCTTCTTGGGATGCCGTTATTGAGGCGATAGCGAAAATGAGAAAGCTTTTTGAAGCTCAATAAGGTTTTTTCGATCGTTGTAGATTATTGTATGAGCTAATGTAACAGGTCTTTCACTCGATTATATAGATAGATAGCTATGTTTATGTCTCAGGGAGATAAGAATGATAGACCGCCAGGGAGGGCCTTGATTCGGGGGTAAAATAGTATGACAAATAGATGTGCTCTGGCCGTTGATGATGAAGAGGATATTTTAGCGCTTCTACAACTTGTTTTGGAGATGGAGGGGTACGAGGTTCGGACCGCTCCAAATGGCCTTGAAGCTCTTGATACACTGAAAACGTTTCAACCACATTTGATTTTGCTGGATCTGATGATGCCGAAGATGGATGGGTATAGCTTTATTCGAGAGATAAGAAGAGAAGACTCTCCCTATGCTCATATTCCAATTGTGGTATTGAGCGCCGATGTCCATGCCCAGGCTAAAGTAGAACAGATGAATATCAAGCACTTCGTTTTGAAACCTTTTGATATCACAACTCTCACCGATAAGATTGCGTACTTTAGTCGGTTACCGGTGTAAATAAGGATCTGGTGGCCTGAAGCTTCAGGCCACCAGATCTTGCAGATTTCGCATAAGTGTGTCGCGCTCAAACGGCTTAGACATACAACTATTAGCCCCTAATGTCAGAGCCGTCCCATGCTCCGCCATGATAGAGAGCATCATCACCGGGATTTTTGAGGTCACTGGATTGGATTTCAACTGCTTTAAAACCTGCCACCCATTCAGCTTTGGCATCATGATATCCAGGGTGATCGCGGCTGGACGTAGCCTTTCCGCAATCTCTATAACCCGTTCAGGATCATCTAGACTCACTACTTTGTAGGGAGAGTCTTTTAAGGTAGCCTCAAGTAACCCTAAAATGTCGGGATTATCATCAACCGATAAGATTAGAAACTGTTCAGCACTCGCCTCTTCGCCCTCTGATTTCTCCCGATCGCCAGATGTATCATCGTTCTTCTCTCCCCTTTCCCCACCAGGCGAGAACTCCTCAGGAAGCGATTGAGCATCCTCATCTGTCACAAGATCTTTTTTTTGATCTAACACCTCCTGAACTATCCGATGAGCCTGAACTGACAGATCTGAAGCGCCCACCAGCGGGTCCGACGCTGACGGCTCTTCCCCCTGATGTTCCAGATCCAGAGCAACCGGGAAAGTTGCAGTAAAGATACTCCCCCCACCTGGATTACTGGCAACGCTCAGTTTTCCCTTCATAAGTGTCGTTAACCGGCTAACAATAGAGAGGCCCAACCCTGTCCCTCCAAAGCGCCGGGTATCCCCCTGCTCTACCTGATAGAAGGCATCGAAGATGCGCTCCTGGTGCTCCAATGCGATACCGATACCAGTGTCTCTCACCGCCAGGACAATCGAGCGCTTATCATCTTCCATTTGCACTGTTGCGGAAACCGAGACCTCTCCCTTCTCAGTAAATTTGATGGCGTTTGAAATCAGGTTGAGCAGAATCTGGCGAAGCCGCTCGCGATCAATCTTGATGGACTCCGCACCTGGCTCAACCATAGATTTCAGAACAAGCTGTTTCCCTGAGATCAATCCTTGAGCCTCTTCTAACACAGAAAACAAGAGTTGCTGCAAATCCACCTGCTCATAGGTCAGATCCAGCTTATCGGCATCTATTTTCGAGATATCCAGAATATCATTGATGAGCGAGAGCAGGTGCCGGCCATTTTTAAAGACACGTTGCAGACTGGTGAGCAAGAAGGCATCATAACTTTGACTTTTAGGATTCTGGAGCAGCATCTGGCTGAATCCAATAATCGAGGTAAGAGGTGTCCGCAATTCATGAGACATCGTTGAGATAAACTGGCTGCGCGCCCGATTAGCAGCTTCTAGTTCGCGATTTAGATGCGAAAGTTCATCGCGCTGCTTCACAAGATCTCTATTCAATTCTTCCTGTCTCTGATTGCGCTTCTCTAACTCTAACGCCTGGTTTTGGATACGTAGATAGGCCTGAGCGTTACTCAAAGATGCGGATAAGCTGATCGAGGCCACACTCAAAACATTGCGGATATTCTCGCTCATTGGAAACATCGTGGCGATAACTACCACACCAAGTAAATCTTTACCAAGATAGAGCGGAAAACGGTAAATACTGTTTGGCAAAACACGACCAAGAATAGTTTTGATCTGAAATTCAGATGTACTTTCCTCCAACACGGTTACATGTTCTGAGGCATTCTCTGAGGGAATTCGACCAATGGTCCCCTCACCTAGTTGAAATCGTTGCTCAATTTCCTCTCCCCTGGCTCCCTGGACCGCGAAAAGTACAAGCTCTTTGGACTCTGACTCGTAAAGGTAACAGGCTCCAATCTGAGCATGAAAAAGATTGATGGCCGTATTCAAAAAGTCGTCTATTAATTGGTGTGGATCAAAAGTATTTGAGAGCACCTTCTGAAGATCCAATACACTCTCTAACACATCGCGCTCGCTCAAAATATGCTGCTGTGCCTGCAAGGTATCAGCCATGCTATTAAAGGTCTGCCCAACCACGTCCAATTCACTATAGTATAGAGGAACAACGCGTGCTGAAAAATTGCTCTGTGCCAGACTATTAGTGGCTTCACGAAGTATCTCTAGTTGATCACGCAATGTGAGGGCAATTTTAGAAAAAGAGTGCCAGAGCACTACCAATGCAAGAATCGAGAGCGGGGTGGAAAGAAAAGCCGCTAAAAAATTTAAAAGCGAATATCTACCTTGCAGAGCGGTCAGATCACGGTCCAGGGTTTGCTGAAGTAAGGTAACTGTCGCTCGAAAGTTATCAAATAGAATCTTGCCATCCGCCTGTGATTGTTCAGAACGCGCCACCGCCAGATTTCCCGAACGGATATTCTGAATCTGAACCTGTGCATAACTACTATACCAGTTATCCGCACGAAACTGTGTCAGCGAGACCATACCATGCGTCTGACTAAAATCCTGGCCCTGGGTCTGCTCGTTTAGCATCTGGAGAACCTTTTGATATTGTACTTGTCCCTGGTTAAAAGGTGCCAGAAAAGAACTAATGCCAGTGCTGATGTATCCCCGCAAACCCGTCTCCTGCTTTATCTCCCCGATTAAAATGTTGTTTACTTCATTTGTGAGGTCTGAGCGCCGCTGATCCAGGCTGTTCTGGTTGTTCACAATAAATATACTGGCAGACAGGTTAAGTACCAGGGTCACCATTAGCAATCCAATAATAAAAAGCAGATTTCTACGAAACTGCATAATCAAACTCTTATTTTTCACTGGTAAGTTGATCATATCCTCCTCCATTATGAAATAAGCAAGGGTGCAAAACGTGAAACCTTTTAGGTATAAAAATCGGCATTCACAGAGTAAAATAAAGAGAGGAATCAAAAACTTTATGGACAAGCTAAGCACAGTAAAACGTTTTGATGATTAAAGAGAAATAGCGGAATATCTGTCTTTCCTATAACAGTAATGCACTGGCGAGAAGAACACACAACACAAAGAGCGATAGCGAGTTTACTAGAGTTATCTATGAAAGAGAGAAATATTTTACAAAAATACTCTTAACAAGTACTACCTTGTTGCTATCATAAATAAACATCAACTAAAATACATACCAGTGGGTCAGTTCATGATAGAGTTGACCTCCAAAAAACATGTGGGTGCTATCGTTGAGTTGAAAATGTGCCAACAACTTTTGAATGTGCGTACAATGAGCCAACAGGAGCTCAGCATGCTATGCACTCAACACCTGTTATTCCGGCTTTCCCTGTCTTTGTTGTTTATTCTACCCTATTGACAATCTTGTCAATAAATAATGGAACGCAATACACACAAGGAGGTGCCTAGATGAAGCAGACTCAGATTGCCCATTGGGTAGTGACCTTTGAGGCTGACTCTTCCCTAACCTTTCGTTATTTACTCCCTTTACCCTGGCCGACAGTAACTTTCGAGGCTGAGGCCGCGCGAACAGAAGTCTATGAATATTTAAAGCGTCAGAGACGCCGTTTACCAACAGCGAAAGTAGTTCGCCTGAGTACGCCTAATGAGCGATGTCTGATGCTAACAACCAGCGAGACAGTGCAATTGCTGCTCTTCCTAAGAGGATGTTACGCTCCTTATTTAGTTGAGTAACAAATCAGAACAATAGGTTTGACAGAACTGATCCTGATAGAACAGGGCTCCAGGATGGGATTTGTGGTAAAATCTTTTTGCAACATTTAGAGGCTTCTCTTCGTGCTTACTATAGAAAATGCTGAGATCAAGCGCTCTTTAGAGCTTGAAAGGCGGTTTAGCACATGGTCCTCACTCCCCAGGGAGTCTTTACTATCGGTGTTGAAGAAGAATATCAGATTGTAGATCCACAATCCCATGCTACCAGTCCAACCTCCCTTAAGATTTTACCGTATGCTGAGCAGAAGCTCGGCGAGATCGCGCAACTAGAGATCCTACAGACGCAACTGGAGATCTCTACGCCCATCTGTAACACCCTTCAAGAGGTCCGCCAACAGCTTGAATATTTACGGTGTACAGTAAATCAGGCGGCCCAGACACAAGGGAAAAAGATTATCGCGGCGGCTATCCATCCCTTTTCTACATGGAAAGAGCAACCACTCACTCCCTATGAACGCTATGAGAGTTTAGAGAGAGATTATCAGCAGCTCGCCCGAGAGCAGATCATTTGTGGTTGCCATATACATGTTGGGATCGCGGATCGGGAACTGGGGCTTCAAACAATGAATCGGATGCGCCCCTGGCTGGCCCCATTAATCGCGCTGACGGCCAGTTCTCCTTTCTGGAATGGTTTTGATACAGGGTATGATAGCTATCGTATAGAGACCTGGAGTCGATGGCCAACTTCAGGTGCACCCCCTCACTTTCAGACTCTTGAGGAATATCGTCAGGTCACCCAGAACATTGTCAAAATCAGCGGCACGATGGAAGATCCTACCAAAATTTACTGGGATATGCGGCTCTCGGAACGCTATCAGACCATTGAGGTCCGGGTTTCAGATGTCTGCCCTACTGTGGATGAAGCTGTCATGCTGGCCGGTCTGGTGCAAGCTCTGGTGCGCACATGTAGCGAACAGGCTCGTAAGCAGATCCCTTTTATTCCCGTTCCCCAGGAACATTTGCGCTTTGCCCATTGGCGCGCCGCTCGCTTTGGACTGAACGAGCGCCTGGTCCATGTGCAAAAACAGGATCTGGTGCCAGCCGGGGAGCTTATCGATGAGATGCTCCAGATGCTGCGACCAGCTCTGAATATCGATGATGATCAAAATAATGTTGAGGCTCTTGTGCGTAAAGTGCTCTCCCAGGGCAATAGCGCGACTCGACAGCGGCGTGTCTACGATGAGACAGGAAGCCTGGAGGCGGTCGTGGACCTGTTGTTGGAGGAGGCGCTCCAGGTCTCACAACATTCCAATACTATCTAAGAAAATCAGAAAAGGTGGGAGGATACATATC
>CAXTTV010000215.1:1876-7906 GCA_964247295.1 uncultured Ktedonobacteraceae bacterium | reverse complement strand
AGATCGGGTCGCGTGCGGACCCGTGCCCAGGGGAGCCATGACGGGTGCCACGAAGCGGAAACGGTGGGCCATCTCGTCGCGCCGCTGTGCTGCGGGTCCCAGAAGGTTCCGCTTCGTGCAAAGGTGCGTGCATTCCGTCTCCACGGGTCCACACGAAACCTCATCACGACCGACCTTGTTGACATATGTGTTTCATATCTCTTGGACTAAGTGGGATGCAACGGAAAATCAATACGAAGGCGTATATCGAGCGCTGGCGGTTAGCCAGAGGCTGGTAGAGGAACAGCTAGCCATCTAATTTTGTCTGGACTTCAAGCAGGCGGCGCTGCAAGAAGGCGCGTTCGACAGTATTTTGTGTGAGGTTGAGCGCGATACGATAGGCTTCACACGCGCTCTGCCAGTCGCCAGCACGACGGAGGAGGTCCGCGCGTGCAGCGTGGAAGTGGTGGTACTTCTTGAGCCCACCGTCAGCGTCAAGTTCGGCAAGTAAGGTAAGACCGTGCGCGGGTTTGCTTGCCATCGCCACTGCTACGGCCCAGTTAAGCCTGACGACGAGCGAGCCATTGAGCCGGACCAGTTCGCTGTAGAGCAGCGCGATCTGGAACCAGTCGGTCTCTTCAGCGCGGGTTGCCTGAGCGTGGAGCGCGCTGATCGCGGCCTGAATCTGGTATGCTCCCGGTCTGCACAAGGCGAGAGCACGGTCCAATACCGTTATCCCTTCTGCTATCTGCGTTTGATCCCAGAGCGAACGATCCTGCTCTTCCAGAGTGATAAGTTCACCGTGAACGCTTAAACGAGCGTGGCGGCGCGAGTCGTGCAGCAACATCAAGGCAAGCAGGCCAAGAACCTCTGGCTCCTCTTGTCGTGTTGGTTCCTCGCATAGCAGGGTAGAGAGGGCACGACAGAGACGAATGGCTTCAGCGCAGAGTTCCTGCCGTATCAGAGCATCCCCGATGCTGGCGCTGTAGCCAGCGTTGAAGATGAGATAGAGTACGGCCAGTACGCCATCAAGCCGTTCGGGCAGACGTTCAGGCGAGGGGACGCTATAGGGAATACCTGCATCGCGGATTTTGCGTTTGGCGCGCACGAGGCGCTGGGCCATTGTTGCTTCGGGTACGAGAAAAGCGTTCGCAATCTCTGGAGTCGTCAGACCACCCAGCGTGTAGAGCGTCAGGGCTACTCGCGCCTCCATGTGTAGTGCGGGATGGCAGCAAGTAAAGATGAGTTTCAAGCGATCATCGGGAAAAGTATCAGGCGGAGAGGGGACGCTCTGCTCCTCGATCTCAACGAGCGTCCGCAAGAGTTCTTGCTTGCGCGCAAATATCTGAGCGCGACGCAGGCGATCGATGGCCTTGCGCCGGGCTATGGTCAGCAGCCAGGCAGCGGGATTATGTGGAACGCCTTCGTCGGGCCAGTGTTCGAGTGCGGCGATAAAGGCTTCTTGCAGCGCATCCTCAGCCAGTTCAAAGTATCCCAGGCTGCTGATTAACGCTGCACGCACACGGCTTCCCTCATGACGGAAGACCTGCTCAATGCAATCATGAATATAGTGTTGCGTCTCTGCCATACAATTCTCATCTGACCCATCTCACCCTCAGACCAGGCTGAAGGTGAGACAGCAAACTGCAGATTAGTCCCATTCCATTACAGGGCGAATCTCGATAGAGCCGATCTGTGCGCCCGGAAGTTTCGCGGCGAACTCGATGGCCTCATCCAGATCCTTACATTTCAGCACATAAAAACCGCTAAGCTGCTCCTTGGTCTCGGCGAAGGGTCCATCGGTCGTCAAGACTTTCCCATTGCGCACACGCACGGTCGTCGCCGCATTGACCGGATGCAGCACCTCGCCGCTCAAAAAGGCACCGCGATCTTCAACTTCTTTGCTAAATGCTCCGTAAGCAGCAAACTCCGCATCCAGTTCAGCCTGGCTTCTCTGCCGCGCCACTTCTTCATTGCTAGCGATCAGTAACATATAACGCATAGTGAAAACCTCCTGTAGCATAGCATTTCTGTCAATTCTTAGCGGTCAATTCCGCTTCACCTTAACGACGAACAGCCATCGACGAATTCGACAGTTCAGGCGACGAGTTTTTGAGATTCCCAAAAATTGCTGTGATGGACTCAAAACTGCAACCCGCGCCCAATACATACGTTTAATCATACGTCTTTAATAAAAAAGACACGTTCGGATTATCTAGATAAGGAACCACGCGTGGAAAACAAAAACCTGAAAATCCAGTCTATTGTTCTCTTTCTCTTGATCCTTGCTAACTTTATCGCACAAGTCCCCTATTACCTTCATCTCTACTACAATCCCAACAACCTACTGGCCCAGGCAAAGGGTCTGTCCATTATGCTCTTCGTCTTTGTGGTCTTTCTTCTCGCTGCCATCTTCTTTTTCAGGCACACCGTTGCGGGCTACTGGTCAATGGTCCTTTTCTTAACGGTGGAATTTCTTTTTTACCTGTGGAATACGATTGGAGAGGTTGTGCATGGTTATGGCCTGTTCTTTCACCTTGCTGATCCAGATATGCTGCTGAAGATCGTGTTCGCCGTTGGCTATGTTAACCTGTTCGCCTTTGGCTACTTCCTCGCTCTGTTGCTCTGGAAAAGAAAGAGCTTTTTACCGGCTGAAAATGAGCCTCTAGAGGCACCATTCACAAAGCGCTAGACGTATAAGCAATAAAAGCTTATACGAATCCGCTTCAATCTAGAGCCGAAGCTCAGTTTTCGGATAAGCCCTAAAGATCTTGTAGGGCTCGCCATTTCTGCGTAATATAGAGATATATCTCCTTTCTCGCTATTTGAGAGAACAAATGTTCCTTTTACAGTAAAAAGGGAGCAACGATGCCTACACACAGATACGAGCGCCGTGAGCCGACTCATGACTGGAACGAGATTCGGCCTCTGCTCAAAGATCCAACTCAGTTTCAATATGAGGTCATACGCCCAGTGATTTTGTTCGGCCAGACACCGAAAGAACGGGCAGTTGAAACCGGCGTGCCACGCTCGACCATTTACTATCGAAGCAACCTGTTTGATCAGGCTGGTATGGCTTCGCTGTTCCCTGCTCCTCCTCCGCCTCCTGTGACCGAGCAGAAAAAGCTTGATCAACGGACGCTGCCCCCTCCGATGCGCCAAGCGATTGTCGATGTTCATGCTGAGTATCCCGCACTCTCGCTGCGAGAGATTGCCTCGATCTGTTACGCTCGCTTTGATCGCAGGCCCTCTCCACGAACCATCAAACTGGTTCTGGCAACGGGACCGAAGCCCTCGATGACGACCCGTCGCTATGGCCGCTATGCAGATATTCCTGATCCAGTAGAGCGGCGGCAAGCCATTCTGCGGTTGCACTTTGAAGGCTGGAACAAAAAGAGCATCTCAGGCCATATCGATGTGAGTAGACAAACAGTGCATACTGTTCTCAAGCGGTTTGCCGAGGAGCATTTCGCTGGATTGCCCAACAAATCGAGTGCTCCCAAGTCGCCTCAGCGTAAAGTCACGCTTCGAGCTGTTCAAGAAGTTAAGAACCTGGCCGAGAACCCAAAGCTGGGTGCGTTTCGGGTGAGCGCTGCGCTGGAACAGATGGGGATCAAGCTTTCGCCTGCAACTTGTGGTCGGGTTCTTGCGCTGAATCAAGATATGTATCATCTTCAGATACCAATTTGGAAAATTTTTCGAGAGCGGTTCTGGCCTCGGCTATCTCGCTGCGGCAAGATACTGCTGCCTTTTTTGCCGTCTTCTACCAAGCTGTGCGTGCCTACGGCGTTCCTGAAGCATTGGTTTCGGACAATGGTAGCATTTTTACGTCTCATGAGACGAGGCGGGTCTGCGAACAGATTGGCATCAGCAAGCAAGAGATCAAGAAACGCAGACCCTATCAAGAGAACCCGTGTGTGTATGACCATCTCTACCAGAGCCCACAATTGCCATTGTGGGAGCCAGGTGAGGTTGAGTGGTATGTGATCATTCGTACTGACCCACCGGTGCGGCGGCGCAAGAGCCGAGGTCGCATCGTCTTGATCCAACCTCCACTCTGGGAAATTTCCGCACTCGGCTAACTCCATGGTTTTCTCCTACGCATCGTTTTGGTCCAAGAGATATGAAACACATATGTCAACAAGGTCGTAATGAGGTTTCTCCAAACGTGACCCGACCTCCCCCATTCGACCACCTTCTCTGCACAGGAACACCTTCTTCTTTTCCCAACAGAGCAGCTTGCGACTCCCCTTGTATCTACCACTATTTCGCCCTCAATCCATGAGGGATTTTCTGGGAGGCGATGCCACAGAAAACCCCTTTTGAAGATTCTTACGCCTGGGGATTTAAAAAGGCCTCAGGATGTTTGATATTATAATATTTAAGGAGCCAGCAGCCATAGTTGAGGCCACCACCGACCGCCGGTAAGGCGATCCAATCTCCATCCTTGATCTTGCCTTCCCGTAACACCTCCACCAGCGCGGTTCCAATACTGGCATTGGAGGTGTTGCCATAATAGCGGAAATTATCGGCCAGCCGCTCAATTATTGAACTGGGCCACTCATAATCATTCACGAGCAGATCTCCCACTCGCCTGGTGATCCGAGAATTCGCCTGATGGGGAACTATATAACGCAGATCTTCATGCTTGAGGCCGCTATGCCGCATCACAACATCTAGTGACTCAGCCATCGCTCGTGGCCCCTCGCGATAAATGTCTTTCCCGTTCATTTTGGTATAGCCAACCAGATGCTGTGAGAGTAGCTTTGTAACCTCAGCCCCATTGCCCTGCTGATACAATTGGTGAATTTTGAGATCAATCTCGGCCATTTCCAATACATCTTTTCGGAGCGGGGTCTGATAGCTCAAACTGGGTCCGAGGCTAACATCAGTCCCATTGATAAAATAATTGTCGGGATCGCTGTCAGACCCAACCTCGATCACAAATGCTGTCGCACCTTCACCGAAAAGCGAACTGGTCTTCCAGTCCAGGACATGCATAATATTTGAGAGCAAGCCCTCGGTCGTCACCATTAGAACACGGCGCGCTGAACCGGCTTTCAGGATCTCCGCGCAAACCTGGAATCCCTCGGTCTGGCAGGCACAGGCCCCTTTGAGCATAGTCGCGCGTACTGGTGGCATCTTCAGACCATGCTGTACCAGATTAGCAATTGTAGGGAAAGAGTCGTTATCTGAAGAGGAGGCCCCAACCACGACATCAATATCGTTTGGCTTCAGCCCCGCGCTTGCCAGAGCCCGTTGAGCGGCGGTCAACGCCATATCCGCGAGGCTTTCGTCTTTGGCATCAGCCCCGGCTATCAAACCTGGAGCATCAGCCCCCGCCATACGACGGCATAATGCCAGCGTGCTGGACCGCACATGGCGGGTCTCCAGGCCTGTGACGCGCTCCAAGTCGGCAGCTTTACGAGGATTACCCAGCTTTGTTGAAATATAGGCAAAAAATTCATTGGTAATCTGACCATCAGGAATATAATTTCCCAGGCCTACCAGGCGAACTTTTGCTTTGGTATATACCTGCGGAACAATATATTGATAGGAAGGCCAGCGATCAGCCTCAAAATCTGTCATCCTGCTCCTTGCGTATGCTTGTCGAAATAAACGGGCAGAGCATACAACTACTGATTTTTTAGTTACACACCGGATTTTCTGTCAGTATAGCATATCACTAGTCGAACGACGACACCTGGAAAATTTGAGGTCAAAAAGATATACGTTGAGCGTGACGCACAGCTTGACCAGCAATGATACCATATCAAAAGGAATGTTCCGCCACCCAGGAGGTAGTCGTCAGTGGATATAGCTCTATCTCAATCCGCGCATGGTATCCCGGTGTCGCAGCCTGTTCGCCTGGTCCACACTATTACAGATCGCTTCTCGATGTCCAATACCTATCTTATAGATGATGGACGCCTGATCGTGGTTGATCCTGGCTCTCTCCAAAATGTGCGCCTGACGCTAGAATACATTCAAAATTATTTGCGGCGCTCTCCTCAAGATATTGATATGATTGTATTGACGCATCTACATCCA
>CAXTTV010000215.1:0-1866 GCA_964247295.1 uncultured Ktedonobacteraceae bacterium | reverse complement strand
CTATTGGGGTTGAACCATTACAAAGGGCTTGTAACGCGCCAATCGCCGCCTCTGTAGTGATTAAGCAGATCGCTGAGAGCCGGCCACATCATACCATTACCTCCTTTGCGGAACAGATGCTGCCATCTACACTTTATCAGCTCGATATTTTTCCTCCACAATACTCACGCCTCTATAGATTAATTCATTTCTGGCTAGAGGATGTTACCGGCCTGCCGGGTCATGAGAACTGGCGCATCATCTCCACTCCAGGTCACACGCCTGAAAGTATCTGCCTGTTCAATCCCTTCACACATGAATTTCTCTGCGGTGACGCGATCCTCACATTTGATCGTAGCGCACCAGTTGTTCGTGGTAGCTTCCGCTCAAATAATCGCAACATTCTGCATCAGACAGCTCAGACGCTACGCAATCTAGAGATCTACGTTGTCTATCCAGGGCATGGCAAACCAGTGCTTTCAAAACGAGGGTTGAGCAATATGCGGGTCGAGTAGGGCTAGAGTTTACGGCTTGGGAGACGGAGAGAGACAACACCGCTATTTGGGCGCACCAAAGGAGGAAGTTGAATAGTACGCAAATTCTTTCCATTGACCTCTTCAAGAGGCAGATATTTCAGTCGAATATTACCTACGCAGATCTGATCCCCAAAGCGCAAACGCCGGGGAGAACCCAGACGATAATCATTGACGCGTGTCCCATTCCGGCTCCCAAGATCCTGCACATAATCGCCATCGGCCTGACGTACAACCTGGGCATGCAGACGAGAGAGCGAGGCGTCATTAATCACAATGTCACTCTCAAAACTGCGCCCCATCGTCAGCACTGGACGCTCCAGTGGAAACATCGCACCGGAAAGCTCTCCATCACAAAAAACAAAGGCTCCTACACCATTTTGAGCACGGACAGGCGCTAGCGGCTGTTCCTTCAGTTCGTCGGTATTCTTCCAGTAACCCACCGGTGGCCTCGGCGCATCAGAGGTAGAGGTTGTGCTATCAGCAACCGGTGAAGTTTCACCTGGACTACCAACAGCCTCATCGCTCTGATTAAACGAGATTGACGAACGAAGCATCGCTGAACGCCCAGGCCAGGATTGATGTCGCAGTAAAGGATCTTCACCTACTGGATCTGGCTGCTGAGGAGTGGAAAAGCCGAAAAGAAAGCGATGCGAGCCCACGCGCAGCTCATCGCCAGGTCGAATCGCGGTGGAGCCCATAACCCGAAGATCATTTAGAAAGATGCCATTCATGCTCTGGTAATCGACTACATACGCCTGACCCTGATCCCACCTGAGCTCAGCATGATACCGCGAGATCAGATCGTCATCCAGCCAGATATCATTATCTTCTTCTCGTCCAATCGTCTCAATCTGACGCTTTAAATCCAGACGTTGCCCCTGAAAACGTCCATCTCGATGCTCCAACCATGCCCATGGGGTGTCATCATTAAATACAAAGGGGACGGGAGTCGTCGGACGTTGGCCAGAAAGGCCAGCGGAAGGAGCAAGGGCTGGCAGATCTGGATTAGTCGAGGCCGCCCTCACGCGGTTGCGTCTCGAAAACAGCGAGTAAAGCAAAATGCAAATGGGTAATAGCCAGCCACAGATCAGCATATACACAAAAACTACAATAACTTCAGCACGAGGTATATGTGCCTGAGCTATCGGGAAACGCACACGGAGCCAGACGATCGCGGGCGATAACAGGAGCAAAGAGATTAGGGAAAGCAAGACAACTCCCAGGCTTTGGCGGAATGAGCGATGTCTGCGCAACTTCAAAAAAATCACACAAAAAGCCGACACACAGACGCCAAATATCGCGCCTCCATAAGCAGCAATCATCAGAAGTAGTGTTATATCCAGAGTACCCG
>CAXTTV010000214.1:0-7929 GCA_964247295.1 uncultured Ktedonobacteraceae bacterium | reverse complement strand
GTACCTATACTAGAATAAACGAGTCTGAGAAAGAAGACCATAACAGAACATTATCAAAGACCTATCAGATTCTCGCAGTAATTCAAAAAGGCATAGCAGTATAGGATTACCAGGTTGGGCGAAACTTTTGCGGCATTGTACAGTCTGGTAAGTAATATTCTTTTTAAGAGAGGGAGTAGTTTTATGGATAGTATGAAAGCTATTGGATTTCAGCGCTATGGTTCGGCTGAGGTGCTTGAGCTATTAGAGCTTCCAAAACCGATCATTGCGCCAAGCAGCGTTCTGATTCGGGTTGGAGCTGCGGGAGTAAATCCTGCGGACTGGCAGATACGGAATGGACGCTTTCGACTTGTGATCCGGGCCTCGATGCCCTTTATTCCTGGAGCGGATGTCGCTGGTATCGTCGAAGAAGTAGGATCAGCAGTGACGCGTTTTCAGATTGGCGAGCCTGTCTATGCCATGTTGCCTTTAGCGAATGGAGGAGGGTATGCGGAGTACGCACCTGTAGATGAGGATCTGCTAGCTGCTATACCATCTACTATATCGCTTATAGATGCCGCCAGTATTCCCTTAGCGGCCTTGACGGCCCTGCAAGCTTTACGAGACAGAGCGAAGGTGCAAGTAGGATTTGAAGTGCTGATTAATGGTGCGTCGGGGGGCGTTGGGCTTTTCGCGATCCAGATCGCAAAGATTTTGGGAGCGAGAGTGATGGCAGTAAGTAGTGAGCGGAATGCTAATCTAGTCAGGAGTGCAGGCGCGGATAGCGTTCGAAATTATACACGCGAGGCCATCCCTGGTGGTCAGGCACGCTATGATGTGATTTTCGATACAAGAAATAATCATCCTTTCTGGCAATGGGAAAAGATCTTGCGCCCGCAAGGTGTTCTGGTATCAGTGAATCCAGCCTTAAAGAATCCCGTGACCAGACTGCTTTTTGGTCTAAAGGGTCATCGAGTAGAGTCATTGCTAGTGCAACCCTCGGGGAAAGATCTAGAAACAATTAGCACATGGATTACATCAGGTCAGATCCGGCCAATCATTGATAAACAGTATCCGCTAACAGATGCAATTGCAGCTCATAAATATAGTGAGACGGCACGAGCGAGAGGGAAGCTTGTGCTTGTTGTGGACGAAAACTTGAGCGTATAGGAGAAGCCTTCCAGGAGTGGAAGATCAGTCTGGAAGGCCCTTCTTTGAGGTTATGGACTTATTCCTTATACCTGTCGTGCTTCCTGGAATTTTAGGGTATAAAGACCGCTCGAACGCAGCCATCCTGTTTGTGCTTAAAGATCTTATATCCCTGAGGGGACTCCTCAAGCGGCATACGATGTGTTATCAGGTAGGAAGGATCGAGTCTGCCTGTAATAACATAGTCCAGTAGGCGTGGAACGTATCTTTGCCCATGTTGTTGGGCAGTACGGACAGTCAGTCCCTTATTTATAATCACGCCGACAGGAAATTTATCCATCAGGCCGTAAACGCCAAGAATCGAGAGTGTTCCACCCTTGCGGCAGGCCAGAATTGCCTGACGAAGAGACTCGCCACGATCCGTTTGGAGGCGCAAAAGCTGTTTAGCGCGATCGTAAGCGTAGCCGAGACCGGTTCCATGGGCCTCCATACCGACCGCATCGATACAGGCATCGGGACCGCGACCGCCAGTCATCTCTTTAAGAGTATCGACCACACTCTCGACCTCAGAGTAGTTAATGATCTCAGCATGGGCCTTCTCCTTTGCCATCTGGAGGCGTTCGGGAAAGCGATCGATAGCGATCACGCGTTCAGCGCCTAGAAGGTAAGCGCTCTGGATCGCCATCAGGCCCACGCCGCCGCAGCCCCAGACCGCGATTGTATCGCCGGGATGGATATCGCAGAAATCGGCTCCCATAAAGCCAGTAGGGACAGCATCGGAGAGGAACAGGGCCTGTTCATCGCGAACGCCGTCAGGCACCAGAAAGCAATCAACATCGGCATGAGGGACCCGGACATACTGAGCGTGGGAGCCGGCATAGCCACCGAAGGCATGGGTGTAGCCATAGATACCAGCCGTGGGGTAGCCAAGCAAAGGTTCTTGAAGCTCCGCATTTGGATTTGTATTATCGCAGAGGGAATAAAGTTCGTGTTGGCAAAACCAACAAGAGCCGCAAGAAATGAACGATGGAACAACAACGCGATCGCCCTTTTTAATTTTTCGAACCTCGGGACCAACCTCCACAACCTCACCCATAAACTCATGACCAATGATATCTCCCTCACGCATTGAAGGGAGGTAGCCATCAATGAAGTGGAGATCGGAGCCGCAGGTAGTAGACATCGTTACCCGCAGGATCACATCATGGGGATTCACAATTTTAGGATCGGGGACCGTCTCCACGCGTAGATCATTTATGCCATTCCAGCAGAGTGCGCGCATTACAATATTCTCCTTATTTTGGTATAGCATCCTTACGGGCAGCGGAATTAGCGACAAGCGTTGGGATCTCACCCGTCTCAACCAGACTTTTGAAACGTCGAAGGATCTTCTCAGCCAAGCCGCGCGGCACAATATCCAGGCGCTTCATCACCTGATTGCCAAGGGGTCCGCCGGGAGGATCGAATCTAATCAGTAGTGTAGTCTCAGTACCGCGATTGTCGGGGGCGGGTTGAAAGCGCAGAGTGCCTTCATTAGAGATAGGGGCATCCTCATTGGATTGCCAGCGCAACATCTGCCCAGGGAGGCTTTGGACAATCCGCGTTTCCCACTCAAGCTGTTGTTGTCCGAAGGGAGTCTGGATCTGCCAGTGCCAGAGATCTCCGTTGCTCGTGACAGTCGCGAAATCGCCCATTACCTGAGCCAGAATATCTGGGTTGCTCCAGAGACGATAAAGCTCCTCAGCCGATTTCCCAATCGTGATAGAGCGCTCTACAACAGCATCATTGTTAGAAGATTGCTGATTGGCGTCCGTCGTATTGATACCGAGAGCCTGATAGAGAAAGCTATGTCCACTGATACCCCGGTAGAGTAGAGGAGCGGCGAGAACGGGTCCAGCGAAAGAGCGGCGGAAAAAGCCTTGGATCAAGAGAGCGCCGCCGGCCAGAGCCGAGATTGTGCGCTCGGTTGGATTCACGTTTATTCTCTTTGTACTCACAGAAACCTCTTATTAGTAGAATTATAGAGAGCTGTTTGCATGGATAGATCGCAGTAGTCATTACCGGTAGCAAAAATTCTTGCATACCTGGCTTCGCGGTTAGCAGATCTTTAGGGTTAGGAATCATAGAATCGTTCTACAGAATTAACACGGATAAAGCAACAGAAGGGTACTCTACAATAAGGGGTTTTGAGGTGGGAAAGAAGAATAGAACTAGCTGAAATGCGTACGAGCTACTATTTGCCTCAACCTTTCACTAGATGTGAGATACTAACAACAAAATACACAAAACTTACCATAGACGCAGGGTGCAGTTCATTTTTTCAGTGGCAGAAAGAAAAGGCTCCTTCAAGCGGTGGACGGTGGAGCCGTCGTAGGACGGTCCGTGAACGGGTTCTCTGCTCACCAACAGACTTAGCAACCATCTGAACGACACCCGTAGACGCATAAATTCTTTTTCTAAGCGAGCTTATGGCATGTATTTTGGGGATAGGAAGGAGAAATGTTAGTGAGTAGTACTGAAAAAGAAGAGCAAGAGGAAAAAGATTGGGAAAAAAGAGAGGAGTATATGAAAAAAGTAACGATTGGGGGACCAACGCCTTTAGCAGGACCTGTTCAGCTTGAGGAGTACAATCCTGAGTGGCCGCAACTTTTCGAGCAAGAGGCTCAGAGAGTGAAGGCTGCTCTGGGTGATCGTGTGCTGTTGCTGGAGCATGTGGGCTCGACTTCGGTTCCTGGTCTAGCTGCCAAACCAAGGATTGATATGTTGCTGTTGGTAGCGGATTCCAGCGATGAAGCTGCGTATGTTCCAGATATGGAAGCCGCCGGATATATATTGAAGATTCGCGAACCCGATTGGCATGAGCATCGCTTATTTAATAGCCCAGACATTCCCTTAAATCTGCACGTATTTTCGCCTGGATCTACAGAGATTAACCGGATGCTACTGTTTCGGAACTGGTTACGGAACAATGAGGCAGATCGCAAGCTTTATGAGACCACAAAAAAGGAGCTGGCTCGTCAGGATTGGAAGTATATGCAGAACTATGCCGATGCCAAAACAGCCGTGGTTGAAGAGATTATTGGGCACGCACAGAAATCTTCACAATCGTAGCGTCTGGTGTCGCATTCTCCTGAATGGCGTATAGTAAATGGAGAGATAAACATTGTAAAGAGGAGATAGAAGGTATGAGACCGCTGATTTTAGTCACCAATGATGATGGGATAGAGTCGCCTGGATTACAGGCAGCCGCCGAAGCAGTTGTTGATCTGGGGGATCTGTTAATAGTTGCGCCAGTGAGGCAGCAGACAAGCATGAGTCGATCAAGGCCGGTGGGGCCGCTAATTGGAATCATAGAGCAGGGCACAGTGATTTTGCGAGGTGAAACGTATCCAACGTATGCCGTACATGGATCGCCAGCCGAATGCGTATCGCACGCTGTATTAGAGCTAGGTGCTCGGAAGCCAGATATTTGTATTAGTGGGATTAATTACGGTGAGAATCTTGGAGCAAGTATTACCAGGAGTGGCACAGTTGGAGCGGCATTGGAAGCAAATTCATTTGGCATTCCCAGTTTAGCTATCTCAGCTGAGGTGGATATTGATAGCCAGCACGCCGATTCCTATGCTGTTAATAACTGGCAGATAGCAAGCTATTTTACGCATAGAATGGCAGAATGGTTGCTTGGACATTCATTGCCTCAGGAGATTTCGGTGCTGAACATAAATGTTCCCAGTGAAGCAACAGAGCGGACTTCCCTGCGGCTCACAAGGCAGAGCCACCAGAACTATTATGAAGAAGACGTACCACCAAAGCGAAATTATTCGGAAGGGTATTGTTTTACCTCATCAATTCGCTTTAATAAAGCATCTTTAGAGCCTCAGAGCGACATTTATGCATTTGCAATAGATCGTGTAGTCTCAATTACTCCATTAAGTCTGGACTTAACCGCAAAACTGTCGGAAGATCAATGGAATATAGGTATAGAGCAAGGGAAGGAATAGTAGTATGGATGGAGCGAGCAGACCGTTGTAATTATTAGTAGTGAGTTGACAGGAGGAAACGCAGCCGTCGGTAACGCAAGCCGGTGGGCATATGCAACAGGAAGGATGCAACCATGATTCTCCCCAAAGATCGCGACCCCCGCTTCATAACCATCCGTCGTGGTGGGACGCTTACCGACTCCGACCATCGGCTCCTAGCTTTTTGGGCGGCTGCATGTGCAGAGCATGTTCTGCACCTCTTCGAGTCGGTGCAGCCCTTGGATCTACGGCCCCGTCAAGCGATCGATCAAACTCGGGCATGGGCGCGCGGCGAGATCAAGATGTCTCAGTCTCGCAATTCGGCTGGTCATGCCCAGGCAGCGGCAAGAGATCTGAGCGGAGCCGCTCGGCACGCCGCATTTGCTGCTGGGCAGGCAGCAGCGGTAGCGCATGTCGCCGCGCATGAGCTTGGTGCTGCTGCCTACGCGATCAAAGCTGCGCGGGAGGCCGCTCCCCGAAGCGAAGGTGAGAGCGCGGGTCGGCTTGAGTGCCTTTGGCAGCGTGAACAGCTCCCCGATGCAATTCGCGAACTCGTCTTAAAGGATCAGCGGATGCGAAACGAAATCTGCTGGTCAGTGTTTGACTTGGTTTGATCAGTATGAGCATGAGCTAAAGTATATAGGACACACAAAACAGTGGGATCGTCTGATTGTGCGTAGAGATTATGCGGGGAAAAAGTTTCTTGCCTTTTATCTTACAAGTGGTAGCATGCAAGCGGTTTTGGGATTAGATCGTGGGGAAGATCCGGAGCTTGACGCAAACTCAGAGCTCCGGACGTGTCAGGATCTTATTCGCCGTTGCAGCCCCTTTCAGAGAATGTTTTAGCGGGCGATTCCGTAGATTTGCATTCCCTGAACGAGTAGAGAACCTTGTAGATCTAAGATGAGTGGTTCAGGCTAGCGAGATATTGATGGATAAAGGCGATGGACATACTACCCTCGCCCACACCTGAAGCCACACGTTTAATCGAGCCATGACGAACATCACCCGCCGCGAAAACGCCAGGAACGCCTGTCTCCAACAGGAATGGATCGCGCTCAAGCGGCCAGTGATTTTTATCTACCTGCTCACTAGTAAGATCACGACCAGTAAGTAAGTATCCTCCTGGATCGCGAGCGATCGTCTGAGGTAACCAGTCAGTCTGGGCATCGGCTCCAATCAAGATAAAGAGCGCATCCGTAGGGAGCGTCTCATCGGTCTTTTTTGAGCGATCGTGGATCACAATACTCTCCAGATGAGTGTTTCCCTGGACAGCAACAACCTCAGACCGTACCCGGACCTGGATATTTTCCTTTGCCGTGATCTGATCAATAAGATACTGTGACATCGTAGCTCCCAGGCTGGCACCTCGCACAAGGATAGTAACCGAGCTGGCATAATTCGAGAAGAAAATCGCAGCTTGACCAGCCGAATTTCCCCCCCCGATCAAATAGACATCTTTACCACGAGTAGCCAGAGCCTCCGTTCGGGCCGCGCCATAATAGATACCGCGTCCAACCAGAGAATCGAGGCCAGGGACCGAGAGACGCCGCCAGCTCACCCCCGTCGCAAGCACCAGAGCTTTAGCATTGACCCGCTGATCGCCATCTAGAATAACTGCCCGAGGCGATGATTTCAGATCGAGGCCTTCCACGCATCGAGCAACGAGAAATTCAGCGCCAAAGCGGCGAGCTTGCTGCCAGGCGCGACGGCTGAGCTCATCACCGGAGAGGCCAGATGGGAAGCCGAGATAGTTTTCAATGCGTGAAGAGGTGCCGGCCTGACCGCCTGGAGCCTCGCGGTCGATAATGATCGTCTTCAGGCCCTCGGAAGCGCCATAGACAGCGGCAGCCAGACCGGCAGGGCCAGCGCCGATAACAATCACATCGTATACCGTTGTCCCAGGTGTAGTGCCGAGGCAGAGGCGTTCGGCCAACTCACGTCGAGAGGGAGTTATCAGCAGTGATTGATCTGGAAGGACAATCAAAGGGCAGGCGGCAGGGGAACCGGAGGCCTCCAGATAATCCTTTGCAGCGGGATCAGTTGGTTCGATCCAGATAAATGCCACATGGTTACGAGCCAGAAAGTCGCGTGTATCGTGACATGCTGGGTCCCAGCGGTAGCCAATTACCCGGACAAAGGTTGGAACCGTCTCAACGGATAGTTGTTGTAGATGCTCGACGCGCCAGGCCATCGTCTTAAGGAGGTCGCGACTGAGAGCAGGGATGCCCACAACGAGATCATGAAAATCGTTCGGGTCCAATCGCAGGACATGTGAGGGCTCACGAGCACGAAGGCTAGCCACCGTAGTTGAGCCGAGGAGCAGGGGGAGCTCGCCAAAGTAGTCACCGGGTTTATATACATTAATAACCTGTTCGGCATCGTTGACCAACTTTAGAACATCCATAGAGCCGGAGATCAGAACGAAAAAGACAGGAAGTTCGCCTTCCTGGATCAGCTATTGTCCGGTCTGTACCTGGACATCGGCGGCCCTATTCGCGATCAGTTTTTGTTGTTCCTGAGTGAGCTCAGAGAACAAAGGAATTTGCGCGACAGTTTCTTGGGTAATCATAAAAATCTTTTCTATGAATCTCAAATCATTGTTTCTACTAAGGAGCGTTTTCGGTTAAGTTAAGGTAGCGAATTTAATTGTATCATAAAGGTAAATTTTATTGTATCTACTACTTTAAGATTTAGAAGAAGTAGTGAACAGAGTATTTCGCTGTATATTAATTATTTCATGTTTACCATAATCAATTGGAAAAAAAAGAGCCTCTATCTC
>CAXTTV010000213.1:0-7990 GCA_964247295.1 uncultured Ktedonobacteraceae bacterium | reverse complement strand
AGGGGGAAATGAGCGGGGATACCCCTGCCTCCGTCAGGGGTTGACACCCCCAGACCCCTTTCTTCCTAGAATGAAATAGCCCTGTCCTTCCCTTAACCTTCTTGCGTGAGATCCTTCTGGTTGTTTAGAATAAGAGTATGGACAGTGACACACCTCTTTCCCAATCTCAAAACGAGCCCTCGTCGATCCTGAGCCGTAACCGCGAACTGGCCGTGCTCTACGCGATCGGGAGCTATCTTAATCGCAATGTAGATGTTCATGAGGTTCTTCAGGAGATCCTCATCCAGGTAACCCGGCTGCTGGATATGCAGACTGGCTGGGTCTGGTTGCTCAACGAGCATCGGCAGATCGAACTGGCCGCCTCGCAGGCGCTACCTCCTTACCTTGCGAATCATCCCGAGCGCCTCTGGGGCTCCTGTCTCTGCCTGGATACCTTTCTCGCTGGTGACCTGGAGGGGGCCTCGAATATTGATGTGTTGCGCTGTAGTCGTCTAAAAAGCGCCGAGCGCGATAGTGATCCTACCTCCTGGGGACTGCGTTATCATGCAAGTGTCCCCATCTATGCTGGCTCGGTCGCTCTAGGCGTATTGAATGTTGCCAGCCGGGATTGGCGTGAACTCTCGCAAGAGGACCTTCAATTGCTGCATATTATCGCTGACCAGATCGGGCTGGCGATGCAACGCGCGCGTCTCTCAGAGGAGCAGACCCGCTCGGCTGCCCGGCTGGCGACCATCGAGGAGCGTAACCGACTGGCTCGTGAGATCCATGATACGCTGGCTCAGGGATTGGCCGCGATTACTCTGCAATTAGAGACGGCTGATGTTTTGATCGAGACAAAGCCTCTGCGAGCCCAGGAGGCGACCCGTCGCGCGCTCGGTCTGGCCCGCGATAATCTGGAGGAGGCGCGGAGATCCGTAATGGATTTGCGAGCGGTTCCCCTTCAAGGCTACACGTTGCCGGAAGCTTTAGAGACCCTGGCTCGGAAGATGCAGGAGCAGGATGAAAGTGTAGAGATCCAGTTTCGTTTCCAGACTACTCAGGTTCCGCCAATCATACCTTCACTCTCACCCCGCCTGGAAACTGGACTATATCGGATCGCTCAGGAGGCGCTAACCAATGCCTCACGCCATGCCCAGGCTACGCAGATCCGTCTCACCTTGAAACTGGATCAGACCGGGCTGCAATTGATGCTTCAAGATGACGGGCGGGGCTTTGATCCCGAGACGATTGAGCAGAGGGTGCGTGAAGGTCATTTTGGACTGGCCGGTATGAGTGAACGGGTACGGCTCATGGGTGGCTGTCTTTTTATAGGAAGTGAACCGGGGACTGGAACCTACATTCACGTGAGTATCCCATACCGTAGTTTTTAAAGGTCGGGGCATGTAAAGGTGGTAAAAGATGATCCGGATCGTACTGGTGGATGATCATCCCATTGTTCGGGAGGGTCTTCGGGCTGTATTAGAGACTCAGACAGACTTTGAAGTCGTAGGTGAGGCTGCTAATGGTCGTGAAGCGATTACTCTGACAATGCGGTTACGCCCAAATATTGTCTTGCTCGACCTGGAGATGCCAATCGTTGATGGTGTCGAGGCGGTCCAAACTATTAACAAATTGGCGGGACCCGTCCATACCATCGTTTTTACCGCCTTTGATAACGACGAGCGAATTCTACGGGCTGTCCAGGCTGGCGCGAATGGTTATCTACTCAAAGGGGTGCCCAGGGATGAAATCTTCAACGCCATTCGCATCACCATGCAAGGTGGTTCCCTTTTACAGCCAGTGATCGCTTCCAGACTATTACAGTACATGAGGCCGTCTTCAGAAATGGACGAAAGTAAGCAAAAAGCCCGGTACGTTGAACCATTGACCGAGCGAGAGTTGGAAGTGCTCAACCTTCTGGCTCAAGGCATGCCAAACAAAGAGATTGCCGTCCATCTTGTAATTAGTGAACGCACCGCAAAGTTCCATGTCAGCGCCATAATGAGCAAACTAGGGGCAACTAATCGGACTGAAGCTGTTTCTCTTGCGGCACAAAATGGGTTAATTAACTTACGGGCTTGATCTGAAAAAGTATCGGTGTGCCAGCGTTATTATAATTAGTCGTGATGTTTAATAGAATCTACTTCGGGTAGAAGCAACGGAATTTGAGAGGGAGAAAGCCCGGAGCCGGGGCCGGGAGTGCCCCCACAGGTCCTATCATTCATGCCTTCCGCCGAAAGGTGTGGATTATGGGAGCGCGAAGAAAGAAGTCCATTACCTGTGTGTAGGGTATCCCCAGAGCCCATATGTAGTCCATGCCTTCCGCCGAAAGGGATGGAAAATCCATTAAACGACGTAGAAAGTTATTCAAAACTCCTGAGGTAGGAAATATTGGCTAGTTTTAGCATCTATATCTGCTAAAAAAAACGGCTTGATATAGAATTATATTAGTAGATTTGCGTATTCGCATGGATTTGAGGTAAGAGGCATATGCAGTTAACACCCCGAGTTAAGGCCGCTCTTTGTGTGCTGCTGTTGATAGGGGGATGGGTGTTGGGGGTGGTAGGAGTCGTTAATAGTGTAGGGCCGGCTCTGGCGCATGATACGAAAAGTGACCACGTCGCTGGAAAGATCACCAGGATTGTGGGTGGTATGAACTTTCAGTTCAAGACCTCCAATGGCAAAATTCTGACCTTTCAGTGTACGACTAAATGCCGGGCCTCACTAGGACATATGCAACGCCACATCAACGAGAAGGCGACCACAGACGTTTACTACATAAAGGATGATGATGTCTTCCTGGCGAGAGATGTAGACTAGACATGGTGAGAACAGAGTAGCAAATGAAGAATGATGTCTTCCTGGCGAGAGATGTAGACTAGACATGGTGAGAACAGAGTAGCAAATGGTCGTTGGGGAAAGTTAGGGGCTTCCCGACAGTACCATACTGGTAAAATGTAGGTATTTCGCTCGTGTCTTTCAATGTTCGAGCAATTCAAGCAGAAGAGTAGGGGTAGCGTGAATGGATATGAAACCTGATACGGCGCAAGGTGCCAGGGTTCCACAGGTGATCAAGCCTTCTAAGGAGAGCGCAGATATTCTGATTGTGGGGAATGGGATCGCGGGATTAACTGCTGCTGTGGAGGCGCGTCGTCTTGATCCTGGGGCTCGAATTGTGATGATCACAGATCAGAATCATCCAACTATCAATACTCCTGCCCTCAAACAGTTTGCGGTTGGTAAGCTCACACGTGATCAGTTACTGGCCTATCCGGCTGGTACTGAGCGTGTGCAACGCTTGCATCTAATCAATGGGCGTGTAGAGGAGATCCACGCCCAGCGCAAGTTTGTCACTATGAAGGGTGGGCGGAGTTTCGGGTACAACACCTTGCTGATTTCGACCGGCTGTTCTCCTCAGGGACTGCCGGCCAGCATTCCCGGTAAAAATTTTGATGGAGTGATGACCCTGCACCGACTTCAGGATTATTTGGACTTGAGACGGCGGATTCCGGAAGTAGAGGAGGCTGTGGTCATTGGTGGTGGCGTCCACGCGATTGAGACGGCGATGGGTCTAGTTCATTGTGGTGTACGTACCCACTGGCTGATCCGTGGCGATACATTCATGCCCAAAATGTTGGACCAGCCGGCCTCTCAGATGGTTCTTGAGGGGGTGAAACAGGAGGGAATGCAGGTCTATACCAACACTGAGGTGACTGGAGTTGTTGGTCGAGTTGGCGCGGTAGCTGGGGTTGTGACGAACCGCAATGAGATGATCCCCTGCCAGCTCGTATTATGTTGCACTGGAACCAGCCCTTCGGAGGAACTCGCGAAAAGCTGCACTGTTCCCGTAAAATTTAAACGTGGGATTCTGGTAAATGAGAAGCTGCGGACCAGCGTCCGAGATATCTATGCTGCTGGCGATATCGCGGCTCTCCCAAATCCACAGTCGGGAGCGTATGAGACGCGACCTCAATGGTACTCCGCTGTCTTGCAAGGACGAGCAGTCGCCTCCGTCATCACAGGTCGTGAAGAGGACGTGACGGATTTTGGTGTTCCCTGGCATGCGACGTTGCTTGGTGAGTCCCATATGTTGACGGTGGGAGATCCTCTTGGGTGGACCGAGGGGATGATGACGCTGACCGATAACAATAAGAACAGTTATCGTCGTATGACTGTGATGGGCGATCGTCTGGTCGGGTATCTTTCACTGGGTCAGGGGCAACCGGATAGTCTGGCGATCAAAAAGATTGTTGATGAAGGCCTGCCGATCCGCGATGTGAAAAAAGATTTGCTTAAAGGTACCTTTGATGCCCGCAAATACTTTTCGCAGAAGCGGCACATTATGTCGCAGGGGTTGGCTCCTTCTAAACGACCAGGCGCAACTCGTCAGCTTGGTACTGGTTCAATGCCCGGCCAGTGGAATGATCAGCCAGCACAGAGACGGACACAAGAGCTACGCGATCCTGAAAGGGTACCTTCAGTGAGGCGTGAGCGCGAGCTGGAAGCTCCTATGACTGAGGAGCGCGAGATGGTTCTTCCACCAGAGCCTACTCATACCGGACGAAATACGGAATCGCTACCCCAACAGCCGATCCGCATTCAACCACAGACAAAGGTACGTGTACAACCGCAGCCGGCTCAGCAGCCAGCAGCCTACCAGCCACAATATGCTACCAATGATTACGTGGAATATAATGTGCCGGTCGAGCAGCGCTATCCCGATACAGGGTCATATGGATACGTTCAGGCGGCGCCGGAGCCTCAGACCGCATCTCCCCGTGGTTATCCGAGTGCGGGCCTTTACGGATACGTTCAGGCGGCACCGGAGCCTCAGACCGGTCCGGCCCGCTATGAAGATGATTTCGTAAATCCTTTTACTGGCAATCTTCCAGCATTAAACAGGCAGGCACCGCCACCACCTCCACCGCCGCAAGGAAATGCCTCCTGGTTAAACGATGTGAAAGCACCGGGGCAGCCATTGGTACCGTCTTCCCCCAATTATGGGTATGGCGCGCCATCACCATCGTCTCAACCGAGGCGTAAGACAACAAAGCTTTGGTCCTATATCGAAGACAGTGAACATCTTTTGAAAAACGGAGAAGGCGTGTGATCAAACCAGTTTATCTGCATAAAACGAAACCACAGGTAAAACAAGAGATTAGTGCCTGTATTGGTTGTAGTGAATGCTTACGGGCCTGTCCCGCGATTGCCGAACCAATTACGATGGATGTTTTGAACCGTGAGACAATTTCCGGCGAGATTTCCGAGCCAGTCGCCCGTTTCGCCCGATCCTGTTATCAGTGTGGGGCCTGTGTTCCTCCCTGTCCGGTCGGTCTTCATCGTGATGCCATGATGCTTTTACTAAAAGTACGCCTGTTACGATTAGAGGAGGAGTAAGGTACTATGGCTAGACGTTATGAAGTTGATGACCGGGAAGGCTACTTGCCGTATGGGGGGGAACGAGGCTATCCCGCCTTTTTCTTGAATCTCCGTGCGGGCTGGTTGATCAGCGCTGGAGTGACAATCGTCATTGCTGTAGTCGCCTGGTTTATCTATACCTGGTATGCACAGCACAGCAACGATCCCGCTCCTGATAGCCCACTTGGATACATCTATGCAACTATTGGCAGCGGCCTGATGATTTTCGCGCTCCTGGGGTTCAGTAAACGTCGCCGTTCATCGCAACGCGTCGTTGGGCAGCTTAATAAGACGTTGAACCTGCATATGTTCGCGGGTGTGTTGTCGCTGGCCTTTCTGGCAATGCATTCCTTTGGTAATTTGAATCCACGCTCAGGGACGTATGCTCTCTATGGCATGATCGCCATGGCAATCAGTGGCTTTATTGGGCGCTGGCTCGATCAATTGATGCCTCGACTGATTGCCAAAGAGGTTGATAAAGCCCTGACGGCTCAAGGTGATGATCAGATCGAGTCGATCACACAGCGCCTACAAGCGATCGTACAGTACAATACACGTGAGACCCGCGATCTTCAGCGGGAGACTATGAATGGTCGACAACGGGGAGGATCTCCAGTTTCAATGGTTGGTGGTACCCCCTGGGATCTCGCGTACATCTCTCTCGACTCTACTCCTCAGGAGCTGGATCGCGATGCTAGCTACCGCTTTGTACCGGATCGCCGCAGTGGTCTGACTCGCCCCGGTGGATTGATGCCCGGTGCTCGTGAAGAGATGGAGGCTCTGGAAGACGTTCAAAAGGCGCTTCAGCGTGAGCAATTCTTCCGCTATGTTATCCGCTACTGGCGGGTAATGCATATTGGTCTGGCCCTTCTCACTATTGGCCTGACCGTTTGGCATCTGGCATATGCCGCGACCTTGCTTATGCCTATGGTGATCCACTAAGATAGCCTTCTTCAATAAAAGATCAGATATCCTTGTCAAGGATATCTGATCTTTTTCATCTATTTGTGGGTTTGATAGCGTTTTTTTAGATAAAACTTGTAGCCGGGCTCGTTCGTATTATTACCAGGAGGGAGCATCAATGAAGCAACATGAGATGATGGAACCAGTGGAAGCGATGGACCACTATAAGCTTGCTCATCCAAAGCGCAGCGATATGTTCCTACATGCAGGGAAATCGTTACGGCTGATCGGCTCATTGTTCGGGGATCGTCGCGTCCCCTTCTCGCGGAAGCTATTGTTTCTTGGATCGATCCTGGGTGTCCTGGTCATAATGTTTTTCCCAGATGTATTGGGTGAATTCGCTCTCAGTACCGTGCTACCGGTTGTAGGGACAATTATAGGCGTACCCATAGATGCCGGGATGGACTGGCTGGCTCTGGCCCTCGTGGTTGTGAACCTGCTGAATTTCTTCCCTCGTGAGCTGGTCGCGGAACATTATGAGCGGATCTTTAAGGGCATACCTGCTCCTATATATGGTGAGCAAAGTCAATACCATGCCTGAGTAACAGCGAGAAAATTAAAGAGAGGACCGAAGGCTTCGTTGTCTTCGGTCCTCTCCTTATGCATTTAATCGTGGTCATAGATGAATGTTATCGTTAGCGTTGAGCGGTCGAAACTTATCTTTGTCATTGATAAAGACCACAACCTGATCCTGGATATGCATAATCATGTCCGACTTCCCATCTTTATTGAGATCCCGAAACTCCAACGTAACCGGCGTTCGATCTCCATCTGGTCCATAGAGATATGGTCCTGTATAACTGATAGATTTCTCGGGATTGCCGGCAATAAACTCAAGTACCACCACGTGTCGGTTAAGATTAATTGCCATAAAGTGGCTGGGGTGCTCGGTGTCATCTTTGCCATGGCCAACGATCTGATCATAATGAGCAGTTCGAGGATAGCCATATTGAAGATCATCTGATTTCGCGCGAGCCCAGGCCACAACATTTGCTCCAAGCAGACCGAGTGCAATCAGAGCCAGCATGGTGATCCCCACCGGGACCAGCCAGTGTGTTTTCTGCTTACGTGGTCTATCGAACTGTGGGTGCTGCCCAATATTAGGAATACGTGTGCTTGTACGAGGGGAGTTGATCGCGCCAGCGGGAATAAAAGATCTACCCCGGTTATTAGGGTTACGCGGAGAATTAATTGGGTTAAGTGTCATTGGAATAGCGCTAGAGTGTAAGCGCGCGTCCATATAGGGATCGTCCTCACGTTCAATGATCTCGTCAGTATTACGAGACAAGTGGTCCTCAGTGATGCGGATTTGACGAGTATTGGACCGCATCGGTAGCTGGGGTGGTTCAGTTGTTCTACGTATGAAGGGCCGTTCTGATGGATCACGTCTATCGTAGCCAGGCATCTTCCTCCCCTTTCGGAAGCCGCGAAAATGTTGCTGCTTCTACGTAAGTAAACGTGTAAGTATGCTAATTTTCCAACGGCGGGGGTAGTATATGCTGAAAACTCTATACATTGTCTTTAAATATAATAATACATCAAGCCCGAAAAGATTTCAAGCAGGACCTTTAAGAAGGGTGCAGTTCATTTTTTTGCAGTGGCAGAAAAAAGGCTCCTTCAGGCGGTGGAC
>CAXTTV010000212.1:0-7995 GCA_964247295.1 uncultured Ktedonobacteraceae bacterium | reverse complement strand
GCCTCGGCCAGTTCCGACAAAACGGTGCGCACCTGGTTTGGCGCGACCGGTCGAGAGATCTACACGTTTAGCAATCGAGCCAGTGGTATTAACTGCGTCGCGTGGTCCCCCAATGGCACACGTCTGGCCTCTGGCGGCAACGATAAAACCATCAATGTCTGGGACGCTACCGTTGGTGGTCATCTTTTTGCCTTTCAACAGCACGCCGGCTATATTACCTGTGTGGCGTGGTCACCGGATGGGAAGTATATCGCTTCCGGAAGCGTCGACCGCACCATCCGCATCTGGCGCAGCCCGTAGCCCACCAGATGTGATACCATAACAGAACCAGAAAGCAGATGGAGGCCTCAGCGCGCCATCTTTCTCTATTTTTGTCTCTCGTTTCGATGGAAAGGATCTCTCGATGCAACAGAGTGTAGAGCAGTATATTGCGACCAACGAGGATCGCTTTATTGAGGATCTGAAGGCGTGGCTGCGCATTCCCAGTATCAGCACTTTGCCAGAGCATGCCGCTGATACGCGCCGCGCCGCCGATTTCGCGGTCGATCAACTGAAAAACAGTGGTTTTGAGCAGGCCAGCCTGATTCAGACGCAAGGGCATCCCTTGGTCTACGGGGAGTGGTTGTACGCCGCAGGTAAGCCGACGTTGCTGGTCTATGGTCACTACGATGTTCAGCCGGTAGATCCCGTCGAGCTCTGGGATACCCCTCCCTTTGAGCCGACCGTTAGAGGCGATAACCTTTATGCCCGTGGTTCCTCGGACGACAAAGGCCAGACCATGCTGGTTCTTAAAGCCCTGGAGTCGCTGATGCGTGTTAATGGTCGGTTGCCCCTGAATGTACGGGTGCTCCTGGAAGGTGAAGAGGAAGCCGGTGGTGAGTCGATTGAGGCGTATGTGCGAACCTCGCCCGAGAAATTGAAATGTGATGCCGCTTTTATTTGCGATACCGGCATGGCCTCAAAAGATGTGCCCGGTATTGTTTACGCCCTGCGAGGTATTATCTATACTGAAGTTGAGGTCGAGGGGCCTAAGCGAGATCTGCACTCCGGTATGTATGGAGGGGTCGCGCCAAATCCTTTGCACGCCCTGGCCCTGATTATCTCGCAGCTAAAGGATGTCGATGGGCGTATTCATATCCCCGGCCTGTTCGATAAGCAGCGTCAGCCGGAAGAGCGAGAAATAAAGTTCTGGCGCGAGGACCCGTTACACGCCAATGAAGCCTTTCTGGAAGAGATGGGTGTGAAGCAGCTTGTTGGGGAGAGCGAGTATCCGCCTCTGGCACGAGTGGGAGCCCGCCCAACTCTTGAAGTGCATGGGATTATCGGTGGCTTTATTGGAGAGGGCGGCAAGACCGTGATCCCAGCGAAAGCCAAAGCCAAGATCAGCATGCGTATTCCAGCGGATCTGAACCTGAGCTCCTCTGAGGTGTTTCAACTGTTTGAGAAACAGGTCCAGGCGCTGGCCCCGGCTGGCGTCAAGGTATCAGTGATCAATCAGCATGGTGGGGAGCCTGTTCTTGTGCCGATCGACTCGGCCCCAATCAAGGCGGCAATTGAGGCGCTGCACGAAACCTTTGGAGTTGAGCCGGCCCTGATCCGCGAGGGTGGGTCCATCCCGATCGCGGCCCTCTTCAGTGAGATCCTGCATGCGGATGTAGTGCTGATGGGTTTTGCCCTGCCGGACGATAATTTGCATGCACCCAACGAGAAGTATTCGTTGACACAGTTTAAAAAAGGAGTGCGGACCGTCGCCTCTTTCCTGGAAAAGCTTGCTCAATAGAGGATTAAATCCAATGCTGGCGGGCGGCGATCACCGCCGCCTGCGTACGATCGCGGGCCTGAAGCTTTTGCATAATATGGTGAACGTGCGATTTAATCGTCTCGATGCTCAGAGAGAGCCTTTTAGCGATCGCGCGATTGGTATATCCTTCGCTCATCAGTTTCAGGACTTCGCGTTCACGCCCACTGAGTGGGATCTGCCCCTGATGCAGTGGGAAGCGCACGCGGATCAGCGTGCCGCCCCCCGGATTGCTTTGCAGGCTAAAAATTCCTCCCACCTGCTCCACGCGCTCCCGTAAGGTTCTCAAGCCCAGATGATGTATCCCCGCCGGGCGATCCAGTATCTCCTCAGCATCGAACCCTCGTCCATTATCACTAATTTGAACCGTGAATAGTTCAGAGAGTCGGCGTAGCTCGACCGTCACCTCGCTAGCATCGGCATGCTTCCGCACATTATTCAAGGCCTCCTGTACCAGAGCAAATATGGGCATTTCCAGATCAACCGGCGCGAGTTCTGATTCAGGGAACCGATAGGTGATACGGAGATTGGGTACACTCCGCGTATAATCTTCCAGCAGTGTCCGAAGAGCGGCGTCCAGCCCCTGGCTAGGAATATATGTTGGGAGCAGCGACGAAAGCTCCAGACGCATCTCGCCCAGACAGCGCCCCAGACGTGTGTGAGCCATATTCAGTTCTTCCTGGGCCTGCTCAGATCTCTGGGGAAAAATTTTCTGACAGTACTCCAGTTTATGCAAAATCGCGGTAAGTTCTTGTAGTGGGCCATCGTGAAGACCTTGAGCAATGCGCGCACGCTCAGCATCTATAGCCGCGCGTATCTCGGCCTCCTGGCCATCGGGACCGGTCAGATCGGTAAGACCGGGTAGTATTGGTTTAAGCTCTTTATCTTGCTGAGCCGTTAGCGTTGAATCGACCATCAGGGACTTTAGTGATTGTTCCATCGCTGTTGCCCTCAGGCGTGGGCTGCGTAAAAGATACGAAGAAAGCAGGGATCGGCAGATAATAAAATTGCCATTCCCCTCATCCTTATGGAGATCGCTATCGCGCCAGTCATCATTAGAATTGAAACTCAAGGCCAGAACCCCTTGCTGACCGCGCCTCTGACCAACCTGGCAGAGGATCAGCGGTCCGCCCTGACAGAGCCAGTAGCGTTCCTCGGGTAGGCAGCGTGAGTCTTCCAGGGGAGCGGAGAAAAGCAGAGCCTCTCTGCTCTGTAACGTCTGCCCGAACAAGCCATGGCCTGGAAGTGCTACAGGCTCAGCGCCATTTAGCCAATCGACGCCGATATGGCAGGGCCGTCTCCCCATGCGCTCTAAGAGAGAAAGCATATCAGGATTGGCCGGGGTCGTAGAGCGTTCTTGGAGAAAGAGCAGGATCAGGCGGGCGTTACTCAGATTGCGGATATACGAGAGAATCGCCCGGCGGCCAGTTGATAAACTTCCGCCGTTCTGAAGCTGCGATACCAGTTGTAAAAGCAGATCTGAAGAGAACATACCTATCTTTCTTTCCCCTGTCCTTTTTTCAGAATTGAGGGTCGAGATACCCTTCCGTTCTTAGCATACAGAGGAACCAAAAAAGCAGGTTGACAAGCCTTATGCAATCCTGTACTCTAGTTTTAAGAAAATTATTGTTCGCACAAATTCTGGGATGCCCAGTTTAAGGAGGTGCAACGTATGCAAAAGCGCATAGAGATTCTCTCTTCTGTGCATGTCTGCACCTTATCTGCCGGTGGTCAAGGCCATGAGCGAACGCTGCCCTACCAGATCCTGAAGTTACTGACAAAAAAGCGAACTCCGGGTATCTAACGCGGTTAGCAGAGCGATACTCATTCCCTCCACACGGTAGATGTTGACATTTTTTATCCTGTCATTCTAACCGTGTTTTTTATTCTCTTTTTGGAGGGGACATTTTGATTCAACCGGAGACCGCCAATAGCCCGGAAACCTTGATCGGCGTCGTCCTCAGCGGCGCGCATGGCATCTATGAAGTTCATACCGATAAGGGCATTTTACGCTGTACCTTACGGGGTAAATTGAAAAAAGCCTTCGCGAAATCCCGTTCAGAAAGTGCCAGTCGGACCCGCGCTCAGCGCAAAGAGCTAGAAAACCCCTACTCCACCACCCGAAATCGCAGCAATCCTCATCCATCCCATTCGACAAACAATTCTGAGCAATCAGCCGCCCCGGTCAAACTTAGTATCGGGGACTATGTTAGGATCAGCGTGATCGACCCCAAAAGTGGAGCGATCGAAGAGATCTTGCCACGGCAAAGCTCATTCTCTCGCAAAGATGCCGGCTCCACTGCTGGCAAAGAGACAGAGCAAACCCTGCTCGCCAACCTGGATCAGGTGATTCTGGTCTTTGCCACAGCACAGCCGGAACCCCATTTTGGGCTGCTGGACCGCTACCTGATGATTTGCGAGTCCGCTGAACTGAAAGCCCTCGTCTGCTTGAATAAAACAGATCTACCTCATCGGCAAGAAGTGGACCAAGACATCGACCTGTACAAGCAGATCGGGTATCCTGTCCTGCGGACCAGTATCCAGACTGGCGAAGGTGTCGAGGAGATCCGTGAGCGCCTGAACAAACATACCTCGCTTTTCACCGGCCCTTCGGGCGTCGGCAAGTCTTCTCTTGTAAATGCCATTGAGCCTGGAATGGCGGTGAGGACCGGCCTTGTGAGCGATACCACAGGCAAAGGGAAGCATACCACGACAGGTTCGCAGCTATACCCCCTCTCGGGCGGAGGCTGGTTGGCCGACTCCGCCGGTATTCGCGCCCTCGCGGCCTGGAACATTCCTCAGGAAGAGATGGCCGCCTGCTTTCTTGAGTTCCGGCCATACCTGGGACAGTGTGGGTATAGCGATTGTTTGCATGTTGATGAGGATGGGTGCGCCATCAAAGTGGCCGTGGAGGAAGGAGTGATCAGCGAGCGGAGATACATCAGCTATGCGCGGATTGTTATGGGAGAAGAGCGCTAGCCCTTGTGGAAAAAGTTTATGACATCGCCTCGACCAGGGCTTGTACCACCTCAGAGTCCTGGTCCTCAAAAACTGTTCGGGGATCGAGCAGCATATGATCTTTCAACATCCGGGTGATCACCGGATGTTCCCGCTTTCGTAAGCGCCGAGAAAGCTCCTCCAAAGAACAGGGAAGCTGCTGACCCGGCAGAGCCAGCAGCGTTGTCGGTAACGTCTCACCGGGCAGGGAGCCCCCGCCAATCGTCGAGGTTCCCGACTGCATCAGAGCCGGAATCTTTTGTTCTTGAAGAGCCGTAACCCAGGCGCGCGCACGCCTCGCCAGATCTTGAGGTTGGGCGGAGATCATTTGCCAGACCGGGATCTGGCGCTCGGCCTCCTCACGTTTATAGTGGAGCAGCGTCGCCTCTAGAGCTGCCAGCGTCATCTTGTCGATCCTGAGCGCGCGCATCAAAGGGTGCTTCGCGATCCGAGCGACAAGCTCCGCGCGCCCCACAATGATTCCCGCCTGTGGACCCCCAAGAAGCTTATCGCCCGAGAAACAAACGATATCGGCACCCGCAGTCAGGCTCTCCTGAGGGAGCGGCTCATGGGTTAACCCATAGCGCTCAGTTAGAAGAAGGCAACCGCTACCGAGATCGTCAACCAGAGGAAGATTATGCTCATGGGCCAGAGCCGCCATCTTCCGCGGGGAAGTTGACTCCGTAAAGCCCGTAATCAGAAAATTGCTAGGATGGACGCGTAGCAGAGCCGCAGTGCGTGGAGTGATCGCCTGCTCGTAGTCAGTAATCCGGGTCCGGTTCGTTGTTCCCACCTCAACAAGCTCGCAGCCACTCTGGCGAATCACATCGGGCACCCGGAAGCCCCCGCCGATCTCAACCAGTTGGCCGCGCGAAATTACCACCTCGCGTCCAGTCGCCAGCGTACTTAATGTCAGGAGCACCGCCGCCGCATTATTATTTGTCACCCGGGCCGCCGCCGCCCCCGTAAGATCTCGAAGCAAGGCCGCCACATGCACGTGGCGGGAGCCTCGTTCCCCGGCATCGAGATTGTACTCCAGATTTGAAAACTGCGAGGCAGAGACGCGCACCGCCTCCAGCGAAGCCAGACTCAGGGGAGCGCGACCCAGATTTGTATGGATAATCACCCCGGTCGCATTGATGAGAGGGCGCAGACTCGGGCGGAACTGGGCAGAGAGAAGCGCAGCGCAGGAACAGAGAAGATCAGCGGAAGAAGGGCAGGAGGCTCCCGAGCGGATCGCCGTTCGCGCCTGATCCAGAACCGTTCGGATCGCTCGCAAAGTCGCGGATCGGGAGAAAGAAGAAATGAAAGATAGACCCTCATCCGATTGTATTAGTTCGTCAACCGAGGGGAGAAAACGCAATTGGGAGAGATCAGGCATCATTAAGCACAAGCTTCCCAGTTACCGGAAATCAATGTAAAGAATAGAATAGAGTAATAGCTAAACTATTCGCGATCTTCCCCATAATTGCCCGGAGATCAGGCTCATTCAGTTTACAGATCACGTATTGATCAGCTAGAAGAGAGCGCAAAATAGGATACATCAGCTCGGTTTTCACCAGGCTGTCTGTATCAAGAAGTGGGTAGTCGCGCTTTAAGAGAAGATGATGATAAGGACGAAGCTTGCCACGATAGGAAGTCAGCGCGACCACATTGACAGCACCAGCGTGACGACAGAAAGGCTCGCCAGAGACAACAAGAGCAGGATGCCAATCGAGAATACGCTTCTCCTCGATGCCTGGCGGAAGAGATGGATAGCCAAAATTCACCCAGTAGACCGTACCAAACTGAATAGGAGTCTGATACGTCAGAGCTTCAGGAACCAGTTCTGGTGGATGAGGCATGATTAACTACACATCTTCTTTTGTAATAGGGAAAGAAACAGAAAACTAAGGGTGAGCATAAGCAACTGGAACGTGTACGGGCGCATCATTAGACTCGCGCTGAGATTGAAAGCAAGCGCAGGTCATAGGCCAGGATTGTAAGACCAGGCCGAGACGCTCTTCACGCTCATCCTGACTCTCTTCTTGAAGAGCGGCAGAAATGAGATCCATATCGCGAAGGTACTGATCGCGAATCAAAGAAGAACGACCAAAGTCGAAGTTCGTCGCCATAAAGAATACCTCTGTCATTCCAAATCCAAACCGCCATATCATGTAAGCCGAAAAAGATCGGGGCACCACAGACAGGCGTGAGGTATATGATTATCTTTCTCCAACGAAGGGAATTATACCAGCAAATTAAGTAAGACGCAATGGTTTTGCCTTACCAATCTTGGAGATTGCCCCATTTGTACTACGTATTCTTCTCTAAAGTAAAAATTGAGAAAAAATGCTTGACAACACGCAAATGAGCGTCTATAATAAACCCGTCGATCACTCAGGCCGTACAGTAAACCTTGTGACGAAGGAAAAGGTCTTGAGTCCTGTACTCGGATCAGGTGTGGAATTCTGAAGACTGGATATGTACTATCTGGCTAGAAGAGACACAATCTGAAGATCACATCTCAAACCTTGGGCAGATACCAAAGTGGTCAAATGGGGCTGACTGTAAATCAGCTGCGAAAGCTTCGGGGGTTCGAGTCCCTCTCTGCCCACCCAACCTCCTGCCCGTGTGGCGCAGCGGTAGCGCACAGTCTTGGTAAGACTGGGGTCATGGGTTCAATTCCCATCACGGGCTCCCGTGGTTCCGTATGCAGGGTGTCATGTCGCGTAAATGGCACCCCTACGGAAATCCGCGCTGGACGCACAAGAGATCTAGCTGCCGTCTTCTGAAGAATGATCGTCACTCCCCCATTTGATAATGAATAGGGAGTAATGTATAATTTTGGCGATCAGGCATTCGGGAGGCGGCTATTGCATGTCTACAACCTTGAATATCTGATCGCAGGTAAAAAGCAGGAGGAGCCATCAGGAAATGGCGAAGAAAAAGTTTGAGCGCACCAAGCCGCATGTGAACATCGGCACGATCGGCCACATTGACCACGGCAAAACGACGCTCACCGCAGCAATCACCAAGACCCTTTCGACCGCCAAGCTGGCCGAGTATACCGCCTTCGACAAGATCGACAAGGCCCCCGAAGAGCGCGAGCGTGGCATCACGATCTCGATTGCTCACGTGGAGTACGAGACTGAGCAGCGCCACTACGCCCACGTCGACTGCCCCGGTCACGCCGACTACATCAAGAACATGATCACCGG
>CAXTTV010000211.1:0-8012 GCA_964247295.1 uncultured Ktedonobacteraceae bacterium | reverse complement strand
TTATTGATGGGTGTGAGCGGTAATAATGATCTCGCGAATCTCCTGAACTGAAAGAGGTCCGATATCCGTACGGTCCCCTTCGGCGGTGACCAGATTGATCCGAGCGTTCTGGGGAATTGTTGCGTCCTGATGCAGAAAGTTATACAGCAATTGGGCTACGCTCTGGGCCGTATCCTCGGCCTCTCCCCCTTTTTTCTCCAGACCAATCACAAACAGTGCGGGGGCCCTATGATCTTTAGGCTCTAGTAAATCGTACTCGACCCCTTTAACTTCTTTAAGCTGATGCTCCAGGGATTTCAAGTGAGTCTCGGTTCTCTGGTCTGACGCGAATTCGATATTAATAGTTGGTTCTACACGCATAGTTTTCTTCTTTCTGTTTTAAGGATTGTCAGGGATGGCTCACCTGTATGAGATGATCTACCATCCCTTTGCTGCTATCAAACAATCTTTACTTTGTCTGTCGAGCCTGTCGATAGCGCCCGATTAATGTATTTGTTGAGCTATCATGAGTTAATTTTGGTTCTTCGGCACTCTCTAGTTCGGGAATGATCCGATTAGCCAGAACCTTACCGAGCTCAACTCCCCACTGGTCAAATGAGTTGATGTTCCAGATGGTTCCCTGCACAAACACTTTGTGTTCGTATAATGCCACAAGCTTCCCAAGCATCGATGGGGTCAGCTTATCGGCCAGAATGGTGTTCGTAGGGTGGTTTCCCTCAAAGGTGCGGTGGGAGATTTGGAAGTCGGCGACCCCATCGGCCTTGACTTCTTCCGCCGTCTTACCGAAGGCCAGGGCCTCGGTCTGCGCGAAAAAGTTCGCCATAAGCAGATCGTGGTGTCGACCGATCGGGTTAAGCGTCTGGCTGAAACCAATGAAATCAGCGGGAATCAGCTTAGTTCCCTGATGGATCAGTTGATAAAAGGCGTGTTGCCCATTTGTTCCAGGCTGACCCCAGATGATTGGGCCGGTCTGATAGTCAACATGTTTGCCTTCAAGATCCACCGATTTCCCATCGCTCTCCATATCAAGCTGCTGAAGATAGGCCGAGAAGCGATTCAGATACTGATCGTATGGTAGGATCGCCACCGTCTGGGTTCCAAAGAAATTGTTGTACCAGACGCCGATTAGGGCCAGCAGAACCGGGAGATTTTTCTCAAAGGGTGTTGTGCGGAAATGCTCGTCCATGCTATGAAAACCGGCGAGCATCTCAGTAAAGCCCTCTGGGCCGATCGCAATCATCAGTGAGAGGCCGATCGCGGAATCGTAGGAGTAACGACCGCCGACCCAGTCCCAGAAACCAAACATGTTCTCGGTATCGATCCCGAACTTCGCGACCTCTTTCTCGTTGGTAGAGACCGCGACAAAATGTTTGGCGATCGCTTTTTGATCCTTCAGGGTTGCCAGTGCCCAATCGCGGGCACTCCCAGCGTTTGTCAGGGTTTCCAGGGTCGTAAAGGTTTTGGATGAGACAATAAAAAGGGTCTCTTCAGGATTAAGGTCCTGGGTAGCCTCATACATATCGGTGCCATCCACATTAGAGACAAACCGAAAGGTCATCTCGCGATCGCTATAATGCTTCAGGGCCTCATAAGCCATAAAGGGGCCAAGATCGGAGCCACCGATCCCGATATTGATGACATTGCGGATACGTTTGCCTGTAAAGCCCTTCCATTCGCCGTTACGCACCCGATTGGCGAAGCCGGCCATCTTGTGAAGAACTTTATGAACATCGGGGACCACATTCTTGCCATCTACCACAATGCTCTCAGTCTCGGGCGCGCGCAAAGCCACATGCAACACAGCCCGGTTCTCGGTGATATTGATCTTATCCCCGCGAAACATCGCGTCAATTCTTTCGCGCAGCCCGGAAGACTGAGCCAGCTCAAGCAGTAGTTTGAGAGTCTCATCGGTAATGCGATTTTTAGAATAGTCGAAATAGATTCCCTCGGCTTCAACGCTCAAGCGTTCTCCGCGTTGGGGATCTTGCGCGAACAGATCGCGTAGATGCGTATCTTTTATCTGTTGATAATGGCTTTCTAAAGCCCTCCAGCCGGAGCGTTGGATCAATGGTGTCTGGTCTTTTGTCTGACTCATAAAAGTGGGAACCTCCTGATACTTCTCTCTTTTTTTATTGCAGGAGCAGGGAGGGAGCGAAACCGCGGTTGGAGGGCGAGTCGCCTCACCCTCCAGTGAGATCTTACTTATCGGTCTTTTCGTGGTGACCGCCGAACTCAAAGCGCATCGCCGACAGAATCTTATTCGCGTACTCATCCTCATTACGAGAAGCGAAGCGCGAGAACAGAGCGTTGCTCAGAACGGGAGCGGGAACGCCCTCGTCAATCGCCGAAGAGATTGTCCAGCGGCCCTCGCCCGAGTCGGAGACGCGACCAGCGAACTCTTGAAGCTCAGGGCTTTTCTGAAGAGCGCTCGCCGTCAGATCCAGCAGCCAGGAGCCGATAACGCTACCGCGCCGCCAGAGTTCAGTGATTTCAGGAATATCCAGATCATATTGATAGTATTGAGCATCCTGAACCGGAGCCGTTTCAGCATCAACGGTAGCCTGTGTTTTACCGATATTCGCATGCTTCAGAATATTTAAGCCCTCGCCGTACGCGGCCATAATACCGTACTCGATCCCATTGTGGACCATCTTTACAAAGTGGCCCGCGCCATGTGGCCCGCAGTGCAGATAGCCTTTATCGGCGCTTGTGAGCGACTTATCTTTGCGCTCGGGTGTACGGAGGGCTGCCTCCACGCCGGGGGCCAGGGTTGAAAAGATCGGATCAAGGTACTGCACAATCTCCGTCTCTCCGCCAATCATCTGGCAGTAGCCCCGCTCCAGTCCCCAGACGCCGCCACTGGTGCCGCTATCTACATAATGAATGCCTAACTTCTCCAGAGAGGCGGCGCGGCGGATATCGTCGCGGTAGTACGAGTTACCGCCGTCCACAATGATATCGCCTTTTTGTAGAAGGTGGGAGAACTGATTGATTGTATCATCGACCGAAGCGGCTGGAACCATCATCCAGATAATGCGGGGAGAAGGAAGTTGGCTCACAACATCTTCCAGAGAAGTAGCGCCGCTAGTGATCGCGCCCTCCTGGAGGCGGCCATCGACGGTGGCTTTCGTTCGCGCATAGCCGACCACCTCATGTCCGGCGCGAACCAGGCGCTGAGCCATATAAGCTCCCATGCGACCGATACCGATCATACCAATCTTCATACAAAAAACCTTCTTTCTATCCTTATCAATCGTCCAGATACGGTTTAACACATCAATGCAATGACGTGTTTATACGATCATTCATTATAGCATAAGGAACTCTAACGGCCTCTTCGGCATCAGAGGAATCTCTGCCATATATGTATTCCAGGCCCATCAGCACAGGCGACAGGCCAGCTCATTTAGAATACCCCGAAATCGCGCGCTTTGGCAACATTGCGAATGTTATAATGTGTTTGTTTTCGCGCCTGTGAGCGCCCAAAAACTAGAGGAGACTTTTTTATGGCGAGACATCATTATGTTGTGGTTTATGAACTGAACGGATCAACCTATCGGGCGTATGCCCCTGATCTACCGGGGTGTGAGGCCACCGGCAAAACGTTGAACGAGCTTACCAGAAATATGCAGTCCGCGATGCGTCAGCGTCTCGTCAGCCTGGAGCAACAGGGTCAGCCGTTGCCAGAGACGCTCTCCAAAAATTTCTTTACCGTAACCACCTTAGAGATCACTATCTAGTCTTCTGTGAGATCAATGCTGGCAACGTTTCCTAGAATTCGCAAGGTGGCCGCTAATCCGAGAATTAACAGGCCACTCAGCCCCATCTCAACGGTGGCCTGTATAAATTTATCTTGCGAGAGCGATGGATTGATTGCTAACTTGGCGCTGATGACCAGAATGATTCGGGTGGCCGAGACGATCCCAATAAACAAAAAGGGTCGTAGCGATGTCTCGTGCGTCTTCATATTATGGATGACAGTTCTTAAAATGTCTAGAACAATTAATACCAGCAATAATCCCGCGATAAAGTCGATAATTGCTCCAATGAGTATCCCTGGTTGCTGGTTGCTCTCCACTTTTGGGAGGGTCACAAAGGTGGAGAGGCTAAAATTCCAGAAGGTATAGAGCAGGGCGACAATCGCGATCACGAGAAATGAGAAGCCAACAACAGCATAAATATAGGTGTCGATGCGATCAAGTATCTGCGCGATCTGAATAGATCGAGCGTCTTGAACGTGTCTGGATTTGGTAGGGGGATGCGCATCTATAGTCTGTTTCATCTTTTCTCCTCTACGCGTATTACAAGCAAAGGGTTCTGAATACGTAACGGACAGGAGAGATCTGTGGCTTCATTGGAAGATAGGACAGAAGCGCGCTTACACCTGACATTCGCGCCACGGCAGGCATTGTTTACTGGTGTGCTGTTAGGAATCGGGGTTGCGGCCTTTTTAGATGAGACCTTGCTTCATCAGTTATTACAGTGGCATACATTTTATTGGAATACTGATCAGCATGGTCGTTTATTGAGCGATGGTTTGTTTCATCTTTTCAGTACACTTTTGTTGCTATGGGGTGCCCTAAGGCTCTGGCGCACCCGAACGGCCTGGGATAAGCTTAATCGAAACGCGATTTTCGCCGCTTTACTGATAGGGGCGGGTGGTTTCAACTTATATGATGGTATTGTTCAGCATGTAATACTGCATTTGCACATTGTGAACGAGCACGTTTGTAGCACTCCCGCCAGTCTTCAGCAGACCTTTCTGGGTATCTGCATGAATGACATCCCATACGAGATTGTCTTTGATCTGGTTGCGATCGTTATTCTCACCACCGGAATCCTCTTGTGGCCCAGAACCAGAAGCTCTCGTACCATCGGCGAGAACTTAAAGTCACCTCCTGTGGAACGTTAGATCTGGTCCAATCCAGTAATCCAGAAAAGAAGGCCCAACAGGATGGAAAGTATGGCCATCAGTATCAGGGCCGCAGCCCCTATCCTGATAGTTCTGGTCTCAGGCTTTCTTTGCCAGATCTTTATTCCCCATCTGCTGATAAGCAAGCCGGCGAGAAGATAGACTCCACCGGGTAGAAAAGAGAGCAGAGGGGGATTTGGGAGTGAGAGCAGGCTAAAGAGCGTATGCAGAATAATATAGCCAGCCATTAAAAGGATCAGCCATAGACAAAGAAGCCAGGGAAAATCGTTTTGAGGAACCTCTTTTTTGTTCATTTGAAAATGCTACTGGCCTTTTTTACTCCATCTTCTCAATGTGGTCGCTGGGGACCCAGCCAAGCTGACCTTTATTATCTCTCGCCCAGACCCAGCCAGCCTCTTCCCTTTCTCCTATAAGCTCATCGCCGACAGAGACTGTCAGTTCCACCGCGCTATAAGGGGTGCGTGTAGTTCCTTTACTGCCTTCGTCTACCGGCTGAATTATATTTTTCGGCATCCAGCCGCTTTTCTCTCGTTGATCGGTACACCAGACCCAGACACAGCGGGGGTCGTCATTCCACCTATCCGTTTTTTTGCTGACTTTAAAGATCTCACCGGCCTGAACAGTAATTGGATCGGGATAGGACGAGGCGTGATCCTTAATGACCCTATACGTTGTTGCCATTGGTCCCCTCTATTTACTTGCAAGCAGATACATCTATAGTGATCAAAGATCCTAATCTGTTATCAATAGTACATTCTGTATGAGGGAAAGACAAGCCTGAATGACTTCTTGATTTTCAAAATCGCTATAGATCCTATTGGAAGCATTGCTTACTTTTCTCTCGTCTCTTTTATCAAGAAATCCACGACGCTCTGGATCTCCCCTGATTGCTCATAGACCGCGATCTGGCGATCGGCCCCCGTAGAGATATCTGCCTCTAAAAGCGACCGAAGATGCTGCATCTGTAGTCCTGATTCCAGATCGTCTATGACATCTTCCACAAATTCTAGCATCTCATAGAGGGCCTCGCGCGTAGGTACACTGCGGGCCGCCATAAAATCCGCGAGGTGGCCATCGAGGCCGTAGCGGATCACCGACCATTTGTTTTCTTCAACCTCACTGCGCTTTGGCACATACACGGTTTTGCCATGGCGATTCAGCCAGGCAAGCTTGTAGAGTAGAGCCTGACAGAGTGCGGCAAGTATCAGCGTCTCACGGCTGGTTCCCGGCATATCGCAGATCCGGAACTCCAGTGTGGGTAGTTGATGGTGTGGACGGACATCCCAGCAGAGATCGCGCCCGCTGCTGATACAGTGCATCTGGATTAATTTTTGGATCTCTTGATCAAAATCCGCTCGCGAGGCGATAATTTCGGGTACGCCTGTGCGCGGCAATTCTTTCCAGAGGATAGAACGGTACGATTTCAGGCCGGTATTGCGTCCTGACCAGAAGGGGGAGTTTACTGAGATCGCCAGCAGGTGGGGTAACCAGTTGCGAACCTGGTTCATTAGGGTAATTGCCATCTCATCATCTGGGATACCTATATGAATATGTAAGCCATAGATTACCATATTGCGCTCGATATCCTGATACTGCTCTTCAAGTCGCTGGTAGCGATCTGCTTGAGTGGTTTTTTGATCCTCCCAATGAGAGGAGGGATGAGTTCCAGCCCCAATAATTGCTAGGCCTTCGGGCTCAACCAGATCCAGCAGGGCAGCTTTCAAGCCCGTTACCTGCTCTCTCGCCTCATTGATAGTAGGGCAGATCCCGGTTACCACTTCTATTGAGGCTTGCTTAGACTCCTGCTTAATCTGATTCCCTAGCCGCTCTATCCCTTTTGGAAGAATATCTCCGATTCTTGAGGATAATTGTCCGGTTTCGCGATTAACAAGTTGAAATTCCTGCTCAATGCCCAGCGTAAACGCTTCAGCCATCATCAGACATACCTCTATTTTCAGCCGACGCCCAGGGTCGGATGGGTCTCTTCATTGAGGGGGAAGGATTTTCAAAGGCACCATAGAAGTATACCGATATGTTTCTAGAATATCAAGTGATGAAATGCCATTTATAACATGTTTTATACATTTTTTACCCTTAATTACTTTGATTAACTACTCATTTTGCCTGTATCCTGGGGTTGCTTCTCACGGGGAAGGCCATAGAAAGCGGACTCCAGACGCGAGGGATAGATCTTGCTACTGAGTCCGAAGAACTCGCAGAAATTCATAATCAGCGGTTGCCACTTCTCCGGGTCGATATAGTTTTCTGTTCCGGGCACGAGAAGCTGTTCATCGATATGCACGCGAATAATCTTCATCTCGATCGCCATAATCGCGCTTTGCTGCTCAAAGGCGTGGACTTGCTCAACGTGTGCTTCAAGTTGAACTGGACACTGAGCCACAAGGGGTGCATTAACAAGATCGGCGGTAATCGGAGTTAATCCGGCAAGGCCAAACTTATCCTGTTTGTGGCGGTATCCAATCTTCTCTTTATACTCGGGAACAGGATTACTCCCCGTCGTGAGCGCCAGGCGATCCACCGCGCTCACAAGATCTGATGAGGGAAGGTTAAGCACTCCCTGGCGTTCACGCAGAAGGTTTCCAACTGTTTTTGATCGGCTACTCATTCCCAACATACATGACTGGTTTATCCACCATGCAGAGGACATAGAAGCCAGATTGGGGGATCCATCTTCATTTAAGGTACTGATAAGGACCACCGGCGTCCCGAAGTAGAGAATTTTTGGTTGAATCACTTTGTGCATTTAGAAGCTCCATTCTGTATATGCTAATTAAGATGTAGGTGTATGCAGGTTTCTTATTTTTCGAGTATAGAGTAAACGAAAGGGAAGGAATAGAGAAATATATCAAATTCTTGTGCCTCAACTCGGGAAAAGTTCTTTATAAATATAGCTTGCTTTAAGACGCTGTTGCGGAAGAATACATGGGTTTGAGGAAATGTTTATTTTATTTTGAAGAACTTATAGAAAGCCTGCTTCATCAACAAAAAGATGCACTCTTACACGTTCTGCAAAAGTGCATCTCAATCCTTCTAGTCGCTGAGATTAGCGAACCGGAAT
>CAXTTV010000210.1:0-8024 GCA_964247295.1 uncultured Ktedonobacteraceae bacterium | reverse complement strand
ATTTTAGCAAGAAATGGTTCTTTTTTCACTTTTCGGGACTACCAAAAAGCCCTGATCAGCAGATCCAGGTTATCGGTTGCTTGTAACTTTTCGGGTACTCTATAGGATTGGACAATATAATTAGCATACGCATTCGTTTCTACAGCTCCATCGTAGGTAAATACACCTCCATTTTGAAATCCCAGATCGCTGGAATACTCTATGCCAAATCCAGATGGATCGGGACTAAGGGTGTCCTTCACTGGAATATACATTCCGTCTGGTTGCTGTGTGAACACCTGATAAGCAATAACGATCCGGTTGGCATCGGCATATGCTTGACGAACAACAACCATATAATTATCCTGCACCTGCTTAAGATTTATATTCCTATAAAGGTGTTGGGAACAAGCATACTGCATCCCAGCGTCATCGTTTATATTAAGGGCACACTCAGCATTAAATCCTGACTGAGTGGACTGAGCAGGATCTTCTGGACCTGGAAGTGATGATTGAGTTTGTGTGGAGATGGTATCGCTGTATGTAGCAGCCTGAGCATTTCCAGGAGCCAAGATACTTACGCTTACCATCAAAGCAAGTGTTATCAGGAAGATTAGCTTTAACGGCAGCCCCTGGATAGTAAAAAGTCTTTTGTTAAAGTAGTAGGGTGAGTGGCCCGGCAAGGGAGCAGGCAGCATAAACAAGCCTCCTGATAAGAGATGAGTAGTAAGATAAGAAAGTAGATCTCGTGGATGTTCCCCCCAGATGTGAATGTTGGCAACACACATCCGGGGGAAGGGAGTTAATAAACTGCTATAGCAGTTTGTAACTAGCGAGTCGTGATTGTGAAATTCCAATCATACTTGATCGCACTTGAGCGAGTCGGATCATTTGCCGACTGACCAGATCCTTGCAAATGCCAGGATGGTTGAGCAAGCAATGGACACGCCGCTGTAAACGCTCCATTATCGCGTGCGGGACCTTCTGGCGCTGATGGATTCAGAACTTCACACGTATAGGTATCAGCGCTGAGCTTTAACTTGAGACTTGTTTTGGTGTCCAGACCAGTAGACGAGAAACGCATTACGGCTCTGCTTGGTGAGGCTACGATGCTCCGAAGGGTCAGACTTGCTCCATTCGAGGTCAATGTCTGGTTGACCTGGAAGGTTTTTGTTTCAGAATGGTAGGGGACAGTGAAGTCCGTTGCGATAGAGTCTACGAGTTGTGTATTGGACTGTAACTCGTTGATGACAGTGTTTAACTGTAACTTTAACTCCTGAGTCTTTGGCAAATCTTCACGGGGTTGGGAAGCTTCAACGACATAGCCGCCCTGGTTCCCACCGAATAGACCCATAAACTCTTCGCCACCCTGAACCTTCAGAGCACTGTAGTACTTATTCCCGAAAAGGTTTGTGTTTGCTGGAGGAGGTGACTGAACGAAAGGTACATAGGTTCCGTTCGCCTGTTTTACCTGTACTTGATACGCGACGACTACCCGATTAAAATCGGCATACGCCTGATGCAAAACAACTTTGTATTTGCCTTTTACCTGCTCCTGATTAATATCTTTGTAAAGCCGTTGTGTGCAAACATACTGCATTCCGGCATCAATGCCAAGGGCGCAGTCTGGGTTGGCATTCTGGGTTGATTGACCAGATTGTGTTTGTGCACTATTGCTACCAAGAGTGGTCGAACGGGCATTGCTAAACATTAACGCAGTTGCGCCGATGATCAAAGCAATGGCAGCAACCGCAACCAGACTGACCCATGGTCGTAGCTGATTTGGGCGTTTCCGTTGCTGTCGAGCTTGTCGATCGGCAAGGTCTGTGATGTTTGACATACGTTCAGGCTCCTTGAATGCATGACTAGAGATTCTTGTTTGTTGGGATGATAGGTGAGGAAGATCAGCCAATGGCTTGACGGGTGGCAATGAGCGGATCGCCTGCTGCATTCGGCTGTAGCTTGCGGCGGTTGCCACACATTTTTGACAATACAACAGGTGAGCATTCAAAGCGGCCCGCTCCTCGCGAGAGAGATCTGCTTGGGTACGCGCGGCCAGCTTCTTGGCCCACTCGGGGCAGGGGGATGAGAACGACATAGCTATAACATCTCCTTTCCCGAAAACGAGATAGGGGGACTCATATGATTTAGCGCGGCATAAGCCTTGCGGAACTGCTCGCAGCCGCGATTAACATACACACTGACGGCCTTGATATTCATCGAGAGCATGGCGGCGATCTCCTTTTGGGAGAACCCTCCCTCAATCTGGAGAAGCAGGCAGGAGCGGTATTTGGGCGAGACCTGAGCCAGGGCCGCTTGGATCTGCTCGATCTCGGCGATCCGGCCCTCCATCGCGGGCTCGTGATCTTGATGGGTTTCGACCGGGAACTGGTTCCAGGGAAGCCAGCGCAACTTCTGGCGGCGCTGAGCATCGATCGCGATATTGGTCGCGATGCGGTAGAGCCAGGAGCTAAAACGGGCCTCGTCCTTGAGGGAGGGGAGCATCGTCCAGGCCTTTAAAAACGTCTCTTGAGCTAGATCCAGTCCTTCTTGCTCACTGCCCAGTAGTCGGACTAAATAGGTAGAGATGCGTTGTGTGTAGTGCTGAAAAAGTGCCTGGAAAGCCGCCTCATTGCCTTCTCTGGCGAGCCGCACCTGCGAGCGTAACCAGAGGTCCTGAGGGTTTTCGGGCGCGGATGAATTTTTTCCTGGTGTCACAGGTAACAAGTTTCCGATCCCTTTCTTACTATAAACTTGTATTGAGATTTGCATTGAGCAAAATTAAAAGCTATGTGTATGCTTTTCTGATCTCTAAGACGATGGCGAAAATTGAAAGCCAACAAAGTAAGACAAACTATCCTCAATGATAAAAATTTTAATAGGTGATAATTAGAAAAATAAAAATATATATCGGGAGCGCCCTTCATATTATGAAATATGCTAGTGTGGCGGAGGGATAGTGGGGATGAGCTACCACCTGGTGTTTCACCAGGGTGTGTGAAGATATTGTGCTTTGTAACGGGGTAAGAGACTGGAGAATTGGGAGGGCTATCGGGCTGGAGACATTTTATCATCATCTTTTTTTGACTGATGCCACAATTATTTATTGGTGGATCTGTCTGATAAGACGTTAGTAATTTCCTACCAGACAGTTTTAATTGTGAGATTCCATTTGTATTTTGCGGAAGGGGGAGCGGATGCATCGTTTGGTCCCTGAAAATCTGTTTTTCCCTGTACTTTCCATGATGACGAAGCCAGTACAGGGCAGGCTATCTTAATTGTGACATGATCATGAGTAGTAGACTGTTTTGCACCATTGCCAGGGCAGGTGTAGTCATTGGTTTTCAACTCTAGCACCATTGACGTATTGCTATCGAGAGGAGGATAGGAAACCGTGATCGTGGCTTCGGTTTGTGAGGCTGTAATTGTTTGGACCGTCATTTGGGCCCCGTCTGAGGTCGCGGTCTGATTGATGGTAAAGGTCTTTTTCTCAGGATAATAGGGGATTGTGAAATCAATTGTAGTATAGGAAGTTGATTTGGGACCACCTTTATTAATCAAACCTTTTGTTGCTGAGAATGTATACTCCATCTTTGAGATCCGCGTGCGCATCCGCAAATCCAGATAATCGGTTTCTTGCAACTTTTCAGGTAGCCTGTAGGATTGGACGATATAGTTTGCATACGCATTTGTTTTTACGGCTCCATCGTATGTCAATACTCCTTCATTTTGAAGTCCCAGATCGCTGGAATATTCTGTACCAAATCCAGATGGATCGGGACGAAGTGTATCTTTCACTGGTATATACATCCCGTTTGATTGTTGCATGAACACTTGATAAGCGATGACAATCCGGTTGGCATCGGCAAAGGCCTGACGAACAACAACCGTATAATCGTCCTGCACCTGTTTCAGATTTATATTTCTATAAAGGTGTTGGGAACAGGCGTACTGCATCCCCGCATCATTATTGATATTAAGAGCACACTCAGTGTTAAACCCTGACTCAGTGGGTCGAGCAGAATCCCCTGGGTCTGGAAGTGATGCTTGAAGGTGCTCAGGCGAGGCGTTATCATGGAGAGCAGCGGCATATGTGTTGCCAGGGAGCAGAGTGATAACGCTCACGAGTAGGGCAAGTGATACAAGCAAAAGCAACTTTAATCTCATCCACCGGGTCGTAAAAAGTTTCTTGTCCATATGGATAGGTGGGTGATTTACAGGCGTAGAGGGCATCATAAAGACAACTCCTAAAAAGAGATAAGAGTAAACGATGAAGCTTGATGTGATCTGAACCCGAATGGGATGCGCGCATCCCCATTCGGTAGATAGGACTGGCTCTACTGTAGAGCCAGTCTAGGGAATGTTTACCATAAAATTCCAATCATACTTTGTATTAGCAAGAGGAGGAGGAGTGCTCTTTGGCCCAACTACATAGGCAAAACCATGAACCTGCCAGGATGGTTGGGTTAATATAGGGCAGCTAAGCATCATCGTGGAAGATCCAATCGTTGGAATATAACTTCCCTCTCCACCGTCACAACTAATGTTGCCTGAACTCATTTGCAACTGAAGTACAGCGTTATGATCTATAGCACCATTAACAGAGACTTGAATGTTCACCGCGCTAAGCGAGGCCGTAATCGTCTCAAGAGTCAAGTTTCCTCCTCCAGAGGTTGAGGTCTGGTTAACGGTGAAGATCTTTTTCTCGGGATGATATGGTACAGCGAAGTCTATTGTCACATTTGTAGTTGATTTTACTTTGCCGTTGTTCCCCGGCTCATTCGGGGCAGGTTTGTACTCTATTTCACTAATGTGAGTTTGCATGCGTAGCTTTAATTCATCGGTCGCTTTCTGATCCACAGGTGTATGAAAAGAAGTAATAACATAACCGACTTCGGCAGTACCTGCTGAGTTGCCGCTAGGCAGCGGCACGCCACCTTGAATGCTAAGGCTGCTTCCGTACTCAGTGCCCCTTCCCGAGGATGTATCATGTGGCTGTGAAGAGACAGGAGCATAGTTGCCATCTGTCTGTTTTACCTCTACCTGATATGCAATAACAATTTGGTTGGTATCAGCATAAGCTTGATATAGAACAACTCTATAATTTCCTTTAACCTGCTCAAGGTTAATATCTTTATAAAGGTTCTGGCCACAGATATATTGCATGCCTGCATCATCGTTATGCTGGTTGAAAAGGGCGCAGCCGGAAAATACTGACTGGACACTCCGAGCCTGATTATCTGGTTTTTGAGTTGGTAGCTTAGGTTGGGTGGGATTACTATTGCTGCCCAACCCTGTACTACGGGCATTGCTAAACACAAACGTCGTCGCGCCGATGATCAAAGCAATGGCAGCAGCCGCAACCAAACTGACCCATGGTCGTAGCTGATTTGGGCGTTTCCGTTGCTGTCGTGTTTGTCGATCGGCAAGGTCTGTGATGTTTGATATGCGTTCAGGCTCCTTGAATGCATGACTAGAGATTCTTGTTTGTTGGAATGATAGGTGAGGAAGATCAGCCAATGGCTTGACGGGTGGCAGTGAGCGGATCGCCTGCTGCATTCGGCTGTAGCTTGCGGCGGTTGCCACACATTTTTGACAATACAACAGGTGAGCATTCAAAGCGGCCCGCTCCTCGCGAGAGAGATCTGCTTGGGTACGCGCGGCCAGCTTCTTGGCCCACTCGGGGCAGGGGGATGAGAACGACATAGCTATAACATCTCCTTTCCCGAAAACGAGATAGGGGGACTCATATGATTTAGCGCGGCATAAGCCTTGCGGAACTGCTCGCAGCCGCGATTAACATACACACTGACGGCCTTGATATTCATCGAGAGCATGGCGGCGATCTCCTTTTGGGAGAACCCTCCCTCAATCTGGAGAAGCAGGCAGGAGCGGTATTTGGGCGAGACCTGAGCCAGGGCCGCTTGGATCTGCTCGATCTCGGCGATCCGGCCCTCCATCGCGGGCTCGTGATCTTGATGGGTTTCGACCGGGAACTGGTTCCAGGGAAGCCAGCGCAACTTCTGGCGGCGCTGAGCATCGATCGCGATATTGGTCGCGATGCGGTAGAGCCAGGAGCTAAAACGGGCCTCGTCCTTGAGGGAGGGGAGCATCGTCCAGGCCTTTAAAAACGTCTCTTGAGCTAGATCCAGTCCTTCTTGCTCACTGCCCAGTAGTCGGACTAAATAGGTAGAGATGCGTTGTGTGTAGTGCTGAAAAAGTGCCTGGAAAGCCGCCTCATTGCCTTCTCTGGCGAGCCGCACCTGCGAGCGTAACCAGAGGTCCTGAGGGTTTTCGGGCGCGGATGAATTTTTTCCTGGTGTCACAGGTAACAAGTTCCCGATTCCTTCCTTATAGATTTGCATTGAATGCCATAAAAAGTCATGTATATGTTTTTCTGATCTCTAGGACGATGACCAAAATTAAAAGTCAACAAAGCAAGACAAACGGTCCTAGACGATATTTTTTCCTGATAATTAATGGTAACATGGTGTTTAGATAATAGAGGGAGAGCAATACGATATTGGATCACGATAGATGAGATATGCTATTTTATGTGGAGGCGTACTGGGATTAACCACCGCCTACCATTTAATCCAGGCTGGTGAAGATGTTGTGCTTTTTGAACGTGAGCCAGAGGCTGGAGGATTGGCCGCCGGCTTTCCAATTGGGAAAGATATCTGGCTGGAGAAATTTTATCATCATATTTTTCGGACTGATACCACAATTATTCGTTATATACGAGAACTTGGTCTGGAGGATCGCCTGATCTGGTCTCGACCTCGGACTGTCTCTTTGCTTGAGAACAAAATCTGGCAACTGGACTCACCGGCCTCGCTGCTACGCTATGGCCCCCTGCGCCTGGATGAACGCCTGCGTGTGGGAGCGGTGGCGGGTCTTTTCAAGGTGACTGGGAGCAATTTTTATGAAGGAAAGGTTGCCGCTCCCTGGCTGCGTAAATGGATGGGCCAGCGTGGCTTTGCTCGCACCTTTGAACCACTCTTCCTTGGCAAGTTTGGCGCGCTCCAGGACCAGATCGCCCTGCCCTGGTTCTGGGCTCGTGTCCACGATCGCACCACCGAATTGGGGTATATGCGCGGAGGTTTTCAGCATCTTTATGAATGCTTGCGGGAGCGAATTGAGCGGGCAGGTGGGGAACTCCATTTCAACACTGAAGTGCGGCAGGTAACACAAAAACCAACTGGACTCTGGTCTATCTCCACACAACATGAGACCGTCGATGTTGATCGGGTAATCTCTACCCTACCGACGCGCCTGACCTGTAAAATTGTGCCGCAGTTGCCCGAGGACTACCGTCGGCGCTATGAATGGGGGCAGGCCTATGGAGCTCATTGCCTGATCCTGGCATTGGACCGTCCCTTAACTGAAAACAGTTATTGGGTCAACGTGTGCGATCCCGGCTATCCCTTTACGGCCTTGGTTGAGCACACGCATCTTCGGCCAGCAAGTGAGTATAGTGGGCGGCACCTGATCTATCTTGGAAACTATCGACCGATGAACGATCCCCTTTTTGGAAAAAGCAAAGAAGATGTTTTGGGAGAGTATCTGCCGCACCTGAAGCGCATTCAGCCCGACTTTGATCCCTCGTGGCTGCGAGAAAGCTGGATGTTCGCTGCCCCCTTTGCTCAACCAATCGTTACCACCGATTATAAGCGTCATATTCCCCCTTTGTACACACCTTTGGATGGGTTATGGATGGCGAACATGTTCCAGGTTTACCCACATGACCGGGGGCAGAACTACTCTTTTGAATTGGCTGAGAAACTTATTGTTCAGCTTTAAGGTGGACCAACCTGTTGGGAAAAGAAAGAAAGGTGTTTTCTCGCCTTGCCATCGTTCGTAGATCGGGGTCACGTGTGGACCCGTGGAGACGGAATGCACACCCCTTTGCATGAACAGGAAAAGTCTGGGACCTGGAGCACAGAGGCGCGACGAGATGGCCCACCGTTACCTTTTCGTGGCACGTGTCATGGCTCCCCTGAGCACGGGTCCACACGTGACCCGACCTACCCCATTCGAGTCTC
>CAXTTV010000209.1:0-8030 GCA_964247295.1 uncultured Ktedonobacteraceae bacterium | reverse complement strand
AGTTTTTTTATATCTCAACTTGCTTTAAAAGTAAAGGGAAATATGAGGAGATTTTTAGAAGTGGAAAAAAAGGAGAGAAAAGATTCCTGGAAGAAGCGACACCCTTCCAGGAATCGGGGGTATCTATCGACTTAGAACTTCTGGATTCAGAATATTGGGAGGTGTGTTTCCGTGGGCATAGGCTACCAGATTATCGGCGGCCATCGTCGCCATCAGCGTCCGAGTCTTGAGAGATGCACTGGCGATATGTGGAAGCAGCACCACATTTTCCATCGTCAGTAGTTCAGGCTCAACGGTTGGTTCGTTCTCGAAAACATCCAGGCCAGCCCTGGCGATCAGGCTTTGTTGTAAAGCCTGAACCAGTGCGCGTTCGTCCACAATGGGGCCGCGAGCGGTATTAATCAAAATGCCTGTGGGTTTCATTAAAGCAAGCTTCTCAGCATTAATCAGATGGTGGGTTGAAGGCATATATGGAGTATGGACGCTGACAAAATCGGACTCACGCAATAGAGCATCCAGGGAACGATATTCGAGATGATACTCAGCCTCCTCCTCAGGGGAGAGGCGGTACACATCATAGTAGAGCACCGTCATATCGAAGCCGTAGGCGCGACGGGCCATAATCTTGCCGATCCTCCCGGCCCCAACCAGCCCGAGCGTTGAGTGATGAACCTCCGCGCCAGTGAAAAGCAGTGGACCCCAGCCGGTATACTTCCCTGCTCGCAGGAAGCGCTCGGCCTCAGGAATTCGGCGCGCGGTAGCCATTAGCAGGGCGAACGCCAGATCCGCAGTGGTCTCTGAGAGCACGCCAGGCGTATTACTTACAGCGATCCCCAGACGGGTCGCCGTCTCGACATCGATATTATTAAAGCCGACCGCCATATTCGCGATCATCTTGAGCCGGGGAGTAGAGGCCGCGCAGGCTTCCAGTAGTGGAGCGTCTATCGTATCAGTTAGTAGCGTGTACAAATAATCGTGGCCGGGAGCCTTTTTGAGTAGTTCCTCAGCAGACCAGATCTGCCCCTCGTTGGGATTAGCCTCGACCTCACCGATTTCCTCTAGAAGAGGGTAGGCCTGGTTGGGTACCTTTTGAGTCACAAGGACTTTTGGACGGTTCGCCATCGATTTCCTCCTACAACAGTGTATCTCCCTCATTCTATCATCCAGAACGCAAGAAAGCGTGCTCTTTCAAAGAGCACGCTGATTTCTCAAATAATCTTAGTTGTTTGCCGCGATTTTCTCTTGCCGATCCTCGGATGTATGTGCCTGCTCAATGGCCCGAAAGGGACCGGAGAAGCGACACTTGAACAGCATTGCCAGGGCCGGCCAGCCATCTTTCCAGGGAGAGAGTTTTTTGGCCTCCCGAGGGGCATAGCTGATCGGTACCTCTAAAATCCTATATCCAGCCTTGAGAATGTGAGAAGTGATCTCAGGCTCAATCTCAAACCGTTTGCCAGTCATTGGAAGTGCATGAGCCATGGAAGCTGGGATTAGCTTGTAGCAAGTCTCCATATCATGAATATGGGAGCCAAAGAGCAGATTAGTCATCTGAGTGAGGAAGCGATTGCCCCAGCGCGTGAAAAATTTTTGCTCGCTCAGATTACGGCGGCCATAAATCACAGTTAGTGGCTCATTCGCGTTTTCCCAACGTTTGACGAGCGTTGGAATATCCTGAGGATCGTACTCTAGATCGGCATCCTGGATTGTGACCAGATCGCCGGTCGTTTCTCGGAAACCTGTACGCAGGCCTGCTCCTTTCCCTTGATTGCGTTCATGACGGATGTAGCGAAACTGATCAAAAGGGGCGCGGGTGCGCAACGTTTGTAGTGTCTCCCAGGTTTGATCTGTGGAGGCATCATCTACCACAATGACTTCAAGATGTAATGGGACATTCGAGAGCGTTGTCAAAACCTCTTCAATGGTGTCTTGTTCATTGTAAACCGGGACAATAACGGAAATGAGCATAGTGAACCTCGTTTTAGTACTCTGTAAGTAGCTGAAATATAATGTCAGTAAAATACATTGAATCAAAATCAGAAAATAGATTTATTCATATAAACAAACGATTCCTGTTCTAGCAGGTAACCGCCTATTACTTTTTGTCTGCTTTATCAGGGTGCTGGTATACATGCGAGTAATCTTGTTTGATCACGCTGCCCGCCAGATCTGAAGTGTGCCATCGGTCAGAGCCACTATCAGATCCTGATTATGGAAACGGAGGGCACTGATTTGCCACGGATGGTAGAGTTTTTGTACCAGTTGCCCCTGATGAACGGACCAGAGATCGATCACCCCCTCATTAATCTCGCTATCCTCACGGGCGATCGCGACCCAACTTCCGTCTGGAGAAATCGCCAGGCGTCCGCTGGCACCCATCGCCCCGCTTTCCATTTCATTATAGGTACCGTCCCTCATAGAATAGATGCGCAACTTCTGTTTGCCATAGAGAAGAGCCAGTTGTTGGGCATCAGGTGTTACTGTATATGGTGGCTCACAATCCTGGCAGAGTCCCACTAACACCGAGGTAAGGACCTGAGGTCGCGGCTTTCCACCAAATCGAGTACGCGGTGTGAGGTCCCAGATCCGTGCTATCGCCATCTGCTGCTGACTTTGCGACTGCTCATCTTGAATCGTCGCGCAAGAAAATGTCAGAAGAGAATTTCCTATCTGAGAAAGCATGCGGAGCCGGATCGCCCAGAACTGACGTTTCTCACTGGAATCCTCGCGGCAGATAAATGCTGGACCCGAGAAGTGATCCTCTGGAGTTCCAGCTTGATGCTCTACAATATCGGTTCCACGTACACCCAGTGAGCGGGGAGCCAGAGGATCATCTGCCAGAATGGGAAGCGCTAGCTTAAAGCCGCGCAGACCCTGATCCTCAGATGGTAGCACATCAATTGAGTAGTATGCTGAAACCGCTCGGTTTGTCAGGTTCAAGCTCCAGAGAAGGCGGCCATCGTGGCTATCCCAGGTATGCAAGCTGGTGCCGCTCCAACCGGCTAGCAATGATCCATCAGAAGAAAAGCGGACAGCACGTAAGGAGTCGATAGGCAGACGAGGATCAACCTCAAAGCTTGTACGATACGCGGTATTCCCGACTCGCCAGATTAGCCCTTTGCCATCCAATGATCCTGCGGCGATAGTCGCTCCTTGAGAAGTCTCAACTGTGTTCAGAGCCAGCACGACACCCAGATTGCTAGAGAGAACCGGCCCTGGTCGTAGAGGACCACGGGTCGCGAAGATCCTCATACTCCGAAACTCTGGATCAATGTCGGCAGGATACCGTTGAGGTTGTGGGTGCGCGCGCCCCATTCCACTCTGACGGAGATCCAGGCTGCCACCCAGAACAGTATCGTAACTGGAGCGCTTCTCTGGATCGCTCAGCACTGCATAGGCGCGATTGATACGTTTCATCTGAAGAGCGCTCCCAGGACCCGCGATATCAGGATGATATCGTCGAGCCAGTTGTCGATAGGCTTGCTTTAACTCCTCGTCAGTAACATTAAGGGGAACACCTAGCGTCGCGTAATAATTATCGGGAGTATCCGTACTCATATCTCAGTTATACCAGTTTCTAGAAATTCTCTTTCCGTATTTCAATGTGTTCTTACCGATACTATATAATATATAATTAATACGTCGAAGCGTTTCTTCGAGAAACAGTATGTGCTATTTCTAATCAATCTTAGCTAATTTCAAACAGTAAAGTATATATTGACATAATAGATGTATGTATGATGATTGTATCTCAAGCATTTGATTCTACGTGATAGAAATGTTACTCTTATTCTATGGGGACCCTATCAAATCTGATTATGTTCATGGAAGAATCGTTTGTGGGGAACAGAAAGTTTTTTTATAGTATATTAGGGGGAAATTATGAAACGTAGAAGCCTTATAATCTCCGTGTTTGGATCTTTATTAATGACCATATTATTCGTGAGTCCACTATTCAGGTCAGCCAGCGTAGCAAAGGCCGCTGACCCTGACACCTCCTCTTATGTTCGTGTGATCCACGCCTCGCCTTTTGTAGGAACAGCCGATATATTCGTAGATGGAAAACTGTTATTAAGTAGTTTCCAGTTCGCGGCTGTCAGTGATTATGTAGCGGTGCCGCCAGGATCTCATGATGTGAAAGTTTCGTTAGTAGGGAAAGGGATCAACGCCGCCGTCCTGACACAGAAATTGACGGTGCCTAGTAATAAAGTCCTTACCGTTGCGGCTTTGGGAACAGAGCCTCAGAAGCTTTCCGTCCAGGTTTTTGAAGATGATAATCAAGTTGTCCCCAATCAGGCTCGGGTGCGCGTCTATCATCTGGCACCAGACGCTGGAAATGTGGAAGTTCAGGTTGGAGAGGAATACAAGTTTAATAATGTCGGGTATACCGTTGCCAGTCAGTATATGAATGAGGATACTGGTCCGTGCGAAATGAGTGTCAATGATACAGAATATAATAAATCTTTGAAGATTACCGCTTCGTTACGTCCAAATACTATCACAAGTATTTTCGCGGTCGGACTATTTCGGGGAAACCCGAAGATCCAATTGGTTGAGGCCCAGACACAAGGCATTCCTGGTCTGCCAGGAACGGGAGGCGATCCGTACGCCCGGCCAGCAGATGACTTTTCCTTTAGTCTCTGGGCCTGGTCATTCGGTGGTCTGTTATTGACCGCTACAGGTGGCTATATTCTGTGGAGTCGTAAGGTTAGGCGAGCTTAAGATGTCGTGCCAGCAGGAAGCTGATCTCTACAACAGGGGAATGCCTAGGCTGATCTGTCGACTCGCTCCAGCATTTTTTATGCTTGTTTGTTTGATACTCTGTAGTTGTAGTATAGCGTCCTCACGGGTGGGAGGTTTTACTCCCACACCCGTGAAAACGAAGGCTCAGAAGCCGAATCACCCATATACAGTCTCGACATTTTCAGCTACCAGTAGGCCGATGAGTGATCCACCGGTTCGTCTTCAGATCCCAGTGATAGGGGTAGATACCGAAATTGAGCCTGTAGGCGTTTCACAGAGTGGGGATCTGAACACGCCCCAGAAAAATCCCTGGGATACGGCTGGTTGGTATAGTGCGGGGCCGAGTCCAGGAGAGCGTGGAAGTGCCGTTATTGACGGGCATTTAGATCGTACAGGAGGGGACCCCGCAGTCTTCTGGAATCTTAAAAACCTGCAAGCAGGTGATGAGATCCGGGTGGTACATCACTCGGGGAAGATCAGCCTGTTTCGTGTTCAACGGGCCGCCTCGTATCCGCCGAAGGGAGCGCCTCTCCAGGCTATATTTGGAGCGGGTGGAGGTCATTATCTTAATTTGATTACCTGTGCTGGTGATTGGATACCGAGCGAGCATCAGACAACCTTACGTATGGTTGTGTATTCTGAACTCGCGCACTAAAGCATCGCAAGGTTCAGCTATCGTTCTTTATTCATGAAAGCAAGCTTCTTCTACGACAAGGAGCAAGAGATCGCGAGGTTCCGGATGTTACAAGAACGTATGACGCTACCTGTTGGAGCACCGGTCAGGGGTTCCCAGGGAGAGGTTTATCTGGTCGAGGCAGTTCTGGGCCATGGAGGCTTTAGCGCTGTATATAAGGTCCGGAGCAAGAAGACAAAAGAGCAGGTTTTTGCCCTAAAAGAGATCATCAATCCAGACGCGGAGGCACGTAGTAGCCTGACAAGGGAGGCCGCGCTTCTGAAGCGTTTGGAGTATCCCTCGTTGCCACGGGTTTATCAAGTATTTGAAAACGTCAAATTAGATCGCATTTACCTCCTGATGGACTATATCGAGGGAGATACGCTTAGCACCTTGCGAAGAGATCAACCAGATCAGCACTTTTCTCCGGAAATGGTGCGAGCCCTGATGTCCCCGATCATCGGAGCCGTAAGCTATCTGCATACTCAGCAGCCGCCGATCGTTCATCGGGACATCAAGCCCTCAAATATTATTCTTCCCGCCAGCGCGGAGGCTATTCTCGTTGATTTTGGTTTGGCGAAAGAGTACGTTGAAGAGAAGACTACTAACGTCCTGCGTTTTGGGACGCCGGGATATGCCGCGCCAGAGCAGTACGCGGGAGGGACAAATCCCCAGACCGATATTTATGGATTGGCAGCCACCATTTATATGTTACTCACCGCTGAGAAACCAGAAGATGCCCTTCAGCGTATGATGAACCAGCGTGACGAAGATCCCTTGAAGCGTGCCGACATGGTTAGTGATCGGGTTCCGCCTGCCGTTGGTAGAGTATTAGAGCATGCGATGAGCCTGAAGGTTGATAATCGGTATGCCACCGTTGAAGAGTTCTGGGAAGCCTTTACGGGAGCAGTGAAAGATCCTGAGGCTGCGATACTAGAGCCAGTTAAGTCTGAGACGGATACCTCACTTCCGCTAGAGGATACCGAGACAAAGATCCTCAGTAGGCCGAAGCGGCGCTCGTACGCTCTGGCGATCTGGTTGATTGTTATTCCCTTGCTCCTGCTTTTGGGGGCATTGGGTTCCTATCTTTTCTGGCCCGCCAATCGGCAGACATCCAACCCTGCGGTCGTAAATCGGCCCGTTGTCCCCACCATCCCGACGCCGCCAAATGCCTGCACACCTGCCAGCTCAGGTCCAAATATCTCCGTGTTTCCTCTCCTCAATCCCTGCTATGCAGGCACGATTGACGATATCGGTGTAGCTCAAAGAAAAACTAATATGTACCTTATCGAGATCAAGCAGAACCAGGATCAGATCTCAGGGCGCTTCCAGGGCCTGAATCTCAATGGAACATTTAAGGGAACCATCAAACAGAACGGAGATATGCAGTTTGTTGTTAGCCTTAATGGGCGGAAAGACACGCTGATCTTCACTGGCAACAGCAAATACGGTGGAGATATGCGCGGTAACTTTGAGCTACGGGACCAGAACGGTCGGCCAGCCATGGATGAATATGGGAATTGGTACACCGGGCCCTACACCGGGTAGAGCCGGAAGTCCGCTTCCCTCAATACTGGCTGGCAGCGTTTTCTATAAAGAAACGATGCGGGTCCGCTCGCGTGTATTTTTCTGCTCATTGCGTCGCCACGCCCACATATACCAGGTCGCGAACGTGCGGTAGGGTCGCCACGCCTCGCCGCGTGCCAGCATCTCCTTACGGTTTGGACGTTCGGGCAAGCCATAAGCGGAACGTACCCCCTCCACAAACCCGAGATCATCGACCGGCAGCACATCGGGCCTTCCGAGGCTAAAAATCAGGATCATCTCCGCCGTCCAGCGCCCAATCCCCTTTACCTCCGTCAGGCGTTTAATCACCTCCTCATCCTCCAAAGAAGGGAGCGCAGTTAGATTCAGATCGCCGCTCACCACCAGATCCGTCAGATGGCGGACATATCGTGCCTTTGGAGACGAGAGCCCGGCGGCGCGCAGCCCATCGAAATCCAGCGTATTTACCGCCTCAGGGGTCAGCACATGATTGGGAACCCCATCGCGAACGCGCTGGACAATCGCATCCGCCGCCTTCACCGAAATCTGTTGAGAGATAATCGAATCGATCAGCGCCTCAAAAATATCTGGGCTTGTCGTCAGAGTGCAGGGCCCGACCAGATCGATCGTCTTCGCCATCACAGGATCGGCCTGGCGTAAAAACTCAGTTGCCGTTTCCACAAGATCGGACCAGGGAGTAATCTCAGGCATCGTCATCGCTTTCCATAGAAACTGTAAAGGACAAATGTTCTTTTATAGTATCACAGTTAGAAAGATGGTTGGTGATCCCTTCGAGGAGAACGTTAACGGAAATAGACTTTGGGTGCAGTTCATTTTTTTGCAGTGGCAGAAAAAAGGGTCCTTCAGGCGGTGGACGGTGGAGCATCATTGCGTGCCCGTCGTAGGACGGCCCGTCGAGCAACGCGACGACGTGCCGCTTCGGCCCGTCAGGGCCACGGGGACATGACCGCTGCGGCGGCCCGAAAGGCTGGGCCCGTGCCCAAACAGGCTTTTTCCACCCACAAGACGCACCTGGAGCACAAGGAAAGGCTCTTCAAATGACCATGAAGGG
>CAXTTV010000208.1:0-8113 GCA_964247295.1 uncultured Ktedonobacteraceae bacterium | reverse complement strand
CGTCTTGCCCACCCCCGCCTGACCGATCAAAACAGGATTATTTTTTGTGCGCCGCGTAAGGATCTGCATTGTCCGTTCCAACTCCATCTGCCGACCGATCAAAGGATCGATCAGCCCTTCGATCGCGGCTTGAGTGAGATCCAGGCTAATCTCATTAAGTGTTGGAGTCTCCTCCGACGGATGTTTTACTGGAAGTGTCTGGGTCAGCAAGCTTTTGACATCATCGTAGTGGATAAATTGTGTTAGTCGCTGCCGAACCTCTTCGGCATAGAGTCCATAGCTTGCGAGAACGCCAGTAGCCACCCCATTGTGCTCATCAAGGATAGCGAGCAACACATGCTCCACCTCCACCTGATCAGAATGCATCGTCGCCGCCTCTTGTTCGGCCTGTTTCAACGTTGAGCGTGCCATCGCTCCCAGGATCGGCTCACTCAGGATCGCCTTATGGCCCCGCCCGATTACAAACTCCAGCGAGCTTTGTAGCTGACCGGAAGAGATTTGGAAAGAAGCGAGTACGGCCTCAACCAGAGGATCGGAAAGTTTTAGGAGACCCAAGAGCAAGTGCTCGGTTTCCACAACTCGATGGCGTAGACGTGACGCTTCCTCCCTTGCATGAGAGAGGAGAAGACGCACCTCTTTCGTATATTTATGTAGGCGGCTCACAGCTATACCCCTTCTCGTAAAGACTCATCTCTCGACAGGCAAACCGTCGTACCTAAAATACATCGGCTGCTAGGGGGAAGGCTGGCAGAGTCATGGACACATGGCCGCGAAAAAAGTGAAAAAAGTCCTCTATCAACAAAGATAGAGAGTTGTAACGCCGGATCAGGGCCAGGTTCGCAGAGTAGGATTATACGCGATTGGGTCCTGGCGACTGGCCTCAGCAAAGCCGTGTAAGCGGATCTGACAACTATCGCAGACCCCGCAGGCCAGCGCCTGACCCTCATAGCAGCTCCAGGTTAGCTCATAGGGCACGCCCAGTTCCGTTCCACGTTGAATGATCGTCGCCTTATCCATATACAGGAGCGGGGCATAAAAATGGAAATTCAATTGCTGATGTTGAGCGGAAGCCGTTGCTAGATTTGCCATGCGTTCAAAGGACTCCAGGAATTCCGCGCGGTTATCAGGATAATTAATATTGCTGTGGGCGGATATGCCAATAAAGATAGAGTCCGTTTGAAGTGTTTCGGCTAGCGCCAGCGCCTGCGAAAGAAAAATCGCATTCCGCGCGGGAACGTAGGTAGGTGGTGTTGAAAGCATCATCTCTTGAAGCGTCCGGTTCGCGGGTAACACGAGAGGAGCAGTCAGAGCATTCACGCCAAAGATCGCCGGATTGATCGTCAATAGTTGGGGTTCTGGCAAATGATAATAGCCAGCTAGTGTGCGGGCAGACTCTAACTCGCGGCGATGACGTTGTCCATAATCGAAGCACAGCAAATAAGGGGTCAAATGCTGTTGAAGAGTAATCGCCAGCATCGTCGCGGAGTTCAATCCCCCCGAGAGGAGAACCACAACGGGTTTGTTCTGCATAAAAAGACTCCCAGGAGAGGTATGGGCAATAAAAAACTCGGTAGTGAGAACTACCGAGTAGTAGCGTACCCGAGAGGGGTCGAACCTCCGGCCTTTAGATCCGCAATCTAACGCTCTATCCACTGAGCTACGGGTACATCTGATTGTCAAAAAAAGGTTTTCACAAGCTCTTTAGTTGACGTGTGTTATAATACAGCAAAACCAGAAGCCTGTCAAGAGGTTAGAAGGGCAATTTAGTACAGGTAGTAGAGAGATTCTAACCTCTGAAAAGAAAACGGGAGTGGAGCTTTTGGTGAGACCTGTGAAGGGCCGGCAAAGGAAAAATAAGAAAGGCCTGTAGAGAGACTGATGGGCGATCCCCTGACAAAATGAGCCGCCTACTTCCGTTGCAGAAGAGCTGGACATAAGCGGCCTGGCATGATACGTTCACATCCTCCCAAAAACCTCAACCACACCCAGCATTATGCGAGGCCGTTGATTACTTCGCGCGCGCGGTTCAAGGCATCGCGACGAACAAAGTAGTAGGCCCAGAGGCCCTTTTTCCGGCAATCCACCAGTCCAGCGTCACGTAAGATACGTAAATGATGCGAGATCGTCGGCTGCTCCAGCGTGAAGCTTTCTACAATTTCAAAAACGCAAACCTCCCCCTCATGCTTATTGAGCAAGCTCAAGATGCGCAAGCGAGTGGGGTCAGCCAGAGCCTTGAGAAGTCGTGCCTGTCCGATCGCCTCTTCCTCCGTCAACGAGGGAACAAATTTGGGGGTAACAATTGTCGCCTGTTTACCAACAGGAGGCTGGCGATTCATAAAACCCATACCATTATTAGAATTGATTTGTGCTGAAGCACCATGGGGTGCATTTACATGATTCATTGAACTCATTATTTCCTCCTAACATCCTCCCAACCGAAAGTGAAACTGAATGGTTTGGGGATCAACCTACATTCAGTATACCGAGGTATCCAAATTTAGGGTATGAAAGCGGGAAAATATGGGAGGTCATGGTTAAATAGATCGGCCTGGGGAGTGGCTTCACATGTGCACGACAGGCTTAATTGCTTTTTCCATAAATACTTATCAGGCGTGCCTGAAATATCAGAAAATGCTGCGAGCATCCAGCAAAAAGGGAAGATTTGTAATCGGCGTTCCCTTTTTGCTGGCGATCCGTTTACGACTTCTTCGTAGTTTCGCGGATACGCAGATGGAGTTCTGCCAATTGTTTCTCATCGACTGGGGAGGGAGCGTTCATCAGCAGATCCTGAGCCCCATTATTTTTGGGGAAAGCGATGACCTCGCGGATGCTATCCTCACTGGCGAAAAGCATTACCAGTCGATCGAGCCCCAGCGCGATCCCTCCGTGGGGAGGAGCTCCATACTCAAAGGCCTCAAGCATATGCCCAAACTGATCTTGAATTTGTGCATCGCTCATCTTCATCAAAGAAAAGACCTTGCGCTGGATCTCCGCGACATTGATACGCACACTACCGCCGCCGATTTCATAGCCATTGCAGATAATGTCATACTGTTTCGCGCGAATATTCAGGGGATCGCTGTCCAGGCGATCCAGATGTTGCTCATCCATACCCGAGAAAGGATTATGTTCGGCGTCATAGCGTTGAAGATCCTCATCGTAGTGGAACAGTGGGAAATCCAGAACCCAGCAAAGAGCCATCTCCTCTGGATCGATCAGTTGCAGGCGCTCGCCCAGCTTTTGACGGAGACGAGAAAGCACATCGTTTGTCGTTTTAGGGGTATCGGCCACAAACAGCAGGAGATCGCCGGGTTGACCTTCCAGACGCTGAATAATTGCCTGGACATCCGCAGGTTCCATAAATTTCGTGAGTGGAGATTTAATCTCGCCGTTCTCATGAATTGCCAGAGAGACCAGACCCTTCGCGCCCTGTTGGCGAGCAAACTCCGTGAGCTCTTCAACCTGTTTGCGGCTATAGCCTCCTGCTCCTGGCACGCGGATGCCCTTGATCAGTCCCTGGCGGGCCAGAGCATCTTTAAACACACTGAAGCTCCCTTTGTCGGCCAGATCTGAGATTGTCACCAGAGGAAGACCGAAGCGTAGATCGGGACGATCATTGCCATAGCGCTCCATCGACTCCTGGAAGCTAATTCTTGGGAACGGCTTCTGCTTAATCTTTTTCTTTGTCGCCGTCCCAATCAGATGGATCAGCAAGCCCTCAATTAACCCGATCACATCCTCTTCGGAGACAAAAGACATCTCCAGATCAAGTTGAGTAAACTCAGGCTGGCGGTCGGAGCGCTGATCCTCGTCACGGAAACAGCGAGCGATCTGGAAGTAGCGATCAAGGCCGGCGACCATCAGCAACTGCTTTAATTGTTGTGGGGACTGTGGTAGGGCGTAGAACTCGCCATCATAGAGTCGGCTGGGGACAAGATAGTCGCGAGCGCCCTCGGGGGTACTTTTCATCAGGATCGGCGTCTCGATCTCCAGGAAGCCGCGATTATCCAGATAATCGCGCATCGCCTTTACCACGCGGTGGCGGAGAACAATATTCTCGCGCATCGCCGGGCGGCGCAGATCCAGATAGCGATACTTCAAACGGAGTGACTCATCGACCTCGATCGCATCTGAGATAGGGAAAGGGGTTGTGCGAGCAGCATTGAGGATAGTGATTGCCTCAGCGGCAACCTCAATCTCACCGGTTGTCAGATTAGCATTCTCAGTGCCAGCAAGGCGGCGGACAACGCGTCCCTGTACCTGGACCACATATTCGGAGCGAATCTCCGAAGCGATTTTATGGGCCTCAGGGGAGCGTTCGGGATCACAGATAACTTGAGTCAGGCCATAGCGATCGCGTAGATCCAGAAATATCAGGCCGCCGTGATCGCGGCGACGGTTAATCCAGCCGGCCAGCGTGACCTGCTTATCCACATCTTTCGCCGTCAATTCACCGCAGGTATTTGTACGAAAAGAAACCTCGAAAGCCACATTAATCTCCTTCTACTATAGACAGAGCTGATTTTGAACAGAGGCATATCCGGACATTGTGAGGCAGGTAATCATCACAGTGTCCGGATAGAAGCGTTACGCGCAGTTATTGAGTGCCCCAGTTGGAGTGCTAATTAACTGAACAGCCCCATTTTGTGTCAAGACATATACTATCTTGCCATTGGGGTCTATGGCAACACTTTTCATCTGAGAGAGGAGATGAGAAGAGGCATATTGCTGATTAAGATGGAGCATCGAATTTTTTGGAGCCGCAGGTGTATTGGCAACAACCGTTCCTACAACCGTATTTGCCGTAGCCTCGTTCGCCGTCTGAAGATCGAGAACGCTATGATTTGTAGCATCGCCCACAAACAGATGAGGCGTTCCATTGATCGCGCCCGCCGTTAAAGAGACCGGAGCGGCCACTGCTAGAGGCGTTGAAGTGGCAGAGTTTGTTGTCGTACTTGCCGCCGTAGGGACAGGAGCCATCGTCGCACTAAAGTCTTTACTACTGATCGGGAGGGGTGCCGCGATCGGACGTTGGACCAGAACCGCCGAACTGATTGCTTTTGTACCGGTGATCTGGGCATTTTGCATCGAGCCATCGCTTAGCAGGAAGAACATTTGATGGTTTGGAAAAGCCGACGTGCTCATCAGACTCGCCGACACTTGGATCTCCACTGGATCAGGCTGGTTTGCCAGCTTGTCAGCAGTATAGTTTAGCACCTTCACCGTATTGGCCTCATTTGCCGAGGTCAGAACCACATAGACATCGTTCTCCCAGGCCGTAATAGATGAAGGGACATGCCCGGTTTTAATCGCGGTTAGATTGATTTGATCGTCTTTGTCAGCTTTATCCTGTCCAGGTTGCAGTGTCGCCAGGCTATAATTTGAACCACTCTTGAGTAGAGCAACTAGAACCTTATTTGTACTCACCGCTGAAACCACCTGAGCATTATTTGGGAATTGGATTTTTTTTGTCAGGCTATTATTATTGCTGACCTGATACAGAGCGCCATTCTGTGTGACCGTGAAAAGCAAGGAGGTTTCTCCCTGGGGAACCGTGAGAATACTCTTAGGAAGAGTATTAGTAGTTGCCTCATTAATAGGGTTTCCATTGGTATTAGTACAGGGAAGATAATTGATCAGCGCCATCTGATTATATTGTGTGATCGCGGCTCTCGTCGTCCTGGTCACATCATTTTGCAAAAGATTTTCAACATTTGTTCGTTGTTCAGGTGATAATGGATTGTTCTGAAGGCTCTTGAGAGTAGTCTGAGCGGTAGCGAGATCTTTCAAGGCGGTAGTGGGGTCTTTAGCAACCTCGTTATTTGCCTTTTGAACCAGAGCCTGGGCTGATTGAAACGAATTATCGATTGATGGACGAGCAGCAAACCAGATATAGTATCCTGCCCCTGCCAACGCGACTATCAGAGCAATAGAGAGCATGGCCAGAGATGGTAGCAGCAAACGATTGCGCTTCTTATGAGGTGGAGGAGCCGCAGCGATTGGTTGGTTCAGTGTATTGGACACTGAACCATTTTTGCCCAGCAGAGGTCCAGTAACGGGGCTGCTCCCAACGCTATTTTGCAGACTGTAAGGTGCCGCCGTTTGAATGCCCACCGCCGCAGGAGCCTCTACGGTACCAGTAATGGGGGAGGGAGCATTAGTAGAAGGACCGGCGCGTCGGATACCGGAAGGTGTTTCTTCCGCGCCAACCTCATTCACCCGAATGACAATCGCTGTAATATTGTCAGGGCCACCATTCTCATTGGCGCGTTCAACGAGATGATAGACGCTTTCCTGAGGCACAAAATCGTGAACAATCCGCCCCAGCTCATCATCGTCGACCAGACCAGATAATCCATCGGTACACAAAACCAATGTATCGCCCTCTTCCAGGAGTTCGGTAAAAATATCAACCTCAACCTCGGGTTGAGTACCAAGAGAGCGTGTAATCACATTGCGTTGTGTATGTGTACGTGCTTGTTCTTCCGTTAACAGGCCAGCACGAACCTGCTCTGCGACCCACGAATGATCAAGCGAAACCTGTTTAACCGTATTATTATGTATCAGATAGGCCCGGCTGTCCCCGACATTCGCCACATAAGCGATATTGCCGCGTAACACAGACGCCACGCAGGTTGTCCCCATACCACTGCGAAGCATATTCTCGGCCGCCCTCTGGTGAATTGATGAGTTTGCACGTTTAATCGCATGCAGCAACGAAGCGGCAGCGTCATCACTGTCATCCTGATAATAGACGTTGCTAACAGTATCGACCGCGATCTCGCTTGCCACCTCGCCCGCCGCATGACCTCCCATACCATCGGCCACAATGAACAAAGCACCTTTTTTCGCCATCACCTGGGGATCTTTGGGGATGACGTAGGCCATGTTGTCTTCGTTATGTTCACGTTTTCGGCCAACATCGGTTAGCTGTGCAACATCGAGACGGAGTTGTTTAGCCAACGCACTATTCTCCCATGTTATCAAGTTCTCGATTTGTATGATACGTTCTCAAAGCAATACTAGCCAGTTGCTGGAACTGTAGGCTATAATACACCGACACTATGAAAAAGGCAATTATCGTACGAGTATATCCGATGAACTTCCTTATTTCACTTTTTTATATAACCTTGTGTATAAACTCAACTTTGATGTTTCTTGCTTGAGTTTGAGTATACCTTTTCCTATCACAGCATGCAATATCTTTGACTTGCAGTACTAGTTATAGGCCTGAGAGGCGGTAGTCACAGTGTCCCTATCCAGACAGGATCGACTGTTCGAGGCGTTACGCCAACGTCCGGAGCTGCTTACGTCTCAAATGTTGCCAGCTTTTCAATCTTTAAAAGAGGTGAATATATTTTTAAGAGAACAGTTAGAGCCGCTCGGTTTTCATACTTCAGCTTTTGACGAAGAGGGCGGGCTCTTGATAGCCCAATATAAGGGTACAGGGTCCACTCGTCTGTTTTTATACAGTCATGCTGCTCCTGAGCCGGTCGGGGAGTGGCGTACCATTCTGGCCTGGGTAACTGCTTTACAAGTCTGTCATCGGGATGGGGAAAACCTCCCAATCTCATTATGCTGGATCTTTGTACCTTCGCCGATGAGTTCTTCGGAGTCCTTGCTGGATCTTTGTAAGAAGATCAACCTTTCTTTCGCGGCCAGCCTGTGCCTTTGTAGCCATGGAGAGCTTGTTAATACCACCTTGCCAATTGTATCGGAGGGTGCGAGAGGACGCCTGGGGGTAACTCTCGATCTTGAATGCTTTCATACACCGGTTCCGGTACAGGAAGGAACGATTCTTCCCAACGCAGTCTGGCGGCTTGTGTGGGCGTTATCTTCTATTAAAGATGCACATGAAGAGCTACTGATCGAAGGCTTTTATGATGATCTCCTCTCGCCTTCTGATGAGGAGATTGAACTGCTGCACGAATTGCCGGATACCTCTGTGGCATTAGCGAGACGTTGGGGGGTTGCCGGTTTACTGCTCGGTCTACGAGGGTTTCAATTGCAGTACGCGCGGCACCTCATGCCAGGGTGTAGTATAACCTTAATAGAGAGTAAGGCAGTGACAGATTTTCCAGCGTTGCCAGGTAAGGCCCGAGCGGAACTAGAC
>CAXTTV010000207.1:0-8151 GCA_964247295.1 uncultured Ktedonobacteraceae bacterium | reverse complement strand
TTTAGGCATTTTCAGACTAATGTCGGTGTATCCTCCATTTTTGGCCGTTGCAGTAGTAAAACTCCCACCCTGTCCATACACCCGCGTCGCGGTTGTCGATCCCGCTGGATAATACAGCACGCGGTTATTACTAAAGTCCGCGACATAAAGATTACCATGTGTATCAAGGGTTATAAAAGCGGGATAGTAGAGAGTGTTGGCGGTGATCCCTCCTCCATTGTTGGCAGCTCCTGTAGTGAAACTACCATTATGCCCATACACCCGCGTCGCGGTTGTCGATCCTGCCGGGTAATATAGCACGCGGTTATTTCCATCATCTGAGACGTAAAGATTATTACTACTATCGATTACAATACCATATGGGCTATTCAAGCTATTGGCGGTAACCGCCCCAGAGGCTGCGGTAGTGAAGCTCCCACTCTGCCCATACACAGCGGTTGCGGTCGGACTGACACCGGCAGCCAGGGCACTATGGGTACCAGGAAAATAGCTAGAAACAAGGGCGAGAAGTATAATAACTACGATCTGAGCAATAACTACGAAGAAACGTAGGATCTGCTGCTTACAGGAGAATTTCATAGGAGATCTCTCCTTTCGAAACAAAATTGGAATACGAAAAATAGAGGATTGACGTACATATATTGTTGTTCCCTGTAAGCTCAGTTCTCAAAAGAACGGAGGGAGACAATGGACCTTTCGGGAAATGACATCTATATCTCCATTATAATGAGAAACAAAAGTATAATCTGTGAGAAAGATGATCTCTGTTTTCAGGTTATCAGAGGCTTAAAATTTTAAGTATGAAAGTAAGGGTAAATAGACAGTGAATATTGTGCATACGAATACTCTTTATCTGATCCGGCACGGCGAAAATCCCGCGAACCTTACAAAAGAGTTCTCCTATAAATTAGTTGATTACTCACTTACTCCCAAAGGTGTGCTTCAGGCTCAGCAGACAGCCGAGTATTTCAAAAAAAAGCCTGGCGATGCAATCTACTCCTCTCCCCTCAAAAGAGCACAAGAAACGGCTGAACCGATCGCCCAAGTGATCAATTCACCAGTTACTTTGATTGAGGAGTTTCGCGAGGTGAATGTTGGTGATCTTGAGAAAAGCAAACCCACGTTGGAAAATTGGGAGTTTCACGATCAGGTTCTGCGGGACTGGTTACACGGCCATCCTGAGAGATCTTTTCCTAATGGTGAAAACTATCTCACTTTGATCGACCGCATTCAACGTGGCCTGCTGAAGACGGTAACTGGCCGTGATAGACACCATATAGTAATTGTGGCTCATGGCGGGACGATCGCGGCTGCGGTCCACCACCTCTGCCCTGATGATATTAAAAAAGGCCAGGGGTATGGCCCTATGGGGAACTGCGCGATTACAGAAATAGAGCTTACCCACTCTGGCGATCAACTTTCGGGTCGCCTTGTGAAATGGGCCGCGAGCGATCACCTCTCGGGCGAGGCCGCGAAGCTAATCAGTGGCACTCCTCAGGTCGGTGATCTCCTATAGTTGAGGACTCTTCTTACAAAATTTTCTACAGCTTTTTGCATAAAAATGGGTGGTTACTTTACAAAAAGTAACCACCTTGATTAGATTGAGGATCTACGCCATTGAGGCCAGTTTCTCCGCCATCTCTTTTAGCTCGGGTGGCAGGCCTGGCGCAAACTCTTCCGGTCGTTCCGCACCCGGTACAATCGGGGCTCCCACCGGCTCTTTGTCCGGAACCATCAGCTCACCGTCGTTGGCCGGGGATTTGCCGTTGAAGATCTTACCCAGATCAGAACCATCCAATCGCCAGTGGAACTGCTGATTGTTAATACCCAGGTCAATCAGCTTTTTTACTTCTGGGAACTTTGTGGCATCAAATTTGGGGATCGGGAGTACATTCCCCCACTGAACGCCCAGGGTCTCTAGCGCTTTCGCGAAGGCTTTTTCGTGTGCCTCGTCGCGAACAATCAGGTAAGCGATCGTCGAGCGTGCGGTCTTGTTATTAGTCATCTCATATAGACGACACTTCTGGAGACTCCAGCTTGCCTCCAACATGAGATTATAGATCAGGTCAAGCGTGAGATTTCCGCTATTGTAGACATACGAACCTGACCAGGGATTACCAGCCGCATCCACAGGCATCGCTCCCTGTGACGCTACCAGATAGTGATGAATGTTCCCACTATGCAGGGCTGTATTTAATGGCGTTGTTCCGCCCTCCCCAGGCGTGCCCTTCCCCGAATATTTGGGCGAACCATCGACCAGACGGTTAATCGTGGTGGCAATTAACTCAACATGGCTGATCTCTTCGATACCAACACCCTGAATAAGATCAAGATACGGCTTGGCTTTCCCCCGAAAGTTAAAGCTCTGGAAAAGATACTGCATCATGGTGCGCATCTCTCCAAACTGACCTCCCAGACCTTCCTGAAGAGCGTTAGCCGCCGCTGGATCTGGCTCATCAGGGATAATCTCATTGATCAATCTCTGGACGTGAAAAAACATGGTTTTCTCCTTCTCCTTTTATCGAAATACCGTTAAAACTCTTACTAACTTACTCCCTCCCCATACTCCCAACCGACCTTTACACGTAAGGAGTTTGAAAAAAGAGACAATTTGTAACTTTATATATAGTTACCTGCATTTGTTCAGTTTACATTATATAAACTTACCTATCGAGTTCTAGAAAAGGGCATGGAAGGCAGAAGGATAATGGCTTTCTACAGATAAAATCTGAACTCATGATTAGATTTTTATATCCCTCAGCGAAGGAAAATAAGAATATATGCCATTTTTCTCTAAGGTTATTCTAATTAAGGACGATACATATACATAGAGAAACAATTTGGTATCCCAATTTAGTGTTTTGCCTACGGATGTCTTCCAGACCTTTTGTGTCTCAATTAAAAGGAGCAATCTCTTTGCGTTTCTATTCCCTTTGCGCTTCGACTGTTAGCCTTCTGGCTCTCATTAGCTTTTTTATTGGAGCTACCCCTGCTCTGGCGGCATCTTCAAGTCAGACTAGCTGGTCCAATCTTGAAAAGGATTTTGGAAACTGGCATATCTTTCACGATCAGGGTTATACAAATGGATCTATTAAGTGGGGTAGTATAGAAGCTGCGGATCCTGTGCGTAAACCTCTGGCTGTACTCCTTTCTCACGGTCAGCCTTACGCTGGTATCCATGCCTTTCACGATCTGCCTTCCTCACTATCGGCGAGTTCCTTTACCTATTCACTGGACTTTTATATCGATGATATGAAGCCGGTTCAAGCCCTGGAATTCACTAACAGTAAATGGCTACAAAACACGCGCTGGGAGTGGGCGGTCCAGTGGCAGGCCATTCCTGATGGCTCCAGTACTGCGGCATTAGCTCAATCCTGGCGGTTATGGACGGGTAGCCAGTGGAGCAACGTCAATCTGCATCAGCCATTGAAAGCACACACCTGGCACCATCTTACGCTTCAAGGCTCGATCATTAACAATCGGGTGCAATATCAGAAGCTTTCTTGCGATAATCTGTCAGCGAGTCTGGCAGACTATCGTTTTGACCCGGTTTCTTCACCCGACGATAAGCTAGCAGTCGGAGTTCAGTTAGATGGTGATGCTTTAGAGACTCCCTATCAGGTTTATCTGTCAAATATTAAACTCACAGCCTACTAAAATCTCCTTGCGGCTGTTTTCCACCAACGATTCTGACTTTTACACCAGGGCATCACTGTTCTGCACATTCTCTCCACAATATTGCTTTAGAATCTGTGGAAAAACCACTGGAAAAGAACGTTTGTTCAATGTACAATTAAAGCATAACTATCGCGAGAATGTGATCTCCAATCCATCTGGAGAGAAGAAAGGAGCCTGTGATGCCTGCTACTCGAATTACTGAGTCTCAGTATCCTCGTAGCGCCCTTCGGTATCGGCCAACCGGTAACATTGATATAGATACATTAGCGGATCTTCCACACCCTACCCGCTCAGGCAAGCTATCCAAATCGGCTCCTCTCGCCATTACCACAACTGTGGAATCTGAGGAGGTCTCAGACCGGGGATTTTCCTGGGCTCTCCCCCTGGCATTTCTGATGGTGGCGCTTGTGCTAATAATCACACTTTTTCAAGCTATGCTGAGTTGGGGAACGACAGTCTCCGATGACATGCACTATGGTCGGCCACGCACCACACATGTGGACTATTTTGTAGGTCAGGAACGTGGCTCGGCCCCGACCCATTTTACAGCGATAAATACGCATGGTCAGATCTATGTTTTGGAGATCCCTGGGGGTGATACTACAAAGTCAAAGCTGCTGGTCGGCCCCCATATTCTCGGAACTGATGCCGATCTTGCTCCAGTAACGCTCCAATTTCCTGGCAATCCCCGGCATCCTGATCTTTTGCTGAAGGTGCAAGGGGTGCAAATGCTCTTCCATAATCGAAATGGCGCTTTTGTTCCTTGATCTTTCATGCACGCGGAACAGCTCTGTTGGGAAAGACCAACCTCTCCCTGGTGACGGCATTGGGGTCACCATCATTGGGCCCGTTGCTTTCGGCGGATCAACCGCCGCGCGACGAATCCACAGGCGGAATCTCTACAATTGGGTTCGCGAACTCATCGACAGGTATAAATACAATGGGACGGCCCCCTATTAAAAGGTACCGTCCCATTTACAATAATTCCTTAATTCAGAAAAAGAGGTGTCTGCTGGTCCATATCCAGGCTCTGCGAAATCTGTCCGGTCTCCTCCAGGTTCCGGCCCACCAGTTGTACGTACGCCAACATCCCCATCTTTTGAAACACTGCCAGCGCTTCTCGAAAACAACTTGTTGCCAGATCCAGATTACGTGCACTACTCTTACCAGCCAGAGCTAACCCTCGATAGGTCAACCCTAATAGATGTCTGGTCTTGGCCCATTCTTCCGCTGAATGGTCCAGAGTATATACCTGGAGAGCCGCCTGAAAATGCTGCCGGGCCTTCTCCATTCGAGGTCCAGGTCGCCCGGATCTCGCTATCTCTAGCATGCCCAGTTGAGAATGAACCATCGCCCATTCGTCAGATCTTTCTTCACAGCTATAGACCTGTAAGATCGCCTCATAATTCTGAATTGCCGCTTTCAGATGAACTTGTTTGCCACTTAAATAGAACAGATTACGATAACTATGCCCTAAATGTAACCGCACCGTCGCCCACTCGTCGGCCCTTTGCTCCAGAGAATAGCTTTGAAGGGCTGCTTGAAAGCACTCAATAGCCTGTATCAGGTTATCCTGGGGTTTACCGGTAGTCGAGGTGCAGAAATCGAGGCCGCGCTGATACTGCGCCCCAGCCAGCTCGATAGGTTCCGAGGCGTCAAACGTGCCTGTATTTATCATGTTGAAGTTCTTCCCACGGGTTTGAGAGGGTGGGGGCCTCTCTTAAATTTGTAAGTATACTATAGATTTATTTCAGCCTATCTGTCAAGATAAGCCTTATGTAGAGGACTTTCGTCGCTGGCAATTCAAAACGTCAGAAGTGGATTCTCCAGGCTCCCGATGAGTTAAAATTCAATGCCCTTCTGAGCCTTGACGCCTGCGTTAAAGGGATGCTTGACCTCTTCGATCTCCGAGACCAGATCAGCATACTCAATCAGTTCAGGGATCGCGAACCGTCCGGTGATAACAATATGCATACCTGCCGGGCGATTATCCAGGGTCTCACGCACCTCTTCCCAGGACAACCAGCCATACTTCAACACATAGGTCATTTCGTCCAGCACAATCAGATCGTAGTTGCCGGAAAGAATCCTTGTTCGGCACTGTTCCCAGCCCTCGCGCGCCAGAACCTTGTCGTTCTCTATGTTATCGGAAAGCCAGGTGAAACCATCGCCCAGCGGCTGAATCTCGATCCCCATTTTTCCGGCGGCCTTTTTCTCGCCCCAATTGCCGGTGCGCGCTTTGATAAACTGCAACATACAGACCCGCAGGCCCTGTCCCCAGGCTCTTACCAGGAGTCCCAGGGCGGCGGTTGTCTTACCCTTGCCCTTCCCCGTATTGAGGATCACCAATCCTTTTTTCACAGCCTGCTTGTTGCGCACTTGTCGCTCCTGATGGAGCTCTTTCTGCTTTGCCAGTCGCACATCTTCTGATAACCCTACCATCTCCTCTGGATCAAGCGACTCATCCTGCTCGTCTTCACTATCTGCTGGTTGCGCAAGCTCTTCGTCAGACATCCTTCTGCCCTCTTTCTTTTATCTCTTTTTGCGGCCTTTTATTGTAGCACGCGCTTTGTTTTGGGACAAGCCCGATCAGTACAAGTCTGTCCATTCTTGAAGAATTCTGAGGCCCGGGTAATCGCGATTAGCAATAACATAGTCTGTTGGATGGAGGCTTGTTTTTAGTATGAACGTTCTTATCAGGCTCACATAAAAATTTTCTGAGATTCAGTTGTGTGGGGTGAAGCGCCGAAACAGGTCTTGCAGGCCTGGCACGTCACTTGTATGGAAAAACTTTTGTTGAGACAGAATCTCGTGCATCTCATCAGACACGTTCTTTCTATTCTGTAACGCCAGAAGACGGTTTACTGTATGCTCTTTCATAAAACCAGTATGCATCATACATGATAGATACAAGCTCTGGCTCCAGAGCGCTTGATGAATAGTGGTAAGCTCTGGATTCATAAGCGCAAGCAATACCTCCCTCCCATCAGTTACTATGTTCAGTTGTTCGCTATGCCAGTAGCTGAGCACAGCTTCTCTATCAAATGCTATCACAACATTCGCTCCCTTTATCTCGATAGGTTGATAGACCTGGAGAAATACCTCAACGCCACGCTGTACCGCACTGGTAATTTCTTCTTTTAATAACTCTACCGCATGAGGAAAGATATCCAATACCGCGAGTGTTGTGCATTGTGCCAGCATCATCTTACAACGCTCAAATACAAGCGAGACGCTCTGAAGCTGGTATATCCGTTCATCAAGTGGGGCTGACTTTAGCTGCGGTAGTACAGTGGCCGCTCGATTGATTGAATATTGAAAATATGATTTGAGCTGACCCAAAAATTCATCGGGCGCTACTGCACGACAGATTCTACTATCACCTTCCTCAATCAACACGGCTCCTTTTCGGGCCAGCGCTTCCAGCGCTTTATAGACGTTCGCCGTCGGCTTACCCAGCAATTGACCTATACGATAACCCGTAAGCGGACCATGCATAAGTAACAAGGGATAAATCTCTGCCTCAAGCTGATTCAAACCTAGAGACAAAAGAATAGTACTAACATCCATCTCCATGGCTTCTTGACCTCCGTTCATTCATATAATATTATACTACTACTAAATTCCGTTTGCTTCTTCCTATCGAAGTAATGAATACATCAAGTTATGAAGGCAGTAGAGATTATTACTACTGTCACTAAAAGAGGTAAGAATATGACACAGGCTATACAGAATACACTTCTGCAAGTGGGCTCCCCCATTTTTGAAGTTATTATCGTTATAATTGCATCCACTATTTTACATCTATCCTGGAAAAAAATAGGGGTACTGTGGCCTCAATGGAGACAAGCACTCTTCTGGATTCTGGCGTACATCGCTCTTGCTATACTTAAAGAAATCTTTTCACGCATGACCGGTAGCGGTGCAACGGAACCATGGGGAAATCGTTATCCTCCAACTATCGTAATACTACGTATTATTGGTATTGTAATTCTAGCACCTTTTGGTGAGGAATTGCTCTTTCGTGGCCTATTGTTCGAGCGTCTTGGTGTACGCTTCGGTCCAATCGCAGCTATTATCCTCACAAGTATAGCCTTTGGTCTTGCACATATCCAGTATGAACCACTCGGCATGATACTTGTTCTCGTTGATGGTTTGTTCTTTGGATTTGTGCGCTATAGAACTGGTTCAATGCTTGTGACATTTTTCTGCCATAGCTTGAACAATCTCTATGTAGCGCTTTTTCTCCTTGGAGTGTTGAATTTCTAGTTTCTCATCCAGGGTCACAGTTCCTTCTTTTCCGCTGTCTCCGCTTCAATAAGGAACTACTTTTCGGGCCACAAAGGTAATCCGTTGGAGACATCAGAAGAGTCACATTCACAACAAGGATCGAGACAGGGAGGATTTATTTTTCGTCCCGGGTGCAGTTCATTTTTTTGCAGTGGCAGAAAAAAGGCTCCTTCAGGCGGTGGA
>CAXTTV010000206.1:0-8207 GCA_964247295.1 uncultured Ktedonobacteraceae bacterium | reverse complement strand
CACCCTTTCCAGATGTGACTGTAATCACCCGGCTCTCCATACGATTTCTCCACTTGTGATTCAACTGATGAGGTATTCTTCTAGAAAAATAGGATTAAAAGCGCTAGGCTTTTGTCCATTTTAACACGTTTGCATACCTCAAGGGATGGACAAAACACCCTTCTACTATCGCCTATCGCCGTGGCGGACGGCCATTCGTCCAGGTTTCCACAATGATCTGCCCTTGACGGATTGAGGCAACTTCGGGACGCGGTTGCGGATCTGCGCCCTCCGGCGACCTCGATAATAAATGGGCAATCCTTAATTGAACCGGTGCTAGCAATAGAGCACATACCGTGGCATTCTCGTTATCAGAATAACCAGCGTGCACCATCCCCCGCAATACTCCCCACACAATAATGTCTCCACCCGCGACAATCTCGGCTCCGTTATTTACATCGCCCATCACGACTACGTTGCTTGGATGATGAATTGCCTGGCCCGAACGAACTGTCCTCTTGAGAAATAGGGTGTCGCTCGACTCTCGAATCTCTTTTTGGAGTTGCATTCCATGTAAAATATTGGTGGTCCCCGCTGCGGTTGCATGAACACGCTGAAGCCCTATTCCTGGCTGACTCCCCTGCCCACGCGACACTCCACCAGGGTTCGTTCGCGCGGCAAGAATCTGCTCCCCCGGCACAATGGTGACATTGTATTGTGCCAGCAGGCGCTCTAATTCCTGTTTTTCGCTGGGACGTAACTTGCGCCGACTCGCGTCTATCGCCATTGAAGCCCCTCGAAAAAAACCAGGGGCCTCCGCTAACCGTTCTGATAGCGCATCTAGCATCTCAGCGAAGGAGATCTCCGGTTCCAGAGTTAACAACAGTCCATTCTTCGTCCCTTTAATGGATATCTGCCCTTGTTGTCCCTGCACTGGCTGCTTCTCCTCCCGTTCTCTGCTGCTATACGCCTCGGGTTCTTTTTGACCGTCCGAAGGATCAACCCTATGCATAGATTATCTGGTACTGCTTCCATTTAAAAAAGAGTATAAGATGCCTTATACAGATTAAATATGACACGCTCAAAGTATAAAACGTTCGACCGTCAAAACGCAATAGCCAGGGACTTTCTCAAGCCCTTTTTCGCACAATTGGCTGCCATTTCGTGCCCCATTGGTCTCTTGCACTCTTTCTAATAACCACATACAATACAATCGCTTAATGAAAGGAGTGCTGGTACAAGATGAATTTTCCTGATCCACGCGAGATTGTTTTGGAAAGCGGCACGAGTCGCGCGGCTGTGATTCCAGAAATCTGTCTGGTCTCCGACTTCCAGGTCGGGCCCTGGCAGGTGCTTTACCGCCCGCAGCAGACCGGTAATGTGAGACGCTGGGGTCTTCCTCTGATGATCCCAAATTTCGGACGCTTGAAAGATGGGCGTTTTGAAGAGAAGGGGACCGATCTCCCTATTCATGGCTTTGGTCGCGTTCTCCCCTGGACGGTGACACACCAGGAACCAGACCGACTGGACCTGGAGTTACAAAGTAGTGAGGCGACCCGCGCATCCTATCCCTACGAGTTTACTTTCCTCTCAAAAATAACGCTCTCCGAAGGCAAACTTACATATCTGCTGACAATGCACAATGAGGGCAACGAGCCAATGCCGATCGCTCCCGGCTTCCATCCTTACTTCACAATAGGACAGCAAGAGAAAAAACACGTCCGCGTCCAGGGTCTGCCCGGCTTTGATCCCGCGCTCGTCAATTGGGATACGCAGCCGCCGGACACATTCTATGCTTTCCCACACCGCATTGAGGCAGACTTCCCCCAGATGGGGCGGCTGACAATTGAGGAGCTTCCTCAAGACGGTCACTATTCCTTAAAGGAGATCCAGGTCTGGTCAGAGCCAATGGAGAAACCGGATCACAATTTTATCTGCCTGGAACCTATCGTCTCCCACGAAAATGCCTTGAATCGTCCTGCGGACCGTCTGGAAATCCCTTCCCAGCAGACACATGTAATTAAGTGGAGCATCACGGCTCAGCCCACCTAAGCTCTGACTTTTTGCTGGCTCATTCGTATAACTGATAGAGATAGATACAGAGAGATGGATGACCGCATCCTTCAATGCGACTAGCATCTATCTCGTTCACTCCATTCTACCCTTTTCTACCCCTCATAAGCATCTGTGAGGTATAATAAAGAAACAATTTCTCAAACTGGCCCACTCTGGCTTTATGTTATGGATCGATAACGCCTATCTGGGACCCAGAAAGCAGGTAAGTGCATGCAGGAACAGCCGGCCAATATGCTCTGGCTACAGAATAACAATAATTCCCCACAACGACCGCAACCGTCAAACAATTCAGGTGGGGGCTCCAATGGTCAACAATCACCACGCGGGGGCAGCAGATTGAATAGCTGGCTGCTGGTTGTGATTGTCGCGATGCTCGTTTTTTATGTGTTTCAATACTTCAGTAGTAACAATAGTAACGCGAATACGCAGCGTCAGGACATCTCGTACAGTACCTTCTATGATCAGATTAATCATAAAAATGTGAAAGACGCGACTTTTATTGGCGATACTGATATTACTGGTACCTATCGTCAACCTATGGGTAAGTATACACAGTTTCATGTGGTTCAAATCCCTAGTGGCGATAAAAAAGTGGGGCAGGACCTGATTAACAGTGGAGCTGAGGTAAAATCGCAGCTTCCACCAGATAATGGGTTCTGGGTTACGATCCTGTTGACACTTGTACCACTTGTGGTTATCGCTGTGATCTTTTTCTTTTTCAGTCGCCGCGCTACTCAGGGGCAGCAGGGCATCTTTAACTTTGGGAAGAGCCGGGCCAAGCTGATTCTGGAGGATCGCCCAAGCACGACCTTCGCGGATGTGGCCGGGGTCGATGAGTCGAAATATGAACTGCAAGAGATTGTAGAGTTTCTGAAGACTCCCCAGAAGTTTCAACGCCTGGGCGGGAAGATCCCTCGCGGTGTGCTGCTGGTAGGCCCTCCGGGAACCGGTAAAACGCTGCTGGCCCGCGCGGTCGCCGGTGAGGCCGGGGTCCCCTTTTTCTCGATGAGCGGTTCCGAGTTTGTGGAGGTGCTGGTCGGTGTGGGCGCCAGCCGCGTCCGCGACCTGTTCGATCAGGCGAAAAAGGCTTCTCCCAGTATCATCTTTATCGATGAGATCGATGCGGTCGGTCGCCAGCGCGGTTCTAGCATTAATACCAATGATGAGCGCGAGCAAACCCTCAACCAGTTGCTGGTGGAGATGGATGGTTTCGATACCCGCCAGGCGGTGGTGGTGATTGCCGCGACCAACCGGCCCGATGGCCTGGATCAGGCGCTGCTACGCCCCGGTCGTTTCGATCGCCGCGTCACCGTGGATCGCCCTGACTGGAATGGACGGTTAGCGATCCTGAAAATCCATTCTCGCACGGTGCCTCTAGCTGATGATGTTGATCTGACCGCCGTTGCCCGTACAACACCGGGCATGGTCGGTGCCGATCTGGCAAATCTGGTGAATGAGGCCGCGCTATTGGCCGCACGCAATAACCAAAATAGCGTGAACCAGCGCGATTTTCTTCAGGCTCTGGATAAGATCATTATGGGGCCGGAACGTCCACTGGTACTCAGCAATGAGGATCTCAATATCATTGCTTATCATGAGGGCGGCCACGCTCTGACTGGTCTGCTGCTGCCGGATGCTGATCCTGTAACCAAGGTTTCAATTGTTCCACGCGGTCAGGCTCTGGGCGTTACGATGTCGGTTCCTCTGGATGATCGCTACAATTATTCACGTGAGTACCTTCAGACGGAATTGGTGACACTGCTCGGTGGCCGCGCTGCCGAGAGAGTGGCGTTTGGACGCATTACTACCGGGGCCGAGAATGATCTGCAACGTGTGACGGCGATCGCGCGCCAGATGGTGACTCGCTGGGGTATGAGTGAGCGCCTCGGCACTATCTCTTATAGCGAGCGCCCCAGCCCGTTCTCCGGCGGCGGCGAGACCGGAGCATCTTACGATTATAGCGAGGAAACCTCTGAAGTAATCGACGAGGAAGTGGATCGAATTGTCAGGGCAGCGTACGCTCGGGCGGTCGATCTGCTCTCAACGTATCGCCTGACCCTGGATCGGATCGCGGAGAGTCTGCGAACGCATGAGACGATCGATGCGCACCAACTGGAGGCGATTATGGTGGAGACGGGAGCACACCCTCGGCGTTCTTCAGACCAGACGGTGGATAAAAATCCTCCTCAGGTGCTGTTGCCCGATCCTCCAACCGATCGACCAGCTCCTTCAGTAAATGAGGCTTCACTTACTGAGAACCTCGACTAATCATGGGACCGCCAGAGATGTATTCTCTGGCGGCCTTTTTTTACGCTTTCACTATTCTTTGGCTCTGGAATTTTTGAAGAAGCTTTCCAACTCGGGATGGCCCTTCGTGAGTTCTTCAATGGCCTCCGGTGGCATGACTATAAAGCTCCCTTGCCCCTCAGTGAAAATCACACTCTCATCCTCGGCCAGGGTGATTATCCCATGCGCTTGAATCATCCGCCCACGCTGACGATCCAACCAGGCCCGCGTTCGCAAAATCGGCCCAAAAGGAATATTTTTGCGGTAGCGTAGCTCTAGTCTTCCCGTCATCGTCCAGTTATAGTTCCCAGCAATCATGGGAGCACGCCCCATCGACTCGTCTAGAACGGCGGCGGCAATCCCTCCATGGAGCACACCTGGATATCCTTGATGCTCCTCTTTCGGAAGAAAATCGGCAACTACGCTGTCTTCCTCCTGGCGGTATACTAGCTTTAATCCAAAAGGATTGCGCTGCCCACATACAAAACATCGCTGATAATCCGTGGTGTCATTCAATTCCATCATAACGTGTTTATCTCTTCAATCAAATAACGAAACTTCTCACAACACCTAAATTTTAGCAAATGCATGAAGAGAATAACAAGAAATCTACAAAACCTGTTTCTTCTCTGGCGTTCATGCCGTGTCAAAAGTGGAAGATGCTTTGCATATTGCATTCGGCAACCCGTTCAATGTATGATTATGTGTAGCTAGAAGTATCCATCCACGACATGCCGAAAACAGTTTGTTGCGTTTTCTATCTCCTATCCCTCAACGTAGGTTTACTTGTGTAATATAAAAGTAAAACAATCATCTATTTTGACTCTCTAATCACTACTTTTAAGAGGAGCAGACCATGGCGAAAAAACCCCAGAGCAGCAATTCTGCCACCGATACTCGTAACGATAGTAAAAAGGCGAAGAAGCAGGCAAAACATGAGGCCCGCTTAATGCTGAAGATTGAAAGCGCCCGTGACGATATGAAGAAGGCGCAAAAAAAGGTAACGAAAGCCCAGGAAAGGCTGGATGAGGCTGTCACTAATCTGAATGAATTGGAGAAGGATCTCAATAAATTGAGAGGTATTAATGGTTATGCCTTGCCATCGGGCGATGAAATCGTCCTCTCCAATACAAAAGAGACGGAAGAAGTAGCTATCGATCCATTTGATACTTTAATTGTAAGTGAGCTTCTCGAAGAGCTTGTTGTCGCAGATCCCGAAGCTCCCAAAAAGTCAGAAGATCCAAAAGAAACGCAGGGCGCTGAAGCATCAGACCTTCCAGATCCTGAAGCCAGTACCACGCTAAAAGAAGTTCAAAAGGATGAGCCTAAAACTGAGAAACAGAAGACAGGTGAGGATCAGCCCACGAATAGTGAGCAGCAGTCTGACAACCAAAATGAGGGCCTACCCACTAATACAGCTCAGGCTCCTGCCGACTCAACGGAAGAACAGGCCCCTTCTATAGGCACCCCCTCTCAAACATCATATGTCAGCCCAGAGGAACCTGCCGAGGGCCGCAACGATCTGACCGATAGCCAACCTTCCATAGACTCAAGCCAGCTCGTTCGTACTACCAGTGAACATTATGAGGGCCATGATGAGCCCGCCGAAGGGGCCGATGATGCTGATGGTAGTAATAATGAAGATCAATCCGCAACCACCAAAAGCAGTACGCGCCGTTCGACCAGCCGCCGCCGCACAACAACACGGCGCACAACGGAGAAATAGTCGGGAAGCTGCTTACATCTTTGTTGGGAAAATGAAGATGACCTGATGTTTGCTCTCAATGTTTCGTACCTTCAGGTGCGATCCTACAACGAGTAAACCATCACTCACAGGATGCTTCTTATTTATCTTTCCCCAACAAAGCTTCCCCTGGGGGCCAGGACTCCCCTGGCCCTTAGATAGAGATACGCCCACACGACGATCCCCAGCAGGACTCCACCGATCATGTAGGCACCCAGAACATCGCTGGCCCAGTGATCCCCCAGATAGATCCGCGAGGGTCCGACCATCACGACGAAGAAGGCACAGATCACTAACAAAACAAAGTGCCACCATCGCCTCCTATTGAAGAGGATAATACCAAACGAGAACAGCAGGCCCCAGAAGGCTACGTATGACATAACATGCCCACTTGGGAAACTCAGGCCAGACGCAACTTGAAAAATATCAACAAGGTTGGCCGTCGGTCGAGGTCGACCAACCAGGGTTTTGATAAGCACATTGAGAATACCACTAACGATGCTGTTCACGATCAGGATACTGGCTTCCAGCCGCATACGTAGTATCCAGAAAGCTACAGCCGTAAGCACAATCAGCGTTGTCAGGACAAAAGGAAACGATCCGGGCGCGCTGACAAACAACATCAATCCCTTCAAAGCAGGTTGCTGTTTTTCCTGAAACTCTTGTGTGATAAAGATATCTATTGGTAAAACCGGGTTAAGATGCACCCACCAGGCCAAAACCCCAAAGATGAGCACTACGCCGCTATAGACAAGAATTAATATACGGGCGATTTGGGATGAGTGATACCAGGGTACTTTACTTTTTTCGATTTCGGCATGAAGACCTTCCATCACCTCCTGAGCGGCATCTCCAGGTACCCCAATCTGTTCCTGAACAGATCTACTTTGATCTTTTTTTTCATTGAGAGGCCTCTGTTTTTCTGTATCCACAAGTGTGCTCCATTCCATAAGGCTATGTAGAATAATTTCAGTATGGTTCACCATTTTAAGATCAGACGGTGATACTATAATAAAAGTACGTGGTGCTCAAATGAAACGTTTCTAGAAACATATAACGATGGATAAGGGATTTTCGCATGATGCCATATCAAGAGATCAGGCTAGCTCAGGCCTCTGATCGCGATGCCGTTCTCGCTTTTTGTCAGCAAACCTGGGATTGGGGAGATTATATTGATCAAGAATGGGATAGATGGCTGAATGACTCTCAGGGTGCTCTGCTCGTCGCACTGGCGGATGGGCAGCCGATTGGGATCAGCCATCTCCAGATGTTGACCACAACCGAGGGCTGGCTGGAAGGGATGCGCGTCAATCCCGACTTTCGACAACGGGGCATTGGCGCGGCCCTTCAGAATGCCTGTCTAGAGGAGGCGATTATTCGAGGTGCGACAACGGTTCGGCTGATTATCGAGAATACCAATGCTGGCTCGATCCGTATGACCCGCAACAGTCGCTTTGAGGAAGTAGGAGCCTTTAGCATTTATCGAGCCGAGCCCCTTGAGAATCTACGCGGCTTCTCGCCTTCAGATCAGCCGGTTTTGGCAACAAGGGATGATCTGAACGATATCATCGATTACCTGGATCAATCAAATAACTTTCCTTTGACTGGTGGTCTTTTCTATCGCGGCTTTACTGCCTACAGCATCTCAGATACCCTGCTGCTTCAGATGATTGAGGCCAACCAGATCTACCTGCTGCGGCGCTGGGATCGTCTGGACGGGCTAGCTTTGACCGAGATGCGCGTGGACCGTCAGGGGAAAAAGCAGTTATTTATCGGGTATATCGATGGCAGCAATGCCGAAACCATTGGGACAATCGCCTATGCCTTGCGCCAGCAAGCTTTTCTCAATGGACGCGAGCAAGTCACTGGACACATCCCTGATATTCTGATTATTCGCGATACCTTTGCTGGGGCCGAATATAAAACAATTGAAAAGCTTTTCTATACCTTTGAGCGCCGCTTCCCGGTCCTGCCAAACGCCCAAACTTAAAACGAAACGCAACGGAAATCGTAGGAGAGCGGCTTTCGATTGGGTTGGGAAATGAAAGGAAGGGTCTTCTCACACGTTACTATCGTCGGTAGATCGGGTCGCGGGTGAACCTGTGCCCAGGGAAGCCATGAC
>CAXTTV010000205.1:5202-8225 GCA_964247295.1 uncultured Ktedonobacteraceae bacterium | reverse complement strand
CCTATGATACTCAACAAGCTGAGATCGGCTATACCCTTTCACGCGCCTTTCAAGGCCGTGGCTACGCGACTGAGGCTGTCTCTTACTGGCTTACATATGCCTTCCAGACCTATCAGCTTCACCGCATTACTGCGATTACAGATGTCTCAAATACGGCTTCAATCTCTCTTTTAAAGCGCCTTGGTCTGCGACGCGAGGGCCATTTTATCCAGAATATTTGGTTTAAAGGTAGTTGGGGCAGCGAGTATCTTTATGCGGTTCTTCGAGAAGAATGGATTTCATCCTATTGATAAAATATTTTTATCAATTGATAAAATATAACCCCAAAGAGTTTATAGTACAAATTGGTTAAACATAGACTTTATTCTATTCAATAAGATATTATTCTTTTACCACTCATGAGTGGTAAAAGAAAGGGATGTCTACCTTATGAACAAAAATATACTTTCTATAAAAGATATACGCGTTGCATTAGTCTCCTTACTACTTGGTCTGGTAGCTCTTGCAAGCTTGGGATGGACGATTTCTTCACGCATGCATTCTGCTCAGGCTGCTGGTACCTGGCCTTCACTTAAACAGGGCAGCAATGGCGAGAATGTTGTGACGATGCAGTATATGCTTCGTGCCCGTGGTTACAATATTTCTGTTGATGGCGATTTTGGTACTGGAACGGCCAGCGCTGTTAAAAGCTTCCAGTCCGATCAGGGGGTAGAGGCCGATGGAGAGGTTGGATCTCAAACCTGGGCTGCTTTAGTAATGGAAGTGAAGCCGGGCGATAAGGGCGTTATGGTCATTGCTCTACAACGCCAGCTTAAGCAAGCTGGAGCTAGCATGACGGTTGATGGTAACTTTGGAGCGACAACGTCCTCCGCACTCAAAAGCTATCAGAGTAAGCACAAAATCGCTACTACTGGCATTGCTGGAGCTCAGACATGGCAATCTCTTGTTTCTGATGACGGCTCCGGGACCGCCGGGACCGGCGGTGGCAATAGCACGATTGTTTCTATCGCAAGATCAATTGAGAAAGGAAATGCGGTTAAAGGCTGGAGCGGTGGGGCGGTTCCCTACTCATGGGGTGGCGGACATGGTGATCGTCCAGGACCTTCCACAGGTACTTGCGATGGCTACACTGGCTCTATTCATCCCTGCCCGGCAACCCATACAGTCGGGGCTGACTGCTCTGGCTTTACTCGCTGGGTCTACAGTCTGGCTTATGGCTCCGATGTTCTGGGTGCTGGTAATACAAACGATCAGGTCCAACACCTGACTCGTGTAAGCTCCCCCCGCCCAGGCGATCTGGTCTTCTTCGGCTCTAGCAGCAGCAATACACATCATGTTGGTATCTATATTGGCAATGGTCAAATGATCAATGCTCTGAAAACCGGTACCGATGTGAAGACAGATAATGTGAGCCGCCTATCTGACCTCGTCGGTTACTACCGCTACAATTAACACGAGTATTCTTTTTCTAGCATTATTGCTTTCGGTCCAGATACAATAGAACTGTATCTGGACCCCTTTTTTATCTGTTGTCAACAATACGGTTGAAGCTGCCCCCTCTCTTTTTAAGGAGCTCTGTATATGTTTGTACCTCCCTACCTCTCTCGCTTCCGCCTGGCCTGGACACTTCTCGGGTTTATTGGACTGGCCCTTCAGATCATCTCTTTGGAGATCGCTCATCCAGGCTACTTTACGCATCTCGCATCGGCTCTAAACTTTTTTAGCCTTTTTACAATTACGACCAATCTCGCGCTTACCCTCTGGTTCTTCCTGGCTTTCCTCTCTAGATATACACGTAAGGCTTCATGGCTGATCGATTCGCCAGAGGTAAAAGGCGCTCTGATGCTTTCGGGAATGATGACGATTCTCATCTACTGGGTTCTGCTTTCCGGTTTTCCAACCTCGAATATCTATGGCCGGATCTCTAATTTTTTTGTGCATCTCCTTGTGCCCTTGGGCTTATGGATCGACTGGCTCCTCGTCGGCGGCCCAATTACCAGGTCTTTCAAGCAAACTATCTTGATCTGGCTGGCCTACCCCTTACTATATGCTTTCTACACTGAGGCGCGCGGCCTTTTTGCCCATTGGTATCCTTACTTTTTCCTTGATCCTCGCATTATCGGCGGGTTTGGAAATGTCGCTCTCTGGATTCTGATTATGATCCTCCTTTTCATGGCGATGGGCTGCCTGATCTTCTGGCTCTACCAGAGACGGGAGCACTTCCGCGTCGTCCAACGCTATAAAATCTTCGGGCGCTCAGAGCAGGCTCCAACTTCTGAAAAACCTTCTCTGTAATTCATACCCTGCTCTTTTGTGCTACAGTATCTAGCATAGAGTAAAAGCTGGCTATCAGGAGAAGAGTATTATGCAGAGAAATGTGGCTATTTTAGTCTTTGATGATGTTGAGGTCCTCGATGCCTTTGGTCCCTTTGAGGTGTTTGGCGTCAGTGGCTTCGGTATGTCAGAGGAACTTCCCTTTCATGTCTATACCGTTGCGGAACATGAGGGACCAATCATTGCACGCAATGGCCTGAGTGTTAATCCCACTTATACAATTGCAAATTGCCCTCAACCCAACCTCCTTCTAATACCCGGCGGCTTTGGCACCCGCCGCCTATTAGAGAACACCACCATTCTTAATTGGATCGCTGCTCAGGTAGACCGTGTAGAGTTGTTGCTCTCTGTCTGCACAGGCGCTCTGCTCCTGGCAAAAACAGGTCTACTCAAGGGACTCTCGGCAACTACACATTGGGGCTCAATCGATACACTTCAAAATTTGGCTCCAGATACTCATGTCTATCCCGACAAACGTTATGTCGATAACGGTAAGATTATTTTGTCGGCTGGCGTCTCGGCTGGTATCGATATGTCTCTTTATGTGGTCTCCCGCTTGCTCGGTGAGGAGCAGGCTTCTAAAACTGCGCGCCACATGCAGTACGATCACTGGACCGGTCCCCAACATACGTAAAAAAGATCGCGTTATTTTGTGTGAGGCTTATGCCGAACAATAGAGTAGTATATAG
>CAXTTV010000205.1:0-5192 GCA_964247295.1 uncultured Ktedonobacteraceae bacterium | reverse complement strand
ACTGGACCGGTCCCCAGTCCTGATAGCAAATAGGGTATCCACTCCATATATGATCGAAAAAATATGATGGAGTTACTTTCTGTGAGGTTTGTGTCGAACAAGATAGTAGTATATGTGTTCTCGATTACCAACATCAGCTCATCAGCATGAGCCGTCAAAATAGCTTGTTTGAGAAACCTACCCTGTGGTATAGTTGCATATATACACGCAAAGGAGCGATACGCTATGAAGTATTTTTCTTTAGCCCAGCGGAAGCGCATGATGAGCCTTTTCTTGCTCTCTGCGTCTTTCCTCTTAGTTCTCCCTGCTTTGGCTGCTTGCGGCGGGTCTTCATCGAATTCCGGCACTAGCTCAACGAGCAGCGGTCCAGTAACTTTGACGTTTCAATCCTGGGTTCCCGGTATTGACACTGCTGTCAATATGTTTAACAAAACTCACCCAAATATTCAGGTGAAGTGGCAGTCTGTTCCAGCCGGTAACAATGGAACATACGCTAAGCTATTCACAGCTATTAAGGCGAAAAATGCCCCCGATCTGGCACAGATCGAGTATCAGTTTCTGCCAACTTTCGAGGCAACGGGCGGTCTGACTGATATCTCTCAGTACGGGGCAAATTCAATCAAAAGTCAGTTTGTTCCCTGGACCTGGAGCCAGGTTTCTCAGGGCAATGCGGTCTATGCTATCCCTCAAGATACCGGCCCAATGGCAATGTACTACCGCGCAGATCTTTTCGATAAGTATAAGATCGCGGTCCCTACTACCTGGGATGAGTACGCTACTGCCGCTCAGAAACTCCACTCTGCCGATCCTAAGGCATATATTACGTCATTCCCTCCTAAATCTCAGGGCTGGTTTATTGGCATGGTCTGGCAAGCTGGTGGCCGCTGGTTCTCCATTAATGGCGACTCCTGGAAGGTCGGGATCAATGACCCCGCTTCTAAAAAGGTGACCGACTACTGGCAGGGCCTCCTGGATAAGAAGCTGGTGAATACAGATACTGACTTTACTCAGGCCTGGTATAACGATCTCCAGACCGGCGGGAGCGCTACCTGGATCTCCGCTGTCTGGGGCGCAAATACGATTCTGTCAAATGCACCTAAAACTTCCGGCAATTGGAAGGTCGCTCCTATGCCTCAGTGGACCGCCGGTCAAAAAGCTGCTGGCAATTGGGGGGGCTCTACCACTGCGGTCTTTAGCAATAGCCAGCATCCAAAAGAGGCTGCCGAGTTCGCAATGTGGCTTAACTCAAATACGGATAGCGTCAATAGTCTGGTGAAGGGCGCACAGATCTATCCCGCTCTCTCCTCCGCTCTGAATTCTCCCGCAACTCCAGATGTTCAGAAATTTTACGGCAATCAGGATATCAATCCGATCTTTAAAGAGGCTTCTAATAACGTTGATCTGAAGTTCCAATGGGGACCTACGATGAACGATGTCTTTAATAAGATTGGCGATGATTTTAGTAACGCTGCCGACGGTAAAGGTACCCTCAGCGCTTCTCTTGATGATATTCAGAAAAGTACGGTTTCAGGAATGCAGCAGCAAGGATTTAAAGTTTCTCAGTAGACTTTCAAAGCGGTAGAGCAGAAAGTCTGCTCTACCGCTTTATTTCCTCACCTACCCTCCGGTGTGACTGTAGTCAGCAACTTTAGCCGCCAATCTCTGACACACATTAATTTGGTTACATATTGAATTTGTGTAACCAGGAGAAAAGAGAGACGCTACGATGGCAGTTGATTCCACAAAAGCAAATATAGAGGCTCTACCACAACCAATCCACAACGGTGGAAAAAGCCGCAGGACGATCGCTCCTTACCTGTTCATTCTCCCTTTCGGGATAGTGTTCCTGATGTTCTTTGTTATCCCAATCTTTTACGCGCTCTATCAGAGCCTTTTCGCGACTCATCGCAGTGGTCTCGGGCTGACTGCTCCAACTGTGAGCTTTAACGGTTTGACAAACTATCAACAGGTGCTTTCCGACCATAACTTCTATGATGGGGTCGGTCGCGTCTTGCTTTTTGGTGTCGTTCAGGTTCCCGTTATGCTCGGCCTCGCTCTGATCCTGGCTCTGCTTCTGGATTCAACAACGGTCCGCTTTAAGCCGTTCTTCCGTACGGCTTTCTTTATTCCCTACTGCGTTCCCGGTGTTGTGGGCGCTCTGCTCTGGGGATTTCTCTATGATCCCCAGTTGAGCCCGTTTATCGGTGTACTGAAGGCTCTCGGGTTTAATGATGTCAACTTCTTAGGTAGCAACTCGATCCTCTGGTCGATCGCGAACATTGTGACCTGGGAGTATACTGGCTACAATATGCTGATTATTTTCGCGGCCCTCCAGGCGATTCCAACAGAAATCTATGAGGCTGCTCGCATCGATGGCTCTACAGGTATTGGGATCGCGCTCCGCATTAAGATACCGTTGATCGCTCCCTCTCTGGTGCTGACGGCTGTGCTTTCAATTATTGGTACACTTCAGCTCTTTACGGAACCACAGGTGCTCTCCCAGATTTCCCATAGTGTTACAAATAACTTTACACCAAACCTTTATGCGTACGCTACTGCCTTCAGCAATAACAATTATAACTACACGGCGGCTATCTCAGTTGTGCTGGCGGTTGTTACTTTTATCTTTTCGTTCGGGTTCTTACGACTCACTCAGCGCTATTCAGGAGTATAAAGCACATGGCTACGACTGTACAATCACGGGAGGCGGTTAAAAGCGAGGCAGTTTCCGCGAGGCTGCCTCGAAGATTGGAGATCGGAAATGTGCTGGCTATGGCAATTCTGTTTGTGGCCTCCATCTATTTCCTACTACCGCTCTACTGGCTTGTTGTGGCTTCCACAAAAAATACGGGCGATCTCTTCGGTACTCCCGGTCTCTGGTTCTCTAGTAATTGGAACCTCTGGACTAATCTCTCGAATGTGTTTTCCTACAATGGCGGGGTCTATTTCCTCTGGCTCTGGAATTCGTTTTTTTATGCCAGTGTCAGCGCTTTTATCGGGACGTTGATCGCGGCTCTGACGGGTTACGCGATCGCGAAATTTGAGTTTCGGGGTCGCAATTTGATCTTTTCAATCATTCTGGGCGCGATCCTGGTTCCAGCCCCGGCTCTGGTTCTACCACTCTATCTGTTGATGAGTGGCTTGCATCTGACAAATACTTACTGGGCGATTATTCTTCCTAGTATTGTCAGTCCCTTCGGTGTCTATCTCTCACGTATCTACGCTGCCTCTTCGGTACCAGATGCACTTCTGGATGCCGCCCGCGTGGATGGCGCTAACGAGTTCCGCATCTTTGGATCAATTGTGCTGCGCATTATCTCTCCTGCTCTGATTACGGTTTTCCTATTCCAGTTTGTGGCCGTCTGGACAAACTTTTTCTTGCAATATGTGATGGTGAGCGATCCCCAATACTTCCCAATCACTGTTGGCCTTCAGCTCTGGAATAGCTCTTACACTAGTGGCGGTGCTCAACAGTTTGTCTACACTATTCTGGTAACCGGATCGATGGTCTCTGTTGTACCGCTGGTGATCGGCTTCCTGTTGCTCCAACGTTACTGGCGCAACGGCCTGACCCTCGGGAGCGTTGTCGGCTAAACCTTTTAATAGGCTAAAATCCCTTCCTCTCCCAAAACATATTCTCAGGAGAGGAAGGGATCTCTTTAACCCATCAAACTATTTCTAATCTTCTCGATTTACTTTGCTTCTGATTAATTATCCCTATCTATACTATTTGAAACCCTTTTTCCACGAGGCGCTACGCCCTCTGTCTTTGCTTTCTGACAATCTCTAATCCCTGTTCCTTTTCTTTACAAGATAGCGTATTATACGTATATCATACGACTGATTCTACTCTTGGTAAAAACACAGGTGCAGAAGGGAAAAGCTCATGACTGTATTTGCATCTCTATTTGGCAGGCTTGCTGAGCATATGTCTCCAAGGAATGTCGCCAAAACTCTACAATCTCATGTCGGTCTGATCCCCAACCCCCTCAGCGAGCGCAGCAAAAATCTCCAACCTCGCATCCACGATGCTAAAGTATTTCATAGCGTCTGCCCCTATTGCGCCGTCGGTTGCGCTCAGCTTGTCTATGTGAAAGATAATAAGGTTATCGATATCGAGGGCAATCCCAATGGCCCTATCAATCAAGGGTGCCTCTGCCCCAAGGGGAGTGCCAGCCGCCAGCTCGATTACAATAATAACCGCTGGACGACGGTGAAGTACCGCGCCCCCTATGCAACCGATTGGGAAGATAAACCTTTGGCCTGGGCAATGGATCGGATCGCGCGGAAGATTTATGAGACCCGCGAGGCGACGTTCCGCGAGACAGACGATGAGGGCAGGCCGATCAATAATACGACGGCGATCGGTTCTCTCGGCGGCGCGACTCTCGATAATGAGGAAAATTATCTGATTACGAAGCTTTTCCATTCACTTGGATTAGTGGCGATTGAGAACCAGGCCCGCATATGACACAGTGCCTCTGTGCCGGGTCTCGGCGCTAGCTTCGGGCGGGGGGCCGCCACGACATTCCAACAGGATCTCCAGAATAGCGATTGCATTCTAATTGAGGGAAGCAATTTCGCGGAGGCTCATCCGGTCGGGTTCCGCTGGGTGATGGCTGCGAAGGAGCGCGGCGCGACGATTATTCATGTCGATCCCCATTTCTCTCGCACGTCTCAGATGGCTGATATCTATGCTCCGATCCGCGCGGGTACAGATATTGCGTTCCTGGGCGGGATTATTAACTATGTTCTCCAGAACGATCTCTACTTTAAAGAGTACGTTCAAGCCTATACCAATGCTTCTTTTATTGTGAATGAGGATTTTCAGGACACTGAGGATCTCGCCGGGGTGTTCTCTGGCCTGAAAGAGGATGGAAGCACCTACACAACTGATAGCTGGCAATACGCATTTAAGAATGACGGTCAGGCCTCTGTTAAAAATAATGCCCCGAGTAAAGGCGGTACGAGCCATCACGATGAGCAGCAGGCGATGCCCGATGCTCAGGAGGGTCAGGGGCTCCTTCCCCATGCCCATCCCAGTCAGATTGAGCGCGATAAGACTATGCAACATCCCCGCTGCGCTTTACAGGTCCTAAAACGTCACTATGCCCGCTACACTCCTGAGATGGTGGAGCAGGTTTGTGGTATCCCTCAGGAGCTGTTCTTTAAAATCGCGAATGCCCTTGTGG
>CAXTTV010000204.1:0-8323 GCA_964247295.1 uncultured Ktedonobacteraceae bacterium | reverse complement strand
ATGTTTCTCTACGCTATCAACAATTAATTACTCAGACTCAGGGCGTTATCGCGACTACAACTGAACATACTCAGGTTCAGGCTTTGCAGGATATGCAGAAATTCCAGTCATCTCTGACTCGGGAGCGCAATAAGGGCACGATCGATACCAAATACTTTTCTCAAAAATTTAATGATAATCAGACTAGGCTCTCGAAGGCGAAATATCCGAGGGATTATCTTGCTATCAGTCAGGAGGTCTCAACGGCGACCGATACGCTTAATCAGGTTCAACCAACGGTAAATCTTCTCAATAATTATCATCAGACAATCGCTGATATGCAGAGCGCCCATTTGGATACGACGGCGATGCAGCAACATTATCAGGATGATCTGCACTCTTTAAATGGTGTAAAGGTTCCTGAAGATTTTTCAAATCTGAAAACATTAATCAATGCTCAATATCAGGAGGCGGTCACAACTTCAAATCAGGCCCTCCCGTATGTGGTAGATGCTAAATTACACGACTTTCAAGATCAGATTAACCAACTGAAATCCTATAATGTGGACACTGCTGGCTACCAAAAAAAATATGACTCCGATACAATCGCGAAAACGACGGCTAAAACTAATCTGGATTATCAGCGCTTCTCGAAAAAGTTGAATGCCGATATGGATATGATGCAGGGCGATTTGACGATGGGGGAGGCCAGATACCTGGTGAAACAGTATCACGCTCAGATCGATGCCTGGACAAACACACATATGTACCATAATCCCTTCGATGGCGTCAATTATCCCTACACCGCTGTCTATGGGGCCGATGGGAAGGGTGTGGATCTCGATAGCGCGCTCGTGAATGCCGCTTCCACTAGCGATTATCAGGCGATTATCGACGATGTGAATAGCTCGCTCTATAATTTTAGTCAGTTCACGCAAAACTATTCTGATAAGACTGGCTGGGATCAGTCTCACCAGACAGATAAGACATTGCTTTCTCACTATAAGCTGGGAAATCGGCAAGTGGTGATGATCTCGATGTACGAGCAGGCTCTCCGCCTCTACGATAATGGCAAACTGGTAAAGTCGTTTCAAGTGACAACCGGCCAGCCCGACCGCCCTTCGGAGCCAGGGGTCTTTAGTGTTCTGGATCGGCAGACGAATGTGACCTTTAAGTCATCCGATCCTAAGGGCTCGCGCTTCTGGTATCCCGATACGCATATCAATTACGCGATTTTGTATGAGGTCGGCGGATACTTTATTCACGATGCAACCTGGCGCAGCACCTTTGGACCGGGTACGCAATTCCCCCACGGCGATGGGGGCGCGCCTACTGGCAGCCATGGCTGCGTTAACTTGCCCGTCGATGAGGAACAGTGGATTTTCGATAATACGGGTTGGAATACGATGGTGGTGGTTTACTAGTCCTGACGTTCCCTAGAGATAGAGGCATCTGCCACATATGGCAGGTGCCTTTTTTTAAAGCAAGCTAGATTTCTATAACCGTTTTTCCTACTTTTGTAAGGAATGGAACAATTCATACAAAATTTACGATATTATTATTAGTAATAAGAACATTCCTATCCACTCGCACGTAGGAGAAAAGTCTTTCACGAATAGACATTATATCTAATTTGTAAGAAAAAGATGTGGTCGGGTGGTCTTAAAAATTATAACCCTTAAAAATACGCTTATGTAAATGGATTGCTTACTCAGGAGGACCTTTCCTAGTGTCTGCCCCACATACTTCTCGCCCTACCCGCAGGGCATTTTCAGGCTCTCTTATGGGCATTTTGATTCTTTTGACAATGATGTTAAGCAGTTGTGGTCAGGCTCAGTCTCAGCAACAGGCCTCACAAGCCCGAGCTCAACTTTCCCAAATGCTTAGTCAAGCAGAAGCGGCTGGTGTTCCTGACTCGCAGATGAGCTCTATCGAGAGTCAGAAAACAGCTCTTGATAGCTCTAATGCACCTCTTTTCAATGATGAAGGCACAAATGGATATAATAAGAATTTAGTAGCTCGCTACAAACAGCTTTCGGTTCAAACTCAGGGCCTGATCATGACGAGCACTCAGGTTGCTCAGCATCGAGCGCAACAGGATATGGAGACGTTTCAGCGCGCTCTGACCCGTGAACGCGATAAAGGCAATGTCGATGTCACTTATTTTTCGGACCGCTTGAGCCGCAACCAGGCAACACTTTCCAAGGCTCGGGTACCCCGTGACTACGATGCAATCAGTCAGGATGCTCAGAAAGCTACGGAGACGCTAGATCAGGTTCAGCCTACGGTCTCACAACTCTCGACCTTTAAGAAAACTATCTCTCAGATACAAGGCGCGAAACTGGATGTCGCTCCGATGCAGCAGCATTACCAGAATGATGTGCAAACGCTGAAAACGGTTAAATCGCCCAATGATGTTGCCGATCTGAAGTCAATGATCAGCGCTCAATATCAGGAGGCGGTGGTCAATTCTAATCAAGCCCTTCCCTATGTAATTGATGCAAAACTAGGCGATTTTAAGGCCGATATCGATCAGTTAAAATCGTATAATGTGGATACCTCTAATTACCAAAGCAAGTATAATACTGATCTTGCTGCTAAGGGAACGACAAAAACCCATCAGGACTACCAGCGCTTCTCCCAGAAGTTGGATGCTGATATGGGGCAGATGCAGCTTGATCTCCTGAAAGGGCAGGCCCAGGGGCTGTTAAAGCAATACTACTCGCAGTTGAACGATTGGGATAGCAGTCACCGCTACCAGGGAACTTATTCATATGTAGGTGGCTACGGTCCTAATAGTATGGGAGGCAAAATCGAAGCAGATCTTACGCAAGCGACCACGATCAGCGATTATCAGAAGAATATCGACTGGATCAATACAACGCTCTATAATTTTAATCTGCTGAAGGCGAATTTCTCGGATCAGACGCCTTTTGACCAGCCACACACGACCGACAAACAATTGCTCGACCACTACCAGCTTACGAATAAGCAGGTGATTGTGATCTCGCTGACAGACCAGGCGCTACGACTCTATAACAATGGAAAGCTTGTTAGATCTTTCCTGGTAACAACTGGTCAGCTTGATAAGGAGACCGAGCCGGGAATCTTCGGCGTACTGGATCGCCAGACACACATGGAGTTCAAATCTAGTGATCCAGTGGGCTCTAAATACTGGTTCGCTCCAACTCCGATCAACTATGGCATCTACTTTGAGCAACCCGGTTTCTTTATTCACGATGCGACGTGGCGCTCTAATTTCGGCCCCAACACCCAGTTTCCAGATGGAGCTGGTACAACTGGAAGCCATGGCTGCGTAAATCTACCATTGGAAGACGAGACCTGGCTCTTCAATAACACTAGTTGGGATACCGCGATCGCGGTTTACTAAACCCGGTAAATAAAAAAAGCGGACATCGACCAGGATGTCCGCTTTTTTTATTTACGCGAGCCTGGGATCTCCGGGCAGAGGTCCTCGCAACAGTATCTTCTCAGATGTTCCTCGCTCCTTTATATGGGTTCGCTGATGCTCCTCGGCCTCCCGGTTCACCTCCTCTAACGGTGGAGAGCTGTTATCCCATACCTTCACAGCCTGCTCGCATGCTCCGCAATAGAGTTCAATCTGCCTATAAGCGTTTGTTCTCATCGTATAGCTCATCATAAAATCTCCTTCTGTAGGGAAGTGGCAAGTGACTCTATTGGGAAAGTCAGGAAGGGTATTCTCACACCTCGCCATCGCCTGTAGATCGAGTCCACGCGTGACCCGACCTACCCCATTCGAGCCTCTCCCTGGACAGGAACACCTTCTTCTTTTCCCCACAGACTCGCAAACTGCCGCCCTATGGTGGCAACATTCCAGACGCGACAATAGGTAGACGCTCGTAGAGAAGCGCACCCGTTAGACCAGTTCGCCAACTTTTGATATGGCGCAGATCTTCAAGGAAGTTCCACTGAAGATCGATTCCTAGGGCCTGCCATGTCAGGCTGATGGCTCGTCGCGCGAAGGCGATGTCGTTGCCTGGCTCGATCCGGTCCAGGTCCTCAAAAAAGAACCCACAGCTTGTAAAACTGTACTGGTGATAATACTGAGCTTCTAACAGCAATAGGGTCCGCCACTCCACCTTTGCTTCAGGTCGACCTCCTTGCCCGTGTTGCTCCCAAAAATGCTCGGGATCGATCCAGCCGTTGCGCAGACCCAGGTAGGCGTTGCGCGCCTTCCAGGGATCTTTCAAGATCTCACCCGTGTAGCGTTCAAACAGGCTGTTTCCTCGATCGGCAAGATTGCTCAAGGCCCGGCGCAAAGACCCCTTCCAGCGACCATCACCCTCGGTGCACTCACAACCAGACTCCCAACGCGCGACCCCATGGCCACAACTCCAGGCGCTGGGTGCATGAATGCGCACCTCTCGGGTGGCTGGGAACATCCGCAGATAGCGCTCCAGAGTACAGATCTGGAAGCCCCGATCTGGCGCGCCATAGCGGATAAGGTGGGCCAGAAATTTATCTCGCCAGGGCTTGTGGTGTCCATAAAGTTCGCCGTCCGTCGCGATCAATACCAGTTGCGGCCTCCCAGCCTCCTGTTTCCCTGGAATAAGCTGTTTGGTCAGACAATCTGCAACGAAGATGTCGGCATTACTGGTGATATTCCAATCAAAGGAGACCCCTCCGGACAAGGGAGCGTTATAAAAGAAGACGGTGATAGACCGACCATTGGGGAGTCGTACCAGGTAGGGATCGGTCGGATCAATTGGCTCCGCTGCCTGCCAGGGTGCGAGAACGGTATAGGTTACTCCCTCTTCCGCCATGATCGAGAGACTCTCAAGATCCACCGCCGTCTCCGCCAGCCACATTCCATGAGCCTCATAACCATAACGATGGCGAAAGTCGTCCAGACCCCAACGGATCTGCGTTCGCTTATCCCGAGTCGAGGCCAGGGGTAGGATCGTATGATTGTAAGCCTGAGCCATCGCGTTGCCAACACCATACCGCTTTCGATGATGTTGATCAGCCTTGATGATCCGCCAGTGAACATCTGGGTGATTTTTCTCTAACCAGGTAGCTAGAGTCGGTCCGAAATCATAGCTGATCTCGTCAAAATTGCCGATCTCGGCATTTGGTCGATAGCATTCAGCGGTAATCTTTTCATTGAAATTGGGATAAGGGGTTGCGCCAGGTTCAGTCAACAAGAGTTCAGTGAAGGGGTTCTCCCTTGGGGGTTGATAGAAATGTCCATGCAGACACAGAAAGGTACCGACTCTAACCCCTTTCTGCGGCTCTTGAGCAATATCTTGTTCCAGCATGCCTCCACCTTTACAGCAGACCACAGATTAAAAGCCAATTCCGCCTACCAATACCCAGGACTGTTCCATTCTGGCAAGAAAGGGGTCCAGGGGCAGAGCCTCATGGGGTGAGGCTGGCAAACCCCTGCGGGGTGCGGGGCATCCCCGCTCATCTCTCCCTCTTTCTCGCCGTCTTCGGCGACTCAGTAGAGAATGAAATAGCCCTGACCAATACCCGAGGACAAAGAAAACAGAGCAGTAAATAAAAGAAAGCGGAAAAAAGATTGGCATTCAAGAATCTGCAAATAAAGGAGGCAGCTAAGTTAGATGTGTAAACTCCGGATCTGAAATTTACACATCTGGCTAAAATCTTACTCTACTCTTCTGATAGATTTCACGCACTTAGTTGTGATCCACTGGTATCATCATCATCATCGCCACCGGAAGCGCTAAGCAAGAACTGCTCATAGGCCTCACGCAACTTGGGGTAACGCAGCAAGAAGAAACCAGCGTACTCCTGCGTTAAGGGTCGAGGGGTACGCAACAGGCGCATATTAACATCTTTCAAGAGGCGATTGCCCTTCCTACCATTACAGGAACGGCATGAGGCAACCAGATTCTCCCAGGTCCCCTGACCACCGCGAGAGCGGGGGATAATGTGATCCAGGGTAAGATCTCGACTCCTCTTCCCACAATACTGACAGGTGTCCTCATCACGCAACATAATATTGGCACGCGTAGGCTGAAGAGCCACACGAGGTACACGCACATTAGCAAGGAGTTGAACAATCACAGGCCGCTCCTGCTCCAGTCGACGAGCCATAATACTGGATTCGATAATCTCGCGAACCGTACTATCAACAAAGACAACTTTTTGTTTGGACAGGAGCACAATCAAACGGCGCTCGGGAATCACAGAAAGAGGCTGTAATGAGGAATTCAATACAAGAACAGGCATGAATCGCTATCCTTCCTCTCCGTCAGAACCGACAAAAACAGCAAAGCAGGGAGAAGGAAGCGTTTTGAGGAAAGAAACGGCTGGGCAACCGACCGTTTCACGCTGCTTCCGTCACCACCCGCGCCGACGACCGGATTGATAAGGATATAAGCACCTTGCAGGTCCAGGCAAGCACGGCACAGACGAGCGTTGATCTTCCTTACCAGCCGGGCGGCGGGTAAAAGCAATAGATGCGTACGCTTCCATCTGTTACAACTCCTTGTTGTTCCGTTTTACCTTAGAACTATGATAAGACACTCGTCAGGTTAGTAACTGTGCCATCCTGGTCGGGGTGAGAGGACTTGAACCTCCGACCTCAGCGTCCCGAACGCTGCGCGCTAGCCGACTGCGCTACACCCCGCAATGCTTTTCCGTGCAAGAACGTGTTCACCATCCCTATCATGTACAGTGAACTGAATTGGATCTGTACGCTTCAACTAGCCTGGAAGGCCAGCATTCTCGTACTTTTCCGTTTCCATCGAAAGTATAGCACACCCATTATTATTTGACAATAGCCGGATTTTGTAAATATCTTTACCCTCTTTCGTATTTATGAGAAATAGGTTAAAATAATATTAGAAAAAGTGGTTGAATCTCATGATTTTTTAATTTTTACACAATGATTCTGTAAATGAACCGGTGCCTGTTTATAGGATCATTCCCACCTGAACCTTCCTGCTCTCTAGTTTGTGGTGTGCGTCAGACTGACGTTGAGTACAATAAGTTGCTCTTCTTGCTCTTCTTGTAAATGAAAGGATGCTCGATCATGGAAAAAATGAAGGGACTCTCGCTTGTGGACAAAAAAAAGATGAGGTTGATTGGGGTGACGCTGCTATTGGTAGTCGCCCTTACAACAACTGCCTTCCTGGGTAACCGCTCCACTATCAGTGCCAATGATGAAGTGGCAAAGCCATTGCCAGCCGTCCAGACCCGCAATTTCACCCTTTATGTGCGGGACAACCAGATGAAGCTTCCTGACGGCAAAATCACTTATGTATTTGGATATACTGCTGACCCTAAAGGGAAGGCTCAAGTTCCAGGGCCAGTGCTCTCAGTGAACGAAGGCGATACGGTGAATCTGACGCTAATCAATGACAAAGACCCTACTAAAACCCCTTTTAATAAAGATGGTGATGGTCACACAGTTCACTTGCATGGCCTGGATCTGCCGAGTGCGATGGATGGTGACCCAATGACGGCCCCTGATGGACATGCGGTGCTACCTGGGACCCGCTATACCTATCATTTTGTGGCAAACCATGCGGGTACCTACTATTATCATTGCCATCAAGAGGCGGCTGAGCACATTCAGATGGGCATGTATGGCGCTCTGGTGGTCCATCCTCGCGGCGCTGCTAATCTCGCCTATGAGGGTACTCCAGCCTTCGATAAGGAATATACGTTTGTTTTAAGTGAGATAGATAGTGAGAACCATCAGAAGGATTTTGAGCATCTCCAGGCTGGGAAAGACGATGTGAACTGGACTACTTTTCACGCGAACTACTTCCTGATTAATGGCAAGGCCTGGCCCGATACGATGATGGACCCCACTACAAATATCCAGGCGACGATCGGTCAGAAGGTGCTGGTCCGCTTAATTAATACTGGCTACGAAGTCCATTCTATCCATTCACACGGCTTCCACTTTCAGGTGATCGGGACTGATGGACGCAAGCTGGATCAGCCGTATTATAAGGATACCTTAGATGTCTCACCTGGTGAGCGCTATGAGCTCCTTTTCAATATGGATCAGGTTGGTCGCTTTATGTTCCACGATCATATTGAGCAGAATATGACGAACGATGGCGACTATCCTGGTGGGATGGCGACGATGATCAATGTGAATAATCGCGATGGCTCAAACCCCGTCACGATGCCGAAGATGGAAGAAAAGACGACAAGTACTCCTTCCAAAACCGAGGCAGATACAGCTTCCAAGAAGGTTGCGAGTGATGCCTCCAAAACTGATACAAGCTCGTCGGATGGAGACTCCAGCTCAAACTCGGCCCCCTAAAGCCTGGTACGATTAAGAGCGAAGGAGACTCGAATGGGGTAGGTCGGGTCACGT
>CAXTTV010000203.1:0-8338 GCA_964247295.1 uncultured Ktedonobacteraceae bacterium | reverse complement strand
AGTTACTCTGTAAGGCTTTATGCTAGTAAGACGGGACTACCAAAAAGCCCTGCCCCTTTGGTACGCTCTACTGGACAAAGTGATAGTGGCTTCGTTAGAATCGGGATAGCTTCTCTATATCAGAGAGCAAAAAGAAAAAGGGAGGGGTCCCGTCCCCTGCCATCCAGGCATGGGCCGAGGAAGCCAGATGACACGGTATATTTCATTAGATGTGGGAGAGGTGAGAATCGGTGTCGCGGTCAGCGATTCTACCGGCTCTATGGCCTTTCCTTACACAATACTCCAGGTCTCGCGCGATAAGGAACAAACATGGGTAGCCATTCAAAAACTTATCGAGGAGACGGAGGCAGAGGCAATAGTCATTGGCCTACCAATTAGCCTGGATGGACTGATACATGCGCAGGGAGAACGCGTTCAGGCCTTTGGAGAGCAGTTGCGTGAGCAAACTACGCTTCCCATTGTTTACGCGGATGAACGACTGTCAAGTGTAGAGGCCAGGCATCTTTTATATGAGGATCAGGGGAAACCGACGAGTCACAAGGGTGACCGTCGAGGATTTCGTTCAACCGGTGGAAAGAAACGTCGACCAGGGCCTGCGATCGACGATGCCGCCGCCGCCATCATCTTACGGGACTATCTGGCAATGCTGGCAAAACAGGCGGGTAAGGACTCCCTGCGCCATATCAATGACCAGAGCAAGACAGAGGACAATCAATGATGAATAACCAACGATCGCGCGCCGCTATGATCTCGGTCTTTGTGTTGGGCCTGATTATTTTTGCTGTAGTCTATTATGGCTGGGTTACTATGACGGATATCTTTCAACCGCCAAAGAATGCTCAGACTAAACCGATTCAAGTAGAGATTAAACCAAACGAGAGCGCGAATCAGATAGCTGACGATCTTTATCATAAAGGTATTATTCGTAATCCAACGGCTTTCAAGGTCTGGGCTCGCGTCAAAGGATTAGACGCTAACCTCCATGCCGGGATCTATACCAATATCCGTAGCGATATGAATATTAGCGATCTGATCGATGAATTGCAAAAGCAGGCTCCCGATCAAGTCACGGTGTCCATTCCCGAGGGGCTACGCATTGAGCAGATTGCCTACCGCTTCGCGAATGCTGAACCTGTTCTCACAAAGTTTGATCGCAAACAGTTTCTTGACTATGCAAAACATCCCAAAAAGTTTCCAGACTACGATAAATACTCTTTCCTGAAAGATATTCCTGATGGAAATAGTATGGAAGGTTTCCTGTTTCCCGATACGTATAATGTCGCGATCGACGGAGACACCAAATCTGTGATAAATCAGATGCTCTCCGAGTTTAAGACGATGGCGGACAAAAATACCCTGTTCGATAAGGCAAAGGCTCATAACATGAAGCTTTACGAGTATGTGACTCTGGCTTCAATTGTTGAGCGCGAGGCGCGCTTCGATGAGGATAGAGCGAATACAGCTAGCATTTATTGGAACCGGACATACAATTCCATTCCAGAAACGGCTGGTTTTCTTAATGCCGACCCGACTATACAATATGGACGCGATAGCGAGAACCCACCAGCCTCAGCAAAGGATTACTGGAAGCCTCTGGAGAACGCTGCTAGCAACGTTGTTCCCAAAAGTCCGTATAACTCGTACATTACGAAGGGATTGCCGCCTTCGCCTATCTGTAATCCGGGTCTGAAGAGTCTATCGGCGATGGCTACGCCACCCGACACTGGCTACTACTTTTTTATTAATAAAGCGGATGGGCACGCGGTCTTCGCGAAAACCCTGGCTGAACAGGAGGCCAATCAGCAAAAATACAATATTAAATAGGTTCGATTAGGAGATTAGAGAGAGATTCATGAACATAAGTATCGTACAGATCATTGTCCTGGCACTTCTACAGGGCGTAACTGAGCTATTTCCGATCAGTAGCCTGGGACATACAGTGATTGTCCCCGCTTTGCTGGGCTGGGGTAATGTCAATGGCAATGAGAACTTCGTCCCCCTGGTTGTGGCTCTACACCTGGGAACGGCGATCGCGCTGATTTTCTACTTCTGGCGAGACTGGCTTCAGGTGATCCGCACGCTTCTCAATAGTGCCAGGACGAGAAAGGTAAGGACCGGGACAGACGAGTGGGTAAGCTGGCTGCTAATCATTGGCTCCATCCCTACGGGGCTTTTGGGTCTCTTTTTGAAGAAGCCGCTGGAGCACCTTTTCGCAACCCCGATTATCTCGGCAACCTTCCTTGTGGTAAATGGCTCGATTCTTTTCGCCAGCGAACTTCTTAGACGCTCAAAGGAAACTAATGCTGAGAGCCTCTCCCCTAAAGAGCGCGAGACACGTTTCCGTCCTCTATCGTCCCTTGGCTGGAAAGAGGCGCTCTTCATCGGTCTGACACAATCGCTGGCGCTGATCCCTGGAATCTCCCGCTCGGGTACAACGATGGCTGGTGGAATGGTGGCGCGGCTCTCTCATGAGGATGCTGCGCGCTTCTCGTTCTTGCTCGGGACGCCTATTATCTTCGCAGCCGCTCTGATTGAGGTTCCAAAACTTTTTCACGAGAGCACCGCTATGCTCCTGCTGGTCTTTTTCGGGATGGTGCTCTCGGGAGTGGCGGCCTACCTGAGCACGAAATTTCTGATGAGGTATTTTGAGGGTGGACGACTGTTCCCCTTCGCGTACTACTGCTGGGCGGTGGGCCTGATCTCGATTGGGCTGATGCTTTTTGTCTTCCATATCGGGGCGTAAACCTGGCAAAAAAGACGGCGAGGGGAAGCTTGTCGCCGTCTTTTTTTCTTTATGCGAGCACCTCTCCCAACGCCTGCCCATAGCCACGCAAAAATTCATCGCCGCTCATGGCTTTTTTGCCTTCAAGTTGCAGGCGATCGATGAGTAGCAGACCCAAGCCCGTAACAACGGCCAGACTCTGCATACCCGGCTCGCGATGGAGGATCAAGGTGCCGGCGGGCGGAGCTTCCCCCAGGCTGACTGCTAGAGGCCGGGCGGAGAGGATCTTAAAGATCTTGCCCCGCCAATGAGTGTAAGCGCTAGGCCAGGGATTGTAGGCCCGCACAGCGCGAACAATGGCGGCGGCTGGCCGCTCCCAAAATATCTGTCCATCTTCTTTCTTAATCATATGGGTGTAGGATGAGGCCTCATCGTCGTTTTGAGGTTCGGGCACAATCTCACCCTGTATCCAGCGAGGTAGGGCCTCAACCAGGGCCTCCGCCCCCAGGGCGGCAAGCTTGATGGTCAGGCTGCCTCCGGTATCATCCTGCTCTACAGGGATACTGCGTTTATAAAGCATAGGACCGGTATCAATCCCAGCATCCAATAACATAATGGTCACACCGGCCTCGCTATCACCCTGTAAAATAGCTTGGGTAATTGGTGAGACACCGCGATACTGGGGTAAAAGGGAGGCGTGAATATTTAAGGTCCCATAACGAGGTTGATCAAGAACGTTTTGAGGGAGAATCTGTCCAAAGGCCGCGACAATATAGAGGTCAGCCCGATAGGCTTCCAGAGCTCGGCTGTTCTCTTCTTTTTTGAAGGAGCCCGGCTGCCAGACCGACAGTTCATGCGCCAAAGCGCTCTGCTTCACAGGAGAATAGATAATCTCTTTTCCGCGACCAACAGGCTTATCTGGACGGGTGATCACACAGGCTATCTCGTATCCCTCCGCCAGTATCGCCCCCGGCTCGCGTCCCTTAATCAGGACTTCTAAGGCGGGTACCGCGAATTGAGGCGTTCCCATATAGATTAATCGCAACATAGCGTACCTCTTTCTCTCTTTATCGTTCGCCAGATATGCAAAACCTCCTATGAGATTAGCATTTTTTGGCTATCATTCCGGTGTAATAGAAGACGGGAACATCATAAACTCAGTATCATATACTTGGCGGGATTATGCAAAGGAAGTTTAAGAGGCACATTTATGCCCGAGTGGGGTTACAGTCAAATACAGCCAATGTCATCTGGGATCTCGCGACCAAGGGGTCCTGAAGATACCTATTTTCAAGCCTCTCCAATGGAGAAAAGGCTTGATTCGTACCCAATGAATGCCGCTCCATTTAACCTCCTCTCGCTGATTCCTCCGCCAATTGATTTTGGAGCGGTAGCCCAACGTATAGATGAGGTCAATACGCTTCAACGCATCCTTTACAATAAATATACAAGTCTTCTGACACTTACAGGCGAACTGGGCGTCGGAAAATCTTTTCTGGCCGCGCTCTTTTATCGACGTATTCAACTGGCTGCACAATCCGGACGCCCAGCTCCCCGACATCAGATCTGGCTGACGATCGGCCCAAATACAACAATCCCCGATATCATTACGGCGATCCTCACCAGCCTGGATCTCGGTGAGAATGCCCTTTATATGTTCCCACCCGACCAGCAGCTTTCTCTGCTGCTTCAGGCCCTGCGTCGCCCTGGCGAAAATGCTTTGATTGTTCTGGACCAGTTTGAGCAACTTTTTGAGCCTGAGGGCAGCCGCTCCCTCCCAGGTCGGGGAGCAACAGAGCTTTTTCTGGATATGATGCAGCAGGATCTGGGAGAGAGCCGCTTTCTACTTACGTGCTATAGTTCTCCCTACGCTACACAATTGATCGAGAATGAACGCGTTCGCTCCTATCTGGTAACCCGCATCAATATCCCTGAGGGGATCGCGCTGATGCAGCAGTTAGGGGTTCAAGGGACCCCACCAGAGCTCTCGCTGGCCTGGCAGCGCTGCGCAGGCCATGCCTATTCGCTTGTGCTGTTTAGCACTCTGGTTCATATGACTGGCATGACCTTGAGCTACCTGCTGAACTCTCCAGACTTTAGACAGCTCTGGACCAGCGAGGTCACGCTTAACCTTGTTAAAACTATCTATCAGCAGCTTCCAGCCCTACAGCGCTCTCTCTTGCGTGCGCTCACGCTTTTCACAGAGCCGATCCCGGCCTCTGGTATCGTGAAAATTTTGACCGGCGAAAATTATACCAGCAATAACGCGATGTATGAAAGCGAGCTCCAGAGCCTGACAAACCTTTCCCTGGTACAAAAAACTCAGAACGATCAGGGAACACCGCTTTACTTTCTGCACTCTCTCCTGCGTAGCTATATTTATATGCATTATCTGGAAGGCGACCAGACGGTTAAAGAAGTGATTGCTGGGGGTATCAATTTTGTAGGGCTGGCTGGCGCTCCCGATCAACCCGATGATATGCTGCATGCAGCCCACACTAGCGGTCACTTAAAGATTGCTTCTTACTATTATCAGCAGGCCAGAGAGCAGAAATTGAAGCGCCAGGGCGAGGAGCCGCGTAACTCCCTGGAAGTACACCCGATTATCTCGGCGATTGAACACCTCTGTCTGGCACAGCGCTGGCAGGATGCTTGCGATCTGCTATTCGCCGAAAATTTGCATGAGAGGATGGTGCAATGGGGAGATTGGCCAACCTTGATCCGCCTCTATACAGCGATGCTACCCCCACAGGGCATCTTGAGTCGCCGGGATGAGGCTCTGGTCTGTAGCAATCTTGGCTTGCTTTATAGCCGCATGAGCGATTATCAACAGAGTCAGACCTACTATGTCCAGTCAATCTCGTTGCAACAACAGCAAAAGCAAGATCCCCGAACGGTGGCAATCACGTTAATTAATCAGGGGGAGCTGTATCGTAGCACGGGCGATTTCGAACGGGCCGAGGAGAATTTTCAGCAGGCGACGAAGATGAACGATCGTTTACACGATCCGCTGATCGCTAGTGTGCTTTTCCATAATCTTGGACTGATCGCTCAGAACCGCAAGAATTATCAAGAGGCCTTTCGTTATTATCTAAGTTCCCTTCAAATCGCCCACAACCGCCGTGATACCTATAATGAGGGGATTATTCTGACGAGCATTGGGATGCTCTTTTATGAGCAAGGTCAGCCGGTAGAGTCGATCTCGGTGCTGCTCTACGCCCTCCAGTTCCGCGAAAAGCAGCAAGATCCCACGGTGGGCTCAATTCAATTGCTTTTAAGCTCCTTCGGGCAGCAGATGGGTAGAGAACGCTTCGCCCAATGCTATCAAGCAGCGCAGGGGATGCAGGCACAATTACTCACTCGACTCCTGGGGACGGATGTGCGAAAATAAGCCTATATTCGCGTGCCTGCATCTGCCCACCGGGCTTTACACGAAAGTGAGTTGCACTTATGTCTACGACTACACCAGGTCCCCAAACACCAGAGTCAGGAGCGCTGACTGATGTCGCCGAGAAGCGCCCACGGCTCTCAGTTCAGGGCTGGTTTCTGATTATTCTAGTCTTTATCTCGGGCGCGGTCTCGCTGGCAATCGAGCTCTCAGCCTCTCGTCTACTGGCTCCTTACTTCGGGACATCGCTTTTCGTCTGGTCCAACGTAATCGGTCTCATCCTTCTCTACTTGACGGTTGGTTATTACATCGGTGGACGGCTGGCCGATCGCTATCCTTCGCATCGGCTCTTGTACACACTCACAAGCGCTGCCGCCCTGCTAGTGGGGCTGATTCCGGTTATCTCGCGGCCAATTCTCAACTGGTCCTTAAGTTCCTTCGCTACCTACTCGATCGGCGTCTTTTATGGCTCTCTGGTCTCGGTGATTCTGCTGTTCGCAATCCCGACGATCCTTCTGGGCTGCGTCTCCCCATTCGCGATCCGGCTGAGCGTTGATACGGTGGGCCATTCAGGCCGAACCGCTGGCCGGCTCTATGCGATCTCTACCGCTGGCAGCATGCTGGGAACCTTTCTCCCAACGCTCCTGCTGATCCCAAATCTGGGAACCTACCGCACGTTTATTAGTTGCGCCGCAGCCCTCCTACTGGTTTCGCTGATCGGCCTGGTTCTCAACTGGCCTCGACAAACCTCCTCTAAAACTTCTGGTATTAAAGACTATAAGAAGACACTGACGTTGCTGCTGTTTCTGCCCCTGGGGCTAAGCTTGCTGGGCATACAGGGGCCAATCAAGCCAGCCAGCGGGACCGATGGCGGAGGTCGGCTGATAGCTGAGCGGGAGTCGGCTTATAACTATATTCAGGTGGCGCAGGTTCAGAATGAACGACAACTCATTTTGAATGAAGGGGTGGGGGTGCATTCCATCTACAATCCTGATACGGTGCTCACGCAGGGGCCATGGGACTACTTTCTGATTGCCCCTTTTTTTAATCCCCCCCCTTTTACCCAGGCCCAGGTTAAAAAAGTCTGTATTATTGGCTTGGGCGCGGGAACCTCGGCGCGGGAGTTTAGTGCCACCTATGGCAACGTGCCGATCGATGGCGTTGAGATCGATCCAGAGATTGTGGATGTCGGTCGACGCTACTTCGCGATGAATGAGCCTAATCTGAATGTGATTGTGCAAGATGGTCGCAACTATCTACGAAGCACCGATAAAAAATATGATGTGATCGGGATGGATGCCTATCAGCAGCCGTATGTTCCATTCCAGCTCGCGACGCACGAATTTTTCTCCGAGGTACGTTCCCGACTCACTCCTACAGGGGTCGCGGTGATTAATGCCGGTCGAACCAGCCGCGATTATCGTCTGGTCGAGGCCCTGGCCCAGACAATGCGCTCCAGCTTCTCTAACGTCTATATCATCGATACCGCACGCTTCGCCAATAGTATGATTGTCGGTACCAATGCACCTACGCATATGGAGAACTTTCAAGTAAACTCGGTCGGGATGCAAAACAACCTGTTACGACAGGTTATGCAGACGAGCCTGAGCTCTGGCAATATGCGCGAGGAGACCCAGAGTCATACTCACTTTACTGATGATCAGGCTCCGGTCGAGCAATTGATCAACCAGATTATCTTTGACGAGGTAACTCGACCTCAAAAATAACAAGGAAAGCAGCTTGCGACTCTGTTGGCACATTGGGTGAAAGATCGAAGAATGCCCGTGGACGCGGCGGAGGACGGCCCGTCGAGCGCCGCATCCACGGGCCGCATCTGGCGCACAACGAGCGCCATGCCTCCGGGGAGACTCTGCGATCCCGAAAAAGCATGCGCACGCTTCGCGAAGCGCTCCTACCGCGCCTCAAGGGCGTTTCCCCTTTTCCCAACACCATTGCAAGCTGCTCTCCTACGAATACTTCGTCTCCGAATGCGCATAGGTTTTTTCATTCCTGATTGCCTGACGCGCGAGCAGCAGCCGTCGAAATACATAATAGCCGCTATAAAACATCACTACCCACATCACGATATCCAGGAGGATCGCCAGCGTGCTATCCCAGACAAGATAACCACCACGAATAACCAGACTGGTGAGTATATCCCTCAAGATACCCAGGATCGGCACACCAATGAGCAGAGCCGGCGGCAACCACCGCGATGTTCCCTCCCG
>CAXTTV010000202.1:0-8590 GCA_964247295.1 uncultured Ktedonobacteraceae bacterium | reverse complement strand
CCTAGGTGACATTTTCAGTGAACAGAAAGGATGACATTTTCAGTGAGCCTTGACACCCATTTTCAAGAATTGGGTGCAGTTCATTTTTTTGCAGTGGCAGAAAAAAGGGTCCTTCAAGCGGTGGACGGTGGAGCATCATTGCGTGCCCGTCCTACGCCACGTGAACGGGTTCTCTGCTCACCAACTGACTCCACAAAAAAATGAACTACACCCTCAAGAATTCATTCCCCGAGAGTTTCTGAGGACAAATGGCAGCGACAATGGTGCCACTCAACATGCAAAAGATTCAATCCAGTAATAATTCTGGAGGCTTTTGAGGTAACATTGAAGCATGCGGTAATACAATCTCAGGCTGAGCATCGATGGACGTTAAAGAAATCTTGAATGGCTCTTCAGGGAGCAGTGCTCTTAAAACTACACTCTCTTGAACAGGTACGACTTCTGGGATAATGGAAAGGTGTTCAAATATCGGTCGCTGTGTCTGCGATGTGAGCTTGTTATAGATCTTTAGATACTTCTGAGCCATCGCTATCGCAGAAAATAGACGCTCAATATGCGCACGCACCTGAAGCCGATCCAGTTCCGCGATCCGAGGAATAAAACACACCATTTCATCCAAATCATATACCAGAAAACCGGTCTTGCGATGAACAATCAGTTCCGGAGCCGCTCCCCGCGCGAATGAGATGACAGGACACCCCAAAGCCATTGCTTCAATCATCACCATACCAAAGGGCTCCTCCCACTGAATGGGGTTTAGGAAGCCACGCGCCCGGCTTAAAAGGCTCACCTTCTGTTTCATGTTCACTGGACCAATATAGCGGATCTGCTCTCCGTCAATTAACGGTTCCACCACCCGGTGAAAGTAGTTCATTGACTCAGGATTATGACGATCAATGGTCCCGGCCAACACCAGCCGAACACCCGCTCGTTTCGCAGCCTCTATCGCTAGGTGCGTTCCCTTGGTCGGCACAAAGCTTCCCAACCAGACAAAGAAATCCTCCGGTTGAGATGTTGTCGGCTTAAACAGGTTCATTGGCAAACCATGATGAACAATACCAGCAAGATTGAGGCCAGGCGGCATAAATTCACAGGCACTCTCACTGATACCAACAATCGGCACCTGTTGACCCCACTCATCGATAAAAAGGGTGTCAGCATCCCCCTTCCAGCCTGACAGTTGATCAAACGGGAAATGGCTATGCAGAGTTGTGACATGAGGGATCGTTAAAGAGGCGGTGAGTGGAAAAAGATACATGTCAGCCGTTGAGGAAAGGTGCGTATGCACAAAATCAAAATCATGGGCACTGATGTACTCTATCGCCTTCTGGAAGTAATAATACGCTTTGAGGTGAGCCTGCCAGGGAACACCCTCTTCCACAAGCGGCTTTGGAAGAAAAGCTACCAGCTTCGCAGATGTCTGTGTATCGCCGGGGGCGAAGAGTGTAACATCATGCCCAAGCTCAACTTGCGCCTCTACTAGATTATAAATGACATTTTCGGTTCCCCCATAATTCTTTGGGGGAATGGCTAACCATGGAGGCGCTATTTGTGCAATCTTCATAAAAATAGAGATCCTTTCTCCCAAAATCATACACACACGAGGCCATAAAGAAGTTTCGGAGGTCGAACTAACGATTCAAGGCATGAAAAAACTGGGATACAGATGAAACTTGCTCATCTGCTACCTCTGTGTATAAAAAGTGGAGATCGTTCTCTCTTTTTTATCAGTACCTGTGATGCCATACCCTTATTAAAAGAGGATTGCTAATAAAGCTATAACATAATCACAGCTAGTGAAGCAGTAACATTCTGCAACAGCGAGGATAGTATCCGATGTTTTACACAATAGCTATGGATACAATTTTATTATATCACAATTTCGATGATGTCTGTTTTATTCTCGCTCGATAAAGCTAAAGGAGGTCAAGATATCAGAAAACATTCAGACCTCCTTTATATATATACTACAACAACGATTTAACTATCGAGTGCATCATCTACTTTGCGCTCAACCTTACCGCCAACCTGCTGAGCCTTACCTTCAAACTCTTTTGCTTTGCCTTTGGCTTCCATAGAATGATCACCGAGAAGCTCGCCAGCTTTACCTTGTATCTTACCGCCGACTTCCTTGAGTTTACCGGCGGCTGAGTCCTCACGACCCTGGGTGCCAAGATCTTTCTTAGGCTCGTCATTATATTCGTTTGTCATCTGTAGCCTCCTTTAGTCCTATCTGCCTCAAAACAACACTCTAGTGCTGTTTCTATCAGATTATCGACTGCTTTCTGTAAAGAAACACGTGTTACATACAGAAAACGAATACAGTTACTAGCTCAGCAGATCCTCCATCTGCTTGAGATGAGACTCAAAAAGCGCGAAGGCCTGCCGCACCGGCTCCGGTGAGGTCATGTCCACTCCTGCCTTCTTGAGCAATTCAATGCTGTAATCAGATCCACCCGATCGCAGGAAGCTGAGGTAGCGATCAACGGCTGGCTGCCCCTCAGTGAGAATCCCCTGAGCCAGGGCTGAGGAGGCTGAGATGCCAGTAGCGTACTGGTACACGTAAAAGCTACTGTAGAAGTGAGGGATACGCGCCCACTCAATCTCAATCAACTTATCGACGTTGACCTCACCACCATAATATTTCTCATTTAGAGCATAATAGATGCCGCTCAGTACATCGGCGGTCATCGGCTCACCGGCCTCGGCCCGCGAGTGAATCTGCTGCTCGAACTCAGCAAACATGGTCTGACGAAATAAGGTTCCTCGCAACCCCTCTAAAGAGTGATTGAGGATCGCCAGCCGCTCCTGACGATCCGATGTGGTCTTCAGGAGATGCTCTGTCAGCAATGCTTCATTCAATGTTGAAGCTACTTCCGCTACAAAAATGGTATAGCTTCCATATACAAAGGGCTGGGTCGTCCGTGTAAAGTAGGAGTGCATGGAGTGTCCCAGCTCTTGCGCCAGTGTATACATGCTATCCCGATTGTTCTGGAAATTTAACAGAATAAATGGATTTGTGGCATACGCACCTCCACTGTAAGCCCCACCACGCTTGCCCGGTGTCTCGTACACATCGATCCAGCGTTCATCAAAGGCTCGACGCAGATTGTTTACATACTGCTCTCCTAATGGAGCCAGAGCCGCCAGCACAGTATCACGCGCCTGAGCATAGCTCATTTGCGTCTCGATCTCTTCCACAATCGGGACATACAAATCATACATGTGCAAGCTATCTAGCTTCAGGATCTTTTTACGCAGTCTAAGATAGCGGTTCAACAACGGAATATTCTCGCTTACACTAGAGATCAGGTTGTCGTAAACGCTCTCGGGAATATTGTAAGCAGAGAGGGCTCGCTCTCGACTGTTTTGGTAATATTGCTGCTGTGTAAAAAAGCTGTCTGACTTCAACTTACCATAAAGTGTAGAGGCGATGGTGTTGCGCTGCTTCAGAAATGCTCCCTGAAGAGCTTCAAAAGCTTCCTGGCGAACCCGACGATCGGTACTGCGAACAAAAACCTGATAGTTTCCTTTCGTCAGATCTACCTCTTCTCCTTGCTCATTATGGATCTTTGGCAACTTAAGATCAGCGTTGTCGATCATGGAGAAAATTGTGTCGGGCGCATCGGCGATCTCACTGGCGGCGGCTAGAATCGCTTCAACCTCAGCGGACCGCACATGCGCCCGTTGACGATTGAGGTCGTCTAGCTCATGCTGATACAATTCTAAACCAGAGGTCTCTTTTACAAAACGCTCCAACTGCTCTTGAGGAATCGCGAGAATCTCTGGCTGTATAAATGATGAGACTGTTGAGGTCTTGATATATAATTGCATGGCTTTATCCGCCATCGCTTGATAGACGCTATGTGTTGTATCTTCGTCCCGCCTCATCGAAGCATACACATACAGCCTTTCCACCTCCCGATAAAGCTCATCTCGCTTCTGAAACATCTCTAAAAGTTTCTCACCACTCTGGCTCAGTGTCCCTTGAAAAGATGCCAGTTCTGGAAGCCGCTGCTGTAACCTCTGAGCGTCATTCTCCCACTGTTCATTACTTGAAAAGATACTGTCGAGATTCCAGGTATACTCTTGAGGAACCTCATTGCGATTGGTTAAAGTTTGCACTGGTGCTTCTGCCTTTCTACTCATAAAATAGGTCGGCCTGGCTAGCTAGGCACCCCTATTGAATATAATCGAAGGAAAGATTTTGCCGCATTATAGCATACGTAAAATGCCTACCTATCTTCACACTTTCCACTCTCTCCCCAATAAAAAAGAGGAATGAGATAACAAAAATAAGACCTTTGTGAATAATGCAACTCCTCCTATAGTAAAGTTTACGTGATCACCAGAAATAAAGATGATGGGACAACATGATAAGTGAGTCATGTCCTGATGATAAAAAAATAGAGGAGATGCACTGTAGCATCTCCTCTAAAACTAACAAGACCTATGCTTGCTCGTCACCCTCATCATCCTCATCGTCTTCATACTCTTCTTCATCTTCCTGGTAGAGCAGCAGATCATAGCGATCCCCCCAGCGATCGAGAAATCGGTAGAAGTTGCGCCTGGTTAATCTCGCGACTTCAACTTCGGAGAGCCGTGAGTCCCTCGGCAGGGAATTTACTTTTACGGGCAGATCCGGCGTGACGACGGTCCGTACTCCTGTATCCTTGAGGGCAAAGTTCAGATCAATATCCAGAAACGGCGCGAAACGATACCCTTCATCCAACAGCTCTATCTGCTGGAGGAGCGCTCTAGGAAAGGCCAAACAGAGTCCATCAATTACGTCAACTTCAGGCTCTGCGCTCTCTTCAAAGTGCCGCATATCTTCAGAGTAAAGACCCCGCAGACCGGTTACCCCAATTTCAGGCTCTGAGAGGGTCTTCGCCAATGGTGTGAAGAGATCTCCGATGAGCTCGACACTGCTATCTAGAAACAAGATGTAATGACCCTGGCTCCTTTTCATGGCGGCGTTTCTGGCCTCAGCCTCCCCCATGGTCCGCGAGGAACGCAATACATGGAGGCGCGGCTCTTTTACACGCAGGGTGTCCGCCCGAATGCTGAGATCATCGTTTGAGGCGTTGTCTACGAGGATAATCTCGATCTGGTGGTCTCCGGCGTACCGCAAGACACTTTCAATACACTGCTCTACCTGCTCCGCCTGGTTGCGTGCCACAATGTTCACGGAGAATTGGCATGTATTGGGCTCCTTCAGCAGCGAGGGCATCTGGCGTACGGTCCGATGAACGGTTCCGTCAACATCAATGCTGGGCAAAATTACCAGATGGGCACCGCGTGGGTTATCCTTGATCGCATAGCCAGCCTCTTCAATCTGCGCTTTCAAGGCGTCGGCACGGGTATAATCTCCCTGCTTGCGCAACATGTCACGCTGATGCGACATCTCTAAAATATCGGCGGGAATACCCGGACGATGTGGCTGAATGGTCATAACACCTTTTCCTTTTTCTAATAGAAACCAACCAGATCTACAAGCAGCTACCAACCCAACGCCAGACCGTCACATCGGAGATCTGCACCTCCCTCAAAGATATGGCTATCAGGGTGAATCCGAATGGCCTGCGCGTGACCCATTCCATCACCCCACGATTCTTCTGTTATGGTATGGTGTCCTAAAAGATCCAGACTCTGAACAATTTCAGGCGGGAAACGTTTTTCAAGTACGACAATCTCTGCCTGCTCACGTTCCGCCTCTCCATCAAGGCTTCGTTGTCCCTGTATAATATCACTCCCCCCCTGCGTCGGGGCGAAACGCCCACTACGCCATCGGGGCGCGTTAATTGCTTCCTGTATATTCTTTCCGAAGTCGAGAATTGCGGAAAGGATCTGCACATGAATCTGCGGTTGCGCATCACCCCCCATGCTTCCCAATACCAGATATGGCTGACCCTCCCACATGACCATAGCTGGCGTCAATGTGTGCATTGTCCGCTTGCCCGGCTGAAGATAGTTCACATGCCGGGGGTCCAATGAAAAGTACGAGCCCCGATTGTGCATGAGCACTCCGGTATCCCCACCAACAATCCCCGATCCAAAGCCATTGAAAAGACTCTGGATTAATGAAACCACATTCCCCTGACGATCCGCAACACACAGATACATGGTATCACCATCTTTTTCAAGCCCCGCCGCGATATAGGGAGAGGCCCGATGCAAATCTATCCGCTGCCTCTGTAAGGAGGCATATTCTTTGCTAATCAGATGCTCCACTGGAATATCTACGAAATCGGGATCAGAAATGTAACGATCACGATCAGCAAAGGCCAGCTTCTTGGCTTCCAACAATAGATGGAAATATTCTGGAGTCCCATACCCCAATGAGGCTAAATCGTAGCCCTCAAGAACATTGAGCATCTCCAGGGCGGCGATCCCCTGCGAGTTGGGCGGAAATTCGTAAACTTCGTAGCCACGATAGCTTGCGGAGATTGGCGCTACCCAGTCCGATCGATGACGCTTGAGATCCTCTTCTGAGAGCACGCCTCCGCATTCCTGAACATACCGCACGATCTCCGCGCCGATTGGGCCACGATAGAAGGCGTCGCGGCCTTCCCGTGCCAGAAGACGATAGGTCTGGGCCAGATTGGGCTGAAGAAAAAGATCGCCCACCTCTACCGGACGCCCCTGTGGCAGAAAGATCTCCGAACTGCTCCCCCAGGGTTTGAGAATGCTTTCAGCGGCGTTGCCTATCCAGGCCGCCATGTGAGCGGTGATTGGCGCTCCACTCTCAGCATACTCAATCGCTGGCGCGAAAACCTGCTCAATCGGAAGTGATCCAAAGCGTTCCAGCGCCTCAAACCAGCCGTCGACCGCGCCCGGAACGTTGATAGAGAGTGCTCCCCGCTCGGGAATCGAGCGCAGCCCTTTGCTCGAAAACAGGTCTGGCGTTAACCCTTCGGGTGCCCGCCCACTTCCATTCAGAGCGTGGAGGTGCTTCCCCTTCACATCCCAGAAAAGAATAAAAAGATCGCCACCGGCGGAACAGGTAGAGGGATAAACAACCGTCATAGCCAGGTTCGCTGCAATCGCCGCATCGATCGCATTCCCACCAGCTTCCAAAATTGAGAGGCCAGCCCGAGTCGCCAGATAATGCGCGCAGGCAACCATACCCCGCGTCCCATAAACAGGAGTATCAAAGAGCATAATGAAGGCTCCTTTTCGCAACTGTGCGATGCAATCCGCAAGCTTCATTATATCATTCAGAAAAGGCGACGCTTTCTGCTCTCGCTTTTTCGAGATGAAAAACGTCGCCTTTAGATGCATGTATATATGGCTGTTACACTTTACTCAGAACCAAAATCAGACCTTTTTCTTCCAATCCGCCAGCTCCTTTACCCGCTGAACATGATTTTTATGGCAGATGACGGTCTTGTCAGCCATCTCTACAACAACAACATCCTCAATTCCAATGGTAAAAACCTGACGATCGGTGTTGTTGTAGATAAAGACGTTCTTCGATCCCAGCCCTAGATGCTCTCCAACTACCCCAACGTTGCTCTCGTTAACCGGGAAAAGCGCTCCATACTGCTCCCAGTTACCAACATCGTTCCAACCAATCTCTACCGGGATCACGACCAGATTGGTGGTTCGCTCTAAAATACCATAGTCGATGGCGATGCTCTCTAGCTTCGGCCAGAGCTCGTCCAGAACCTGCTGCTCCCGAGGAGTCCCCATGGCCTCAGAGATCTGCTCTAGTTGCTGTGCCAGCCCTGGCAGGTGGACTCGAAACTCTTTCAGAATGGTCTCGACCTTCCAGATAAACATGCCGCTGTTCCAAACATGCCGACCATCCGTCAGATATGTTTTCGCAGTCTCCAGATCGGGTTTCTCGACAAAACGATCAGCTCGATATGCCTGATGCTCATGCCCTTCGGTAATCGCGGAGTCGTAACGAATATAGCCGTACCCGGTTTCGGGCGCGGTCGGCTTAATCCCTAACGTTACAAGATAGCCCTGCTCCGCCAGATCATATGCCAGCTTTAAAGCATTTGTCAGAGCGGTAACATTCGTGATCACATGGTCGGCATGAAAAGAGGCCATGACCGCCTGAGAGTCCTGCCGCGAGATCACTGAAGCAACCCATCCAATCGCCGGTGAGGTGTTGCGGCCCATGGGCTCCCCTAAGATATGCGAAACTGGAATGCTGGGAAGATGCTCGTGCACCAGACCTGACATGCTCCGCCCGGTCACTACCCAGGCACGCTCCGGCGAAATTAATGGCGCAACCCGCTCTAATGTCTCCTGAATCATGCTGTTGCCACTGGGAAGCGGCAAAAATTGCTTGGGAAAGCTTGGGGTACTCAGAGGCCAGAGGCGCGTGCCACTTCCCCCCGCGAGAATCACAGCGTGAAGATGTTCCATAAAAGTTTTTTACTACCTTTCAAAATGATATTCTACTTCCGTATTCTGTATTCTTTTCTCTTATTGAAGAGTATAATTTTCTATTCTTTTAAAAAATTGTTTCCCACTCGAAAACCTCGCCTGATGCGAAAATTGTAACGGCTGCATTCTGCCGTGTCAAATAACTGGGTAATCATGCCAAAAGAGCTCCTCAAAAGAGGGTATACCGTTT
>CAXTTV010000201.1:0-8687 GCA_964247295.1 uncultured Ktedonobacteraceae bacterium | reverse complement strand
CCTCCGGGGAGATCCTGCATCCCGTCACCTGGCGCACGCTTCGCGAAGCGCTCCTCCCGCACCTCAAGGGCGTTCCCTTTTCCCAACGGAGTCGTGAGCGCCTCCTCTAAGGCGTTGGGGGCATCCGTGTTCCATAAAAACGTTCTTCCCCTCCTCCTTTTCCCAATAGCCTTGGAAGGAGAGGTAGGCCCGCCCACGTGTGTGGTGGTTGCAACGGGAGCGATTTCCCTTGCCACGGGCCCACACGTGGTTCGACCTACGAGATTGCTAAAACCTTCGTGTTCCCTTATCGCAGGACGGCGTTAAACCGCTGCCGAAGGCTCTGCAAGATCCTCTCCTGGATTTTGCCGGCCTCAGCGTCGGTGAGGGTCCGCTCGCTCGCTTGATAGACCAAGGAATACGTGAGATTTTTTTGACCCTCCGGAATGGGGTCGCCGGTATAGACATCGAAAAGCTGGACCGAGCGCAGCAGATCCCCGCCGCTCTGACGAATGGCCTCAGCGATCTGACCCGCCGGGATCTGCCCATCCACAACCACCGCGAGATCGCGGGTCAGCTCTTGCTGCCGATAGATGGGATGATAGGTTCGGTGTTGCGGGACCGCCCGGTAGAGAATCTCAAGATCAATCTCGGCCAGATAGGCCCGGTTAGCGAAATCGTAGCGCTGTTGCACCAATGGATGGACCTCGCCCAGCACGCCGACGGGGATATGCTGGCCGTCAAGCTTGATCTCCAGCCGGGCGCAGCGACCGGGATGGAATGTCGGATGCTGTGCCGGCACAAAGCGGTAGTCCATGATATGCAGATGCTCCAATAGATTTTCCACAAGCCCCTTGAGATCATAGAAATCGGCAGGCCGTGAGAGTTCAGAGAGCCAGCTAATCGCGCCCGGTCCGTAGAGGGCGATCCCCAGGCTGCGCACCTCGCGCGGATGTGGCTCCGCCGGCAGGTAACGCCGACCAATCTCAAAGAAGCGCAGGCCATCATGGTTATGCTTGGCATTCTCCTGGGTGATCTCCAGTAAGCTGTTCATAAGAGAGAGGCGCATACTCTCCATATCCGTCGTCAGCGGATTTGTTAGAGACACCGCTGGAAGACTTTTAGGATCAAGATTGGGATCGCTCCGCTCCTCCATTGTGGTTACCGCGCCCGTAGTACTTAAAAGCGCTTGAAAGGCTTGCTCATTGGGATAGGCCAGCAGCTTTGTCATGCGAGCGCGGCTCGTCATCGCGTAAGTCACAATCTCCGTCAGGCCCGCGCCAATCATGCTATCGCGCACCTCATACTCGCGCTCAAACCAGCGATCCAGCGAAGGTTCGGGGAGAGGCCCGGCGGGAATCGTACTGGGGATCTGATCGTAGCCGATCATCCGCACCACCTCCTCAACCAGATCGGCCCCCTCCTCCACATCCTGACGATAGGTGGGCACAGTCACTCGCAATTTATGATCATCCGGCACCACCTTAAAGTTAAGGGCCTTCAAAGCCTCCGACGCCCGTTGAGATGACGCCTTCACACCAGTTAGCCACTCCACTTGAGATGGATCGAACGTAATCGTCCGCTGTTGGGTGGGAGCGGGATACACATCCACAATTCCTGGGTGGGCCTTTGTCCCGACCAGCTCCTCCAGGAGCTGGAGCGCGCGATGGGCCCCCTGGATCACCAGATTGGGATCGAGCCCCTTCTCATAGCGACTGGAGGCATCTGATCTCAAGCCCAGGTTCACCGACGTGCGTCGGATATTCGAGCCTTTGAAGGTCGCCGATTCCAAAAGCACCGTCGTCGTCCCATCGTTGACCTCACTAATCGCGCCGCCCATCACACCCGCGATCGCCGTTGGTCCTTTGGGATCAGTAATCAGCAGCATCTCCGGGGAAAGCTTGCGGTCCACCTCATCGAGCGTCGTAATCCTCTCGCCCTCGTGGGCGCGACGCACAATAATCTCTCGCCGGCGAATCAGATCGTAATCAAAGCCGTGGAGAGGCTGGCCCGTCTCCAGCATCACATAATTCAGAATATCCACCACATTATTAATTGGACGCATCCCGGCAGCGAGCAGGCGGCGGCTCATCCAATTGGGCGAGGGGCCGATCTTCACATTGCTAATTGCATGGGCCGTATAGCGGGGGCAGAGCGTTGCATCCTCAACCGTCACCGTAATCATCTCAGGGGTAGGCGTCCCCTGTTGCGAGAACTGGAAGGGAGGCAACTTCAAAGGTTTATTCGTCAAAGCTGCCACCTCACGCGCGATCCCGATGATCGAAGACAGATCGCCGCGATGGGCCTTAATCGAGAATTCCAGCACCGTCTCACCCAGCAGATCGACCAGAGGCAGGCCCAGCGGCGTCCCTGGTTCCAGAATATAGATGCCGCTATGATCGCTACCCATTCCCAGTTCTTTGGGGGAGCAGAGCATCCCATTGGAGAGGTGGCCGAACTTCTTTGTCGCGAGAATCGTATTCTCGCCGACCTTCGCCCCGACCAGAGCCAGCGGCACCTTATCGCCCTCTTTAATATTTGGAGCGCCGCAGACCACATCTAGAACCTCCGAGCCCGTATTAATCTTTGTCGCGTTCAGGTGATCGGAGCCCTCAACCTTCTCCAGATGCTCAATCTGAGCCGTAATAATCTTATCTTCCCATGCCTGGCCGATAGAGTCGATCGCCTCCACCTCCAGACCGGCCATCGTCAGAGTCTGCGCCAGCTCCTCCGGCGTCTTCATAATCTCCACATATTCTTTAAGCCAGCTTAATGGCACGCGTAAGTTCATTTTTGAAATGTCTCCTCTCTGAACAGGTTCGTCTTCTGGCCCAACCGGACATACGATACACAGATCGGTAGTTCCAGATCAGGCTGCATATCTGTCAGAATAATATGGCCGGCAGTAGCAAGGCCACGGTTCATCTGGGTCGCGTAGGCAAGTTTCGTCAGAGCAGTTGCTTCAGCTTCATTGCGGCAGAGAAAATGATAGGAGCGTCGACCGGTAGTGGGAGAGCTACTAACAGCGCTATACGCAGTATAGGCCTGTCCTCGGGCCTCCTGAAAAATCTGAAGGCCCGAGTGCAGTGGCACTGTAACCTCCTGACTATGCTTCGAGAGGCCAGGGCCATGCTGCATAATCCGCTGGATCAGGAAACGGCGTTGTTGAAACTGTCCTCGGATCGAAAGCGCATAGACGCGGTTCTCATCCAACTTCAGATCCTGCCCCGTCGTACGACGGATATCCAGCGATCCTAATAACAGCGTGAGCTGTACCCGCTCAAGTTTAGCCGCCTGAAGGTGCTCCAATAGCGCGACCAGATCAACATTACCGCGCTGGTCCTTATCATTCTCATAGTATTGATTGAGTGGAATGGCCGGGCTTTTCAGCGCTGCCTGTTCGCGGAAATGGGTTTCCTGGTATCCTGGAGGGAGAGTCGTAGTCGCCTTCAAAATCGACTGAGCATTGCCCGAAACATCGACCGAGAAGCTACAAGAGAACGTTCCGCCATCTAACCAGAAGTGATGATGAAAACTGTACCACCCCGCCCACATCGCGATCAGAGCATCTAACTCCTGATAGTTCACACTCCACGGTTGAGAAGAATCCGGGTGCCACTCATTCATTAAACTTGTACCTGCCTGCATAAAAGAGTTTAAAGCAAACCCTGACAGCACCCTAAAATGCTAGAACTGCCGCAAAAAGCGTAAGTCATTGCCAGAGAAGAGACGTATCTCTCCTACAGCATACTTCAAAATTGCTATACGCTCTACCCCCATGCCAAAAGCGAAGCCTCGGTACTGGGAGGGGTCATAGCCCACCTGTCTCAGAACTTTTGGATGAACCATTCCGCACCCCATCATCTCAATCCAGCCGCTATACTTACAGGTGCGGCAACCGGCCCCGGAACAGATTGGGCAATCCATATCGGCTTCAGCGCTGGGTTCCGTGAACGGGAAGTAGCTGCCCCGGAAGCGGACGCGGCGGCCCTCACCGAAAAGCTCGCGAGCCACGCGTTCAATGCAGCCCTTCAGATCGGCCATCGTGCAATCCTCATCGATCATCAGCCCCTCGATCTGATGGAACATCGCCTCATGGCTGGCATCGATCGCCTCATTGCGGAACACCTTACCGGGGACCACCACGCGGACCGGAGGTTTTGTCCCCTCCATCACGCGGATCTGCATTGGGGAAGTCTGAGTGCGGAGCAAGAGCTCACCGGGAGTAATCCAGAACGTATCCTGCATATCGCGAGCGGGATGATCGGCTGGAATATTCAGAGCCTGGAAATTATAATAGTCCGTCTCAATCTCCGGTCCCTGAGCCACATAAAAGCCCATTTTTGAAAAGATCTGAGTCACCTCCCAGATCACCTGAGAGAGTGGATGCATATGGCCGGCGGGGGCCTCGCGACCGGGCAGCGTCACATCCAGGCGTTCATTCTCCAGAGAGAGAAGAAGCTCGCGCTGCTCAATCTCCGAACGTTTCGTCTTCAAGCCGCCCTCAAGTTCAGTTTTCACCTGATTCAAACGTTGGCCGATAACCGGTCGTTCCTCCTTCGTCAGCTTAGGCATCAGGGAATTAATCGCCTTCAGGGCTCCAGAATTGCGGCCCATATAGCGGATCTCCCAATCCTTCAGCTCAGCCGAAGAAGAAAGCGGCCTCAGCTCCTGGATTGCCCGAGCCAGAATCGTATCGAGCTGTTCCAGAGCCGCATCGAGTTGATTAATCATGCACCCTCCATCCAAAAAACAAAAAACCGGCACAAACTCGTCAAGGGACGAAGTTGCCGGTCGGCTCCGTGGTACCACCCTTATTGAAAACAGCGCGTCTTTGAAAGCGCGCACTGAGATCCACTCACTGTAGCATCCTTTAACGAGGATGAAGCGGGTCCATCTACCACAAAAGCTTCAATGGCCGGCTCCGGGATGAACTTCAGCGGCTGGAAAGCGTAAGGGGGTTTACAGCCAGTGGCCCCACTCTCTCTAAACGTTTCCAGGCGCGTACTCTTCCCATCGACGCCTTTTACATTACTAAACTTACCTATAGTATGCCAGAACGGCCCGAAGATGTCCAGCAGAAAATTCCCACAATATAAGAGAACTTCTGATTGTCTTATTGTATGCATATCTCATATAATTGAAGAGTGGATTGGATAAGGAGACCAACATGTATTTTAGCGCTCATCAAATAAGAGACTCAATTGAACTGCTTAACAAACTTAATCCGTTTTTTGGCACGGTTTTTTTGGCATTCAAACATATTGACATTCATAGTCAGAGTCAACCCTTGCCTGTTGGACAAACGGCATCATTTCCCTTCATTTCTCATCTAGACACTTTTTTACGTAGATACTATAAGCCGTTAAATGAATACGATGGTTTCTACACTCCATTTAAAACCTCAAATAGCAAAAAGCGCTGGAACACCTATCAATATGCCAACACACTTCATAGAGTTACAGTAGACACATTTGCCGACGTAATCTTGCATCCTAAGGGAACCCAGGCCTGGGGATGGAAAACCGATTATGTTCAAATTTTGTCTAAAGAGCATCTGGCTTTATCTTTGATTCCCACATTTGATCTTGCTGTCTGGATGTTTCGTTTTAGGGAATGGCCTGTAGATGTAACCCCTCAAAAAATCATAGAAACCTTTCTTACCGAATTTCAGATTACTGTTGAGGAAAAAGTATTATTTAATCAAACAAAGTCATTTTTCAAAGAAGATGATTGGCTGCAAAATGAGCCAGTAGAAACCGCAGCATTACTGAGCATTATTGGATCGCCATCACCTGAATATACTCGCATAAATTCCACAAATATAGCGGAAGCAGAGGAAGGGGCCAAGCTTCGTCATCTCACGTTAAGGGGAATTGGGCCAGCAGAAGAATTTGATCTTTTTCCATCTCCCAGATTAAACATTATTACAGGAGATAATGCTTTAGGCAAAACCTTTTTATTAGAGTGTATCTGGTGGATATTAACCAACGAATGGGCCTCAAGGAATCCTGCCTACCCACATCCTGATCATTTCGATGAAAAGGCCGAAATCACCTTTCAGATCAGCAAAGAGGATCAGGATGATGTGGAGCAGACCATCCATTATGACAGGAAAAAGAATAACTGGGAACGTGTAGAAAAGCGCCTTATTTTTCCCGGCCTGACCCTTTACGCCCAATCTGATGGTTCCTTTGCCGTCTATGACGTGCTTAAGCAATCCTCTTCGCGTCAGCTTGAGCTATTTGAAGCGGACTCAGCTCTCTATATCACGCCGTCGCCTCAATCTACCAGACATAAAGCCAGAGAGAGACCATTTTTATCGCTTACAGCCATAGAGGTCTGGTATGGAGTAACAGACAAGCAGAGTGAAAGGAACCGCTCAATTTTTGAAGGATTATTGCGCGGTTGGATTGAATGGCAGAATGACCGAGACCAGACCCGATTCGAGAAATTACAAAAGGCCCTAAAAACCTTATCGCCTCATTTTCCAGAGCCATTGAGTCCGGGAAAGCCGGATCGCAGTGGGCGTTTTAACGATGACAGGCCGATGCCAACCTTAAGGTTTCCTTATGGAGACGTGCCCTTAGTTCTTTGTTCCGCAGGCATCAAGCGGATTGTCGCCCTGGCCTATATGCTTGTATGGGCCTGGGATCGGCACGTGATGGTGTTAGGAGAGGACAGAGAGACTTCAGGGAGTATGGTGCTTCTTATAGATGAGACCGAGGCCCATCTCCATCCCTTCTGGCAGCGGACCGTCGTTCCTGCTTTAATGAATGTTGTGCAAGATCTTGTTGACCAGATAGATGTACAGGTGATGCTGGCAACGCATTCTCCCCTTGTTCTTGCCTCCGTTGAACCAATTTTTGATGAAGAGCAAGATAGTTTATTTCATCTTAGCCAGGATTACCAGACCGGCGAGGTACAATTAGACGAGGTGCCATTTTTTAAGCGGGGCCGGGTAGATTACTGGCTGATGTCAGAGATATTTGGTTTAAAGCATCCTCGTTCCATTGAGGCCGAGGGCACAATCGAGAGAGCAAAGGCTCTCCAGCTAGAGCCTGATCCCGACAGAGAAAGTGTCCAGAAAGTCACTGATGATCTGGTTCGTTATCTGGCTGGAGATGATGACTTCTGGCCTCGCTGGACCTATTTCGCAGAAAAGCAAGGAGCGCGCTTTGATACCAGTCAGGAAGGAACCGGAGCCGGCTGATTTTCATGAAAATGTACGACTGAAAGGAGAAGCTTTTTTAGCAAAGGTCCCTGCCCCTAAAAGTAACCAGTGGAAGCACAAAGCCTTCTGGACGTATTGTCTACCAGACCTCTATCGAATATATAAAGGAGTTTGTGCCTATTCTGCGGTCTGGATGGCACCTGGTGTTAAAACTGTTGATCACTTCAAATCTAAAAATGCTCACCCAGAAAAAGCCTATGAATGGGATAACTTTCGTCTAGCTTCCTCAGATATGAACCGTAACAAAGGGACCTGTCCAGATATTCTAGACCCTTTTGAGATTCAAGAGGGCTGGTTTACTCTAGACTTTCCATCTTTGCTGGTCAAGCCAGGTAAAAATCTCCCTGTCTCATTGGTCAAGGCCATTCAGACAACAATTAATCGCTTGCAGTTAAATAAAGAAGACAATCTGATGCATCGGCAGGACTGGTTGGAGAACTATTTGCAAGGAGCATACGGCCTGGAGTATCTACGAGAGAAAGCTCCCTTCATCCATCTAGAACTAAAAAGACAAGAGGTGGAAGATCCTCAGCTAGAGATATGGAAAGCATTCAGAAATCAGCTCGTCAAGGATGTTTAGCAGGCATCAGGATTTACCTGCAAATACATTCTCAACCTTAGAAGATCTTCCAACCGACTTCAGACAGGTGCTAGAGAGTCAAAAAATTATTCAAGGGGAGTGATCTTTTCAGGCATAATCGCCTTTATCCGTTCGTTGGCCTCTTCCTTTTGTTTTGATAAAATTTCGGCTGGGTGATGAAGAATATCATTGCGAGCAGCCGCCAGAGCTTCCTTATCCGCTATAATCAGATCATAAAAACTTTTTTCCCAGAGATGTTCAGGAGGAGCCTTCCTTAGCGTGCGTTCATACCACTTCCTCCAGAACAAAGAAGTGCGCCCCTTAAAGCGACCCAGCACCTTTGATATATCCACATTTCTCTGCTGAGGGTTTCTTAACTGTAAAAGGAAATGTACATAATTTGGCATAATGATGCGTTCATGTACAGCCAGATTGCTGTAGTAACCAGGGAGAGCATCCCAGGCCTCCGTAATAATACTCTGAACAATATCGAAATCTCGGCGGGGAGCGAGGTAAGAAGGGGAATATCTCTCTCCCGGTTTCTGGAAAGTACAGATGGTAATCAAGTAGAAACCCGGAGTAGAATAATCATAGCCAGAAAGACGAGGAGAGATAGGATCAGATGTTTTTATGAAAGCCATAGTATCTCCTTGTTTTTATCATAAAAGAGGATCTATATACAGAACGATTAATTTAAAGGGATATAACGGTATTTTACTGTTTATGAAGCAATTGTAATAAAATTCTTTATGAGCAATAGTATCGAAGGGAGTGGATCGAAAAAAATCTTGGAGTCTGAAAATGAAGCCCTGATTGGGTCAAAAGGTCAAAAAACCCTACTGTCAAGGCTCACTGAAAATGTCATCCTTTCTGTTCACTGAAAATGTCACCTAG
>CAXTTV010000200.1:0-8720 GCA_964247295.1 uncultured Ktedonobacteraceae bacterium | reverse complement strand
ATCTCCAGGATCTCCAACGCTTTGCGGCAGCGGGAGTTGACGCCCTTACCTCCGACCGACCTGATCTTTTTGCCTCTTTCTATCAAAAATAAGATTGTAATAGCTAATTACGGCTACGTATACGTACTGCTTATATGTTTGAAATGTAGAAGTTTTGTTAAAGGCAGTATTCTATAGACGTGTGTAAAATCTAGCCTGAGGGCGTTTTTCCCTTATAGAAATCCGAGAGCGATACCACAAAGTAGATCTGGAGAAGCGTCGTATACTTTAATCGGTCAAATAGGCAAGTGCACCCCCTTGAGATCAGCAGAGAAGGGAGCGCAAAGTACCAGCAGCTATGGTCTATAGAATGCATTATGTTATAATGAGCCGCGATTGAACGGCCAGAATGGTCTTTATTACCACACGGCAAAGATGGAGATCACAAGGTATGCAACAGACAGATATTATATCAACAGTCACAGAGACTGATTCGTTATTTGCGACATTGACGGCAGCGGATGTCGCTCTCTCCGTTGTGGTCCCAGTGATGAATGAAGAGCAGAATGTTGAAATGCTTTATGAGAAGCTTTCAACTAAATTAAAGACTCTTGGATATACCTACGAAGTTATTTTTGTAGATGATGGTAGTACCGATGGTACATTCAATGTGCTAAAGCGTCTGTACATAGAAAACAAGGGAGTGGTACATGTGATCCGCTTCCGCCGCAATTTTGGAAAAACCCCGGCCCTGGTGGCGGGTTTTGAGCTTTGTCGTGGTCAGGTCGTCTTTACCATGGATGGCGATCTTCAGGACGATCCCGAAGAGCTACCACGCTACCTGGAAAAGCTGGATGAGGGGTATGATCTGGTTTCCGGTTGGAAGTTCCCGCGCCTGGACCCGATTCATAAAACCTTTCCTTCACGCGTTTTTAATAAGCTAGTTAATGTCGCGACCGGAGTGCGTCTGCACGATATCAATAATGGCTTTAAGGCTTATCGTCGCGAGGTGATTCTCGATAGTCATATGAAATTGTATGGTGACTTTCATCGCTTTGTACCAGTAATGGCGCAGTGGAGGGGCTTCAAAGTTACCGAGATTAAAGTAAAGCATCACCCTCGGAAGTTTGGCGTCTCGAAATTTGGGGCCAGACGCTTCGCTCAGGGCCTGATCGATCTACTGAACGTTTTGTTTTTGACTTCGTTTTTACGAACTCCACTGCGATTGTTCGGCCCGATGGGCTTCTGGACCTTTATGATGGGAATTGTGGTTGATATTTTCGTGGTTCTGCGTAGCCGCTTTAACCCGCCCTATGAGCCTATTCACACGTCGCCCCTTTTGTTTGTCGGTATTCTGCTGATGATCTTTGGTGTCCAGTTCATTCTGGCTGGCTTGCAAAGTGAGATGATCCGGCACTATGCCTTCCAGCGGGGTGAGGAGTATAGCGTGAAGCAGGTGCTTGACTGATGCGAAATCCAGCGCTTAAAAAGATTGGCAAGCGAGTTTTACAGATCGGCTTGCCGATAGTGATCCTTGTGGTATTTCTGCCAAAGTTACTGGATAGCTGGAAACTGATGAGTTCCCATTCCTTCCAGTGGAACCCATGGCTGGTGGCGCTGGCTTTCCTTGGCTTCGTGTTACAGGAGCTTTCTTTTGGCTTGATCTGGCGTTTTGTGCTGGATCGTCTAGGAGCTCGCCTGAGCTTCAGAAATAGCTTGAGAATCTATCTTGCCTCCGAGTTTGTACGCTATATTCCCGGCAATGTCTGGCATGTCGTGACGCGGATTCTTTGGGCCGGGCGCTGTGGTGTGCAGCGTCCGATCGCTTTTGCTAGTATGACGATTGAGCTGGTGACAAAACTTGTGGCCGGGGCACTCGTGTTTGCCGCTAGCATGTTGTTCTGGCAAGACATTGGAGCGATTGGGAAATACGTGCCTGGACCGGTTTTTGTGGGACTGGGCGCGCTTTCAATCATTGCGCTACTGACGATGCTGCACCCAAAAATTCTTGGCGGCCTGCTAAATATCGGGTTAAAACTGGTCAAAAAAGATCCCATTGTTCTAACGATGCAGTATCGGGATATCTTGCTGGTCACGCTGGCCTGGTGCCTGAGTTGGATCGTGGCGGGTGTCGCATTTTATGTACTTTTGCTTTCCATCTGGCCGAGTACACCGCTGATTGCTCTACCGATCTGCATCGGGATTTATGCCATTGGCTGGGACATTGGGTTTGTGTTTCTTATTACTCCTGGCGGACTTGGGTTCCGTGAAGCTGCGATCGCAGCTTTGTTTGTGCTGGCACTTCCGATTCCAGGGGAGATCGCCGCAGTAATTGCGATTTTTTCTCGGGTAGTTTCAACGCTGGCAGAGTTCATCTGTGTGGGGGTGGCATATGTTAGCGGTGGTCAGGAGCAGGTGAAGGCTGTCCAGCAAGAGCAGGAGACGCTTCAGGCTCAGGGCAAGGCAAATGGAGAACCTATTGCTCGGTCGAATGACAAGACCAATGTTGCTATGGATGTAGAGCAATCTGTAGATACAGGGTCTGGTGGGGCGGTACTTAGAGGGGGATCGGGTGACTAATGTTTTCTGGAAAAAACGATTTGTAAATTGGAATAAAGGGGTACCATTTTATCAAAAGCCTGAGCCCCTCATTCATGGGAAAGCCTTCTGGGTTGCATCCGGAGTGGTTTCTATTTTCGCTCTGGCTTATTGTTTGTTCTTTATTCTTTATCTATGGGCCAGACACGATGCTTACCTGACGAACGCGGAAGATCTAGGGATTATGGATCAGGCCATTTGGAATCTGATCCATACAGGTATATTGCATCAAAGCATCTGCAACGTTCTTCATGACACCAATTGTTATTCATCCGCTGGTGTTGATCGGTTCGCCATTCATTTTGAACCGATATTGTACCCGATCTCTTTTCTTTATCTGTTCTGGCCTTCGCCAAAGTTATTGTTGGGAGTGCAGACGGTTGTCGTGGCTTTGGGAGCCTATCCAGCTTTCTGGCTGGCACGCCTGCGTTTGAGAAATGAATGGTTGGCTCTAGCCTTTCCCGTGCTTTACTTGCTGTATCCCGCCTTATATAATGCGGAGATCAGCGATTTTCATGCAGTGACGCTAACCGCCACATTTTTATTCTTCGTCTTGTACTATATGTATACCCGGCGGTTTGCTGGTATCTTTATTTTTTCGGTCCTGGCGCTTTCCTGTAAAGAGTCTATGCCGCTGGTAATTATGATCTATGCCCTCTGGTACATCCTTTTGTTTCGCGAGTGGCGACGTGGTTTTTCTTTGTTCGCACTGAGTTTAATATTCTTAGGCCTGGGCCTGTTTATTATTAGGACGTCTAGTCCAATTGGAAAGCCATTATTAGAGGCTCGTTATGCTTATCTGGGAAATTCTCCTATACAGATACTGGAGCATGTTTTCACCGATCCTGTGATGTTGGTCCGTGATCATGTACTGGAGATCTCACACCTGTACTATATTCGAGGGTTGTTAGCACCAGCCGTTTATCTACCGTTGCTTGCTCCCTGGATTTTTGTGCTGTCGCTTCCAACATTGGCATTGAATCTGTTGAGCACTGACGCGAATATGTACTCTGGCTCATTTCAGTACAATGCTGAAATGGTACCGGTGATAGTATATTCAGCGATCGAGGCGACAATTGTCTTAAGTGTGCTCACACAAAAGGTCGCTTTCAAGGTAAAGCAATATATAGGTACTGGGAATGAGGACCAGAATGATAGTGTTCAACTGGCGTGGAGCCAATGGCAAAGGGTGCATGTCGTTCGCGCCGGGATGATGCTTATCTGCGTTACGTTTCTGTTGTTTAATGTGTTTTCAGAGGGTCAGTCAGCAGGGGAGGTACCGTTTGTAGGGACCTTTAGCTGGCCGGAGAAAAGTTATCATAATGATATCGCGCAGCGTTTAGAAGCGTTAATACCGCCAGGGGCCTCCGTTTCGGCTCAATCAACTCTAGTACCACATATTAGTCAGCGGAAAACCATTTATATGTTCCCATATGGAGACCAGAGCGCAGACTATATTTTTCTCGATGTTATCGGTGATCGTTATCCATTTTATGGTTCGACTCAGTATGATCCCCAAGTCAAGAAAATTTTATCAAATGGATCGTATGGACAGGTAGCGGCGGAAGATGGCTACTTGCTTCTTAAAAGAGGAGTTCCGGCACCAGGATTGTTTATCGCCCACCAGGCGGAGAATTCAGATCAGGCAGTTTTCCATCTGCCTAATCAATTCTGTTCCTTTATTCGGCCTGATAAGCAGAGGTTTCAACAAAATCTCGCGAATGGTGCTATTCGACCGGTAAAGGTAGCTTTCCAGAACATAAAAGATGGAGAAACGGATCTGACACTGATTGGCTACAGTGTAAATACACCAAAGACGGTGCATAAGCCAGGAAATAGAATCCAGATCTCAACCTATTGGCAGGTGAATAGAGTTTCACACGAACCATTACATTTAACAGCGTTTACTGTAGATGGACAGAAGAAAGAGTATATGGTTAGTACGGATTTCGCGGATCTGACCTGGTGTCCCTCGAATGGATGGGTCGCCGGCTCAATTGTGAGAGTGACCAGTCGGGAGTTCCTACTTCCGTCCGGTACTCCGAATGGACTAGCCCATATCTCCATCGCTCTTGTGTCACAACATACACCTGGGAGTAAAATAATGGATGTGCATGCGCGGGTGCCGCTGCATATGATTGACAAGTCAGGGCCAGTCGTACCGACCGGAGGAACGAATGGACTGGAACTGACAACTGTAGAGGTCGTACCCTAGTTCTCAAGAAGAGGTTTTACTGAAGCCTTTGACGAAAGGGGTTGTGGTTGATGGGTGTCTATCTAGGCCAGCTCCCACCAGCGGAGATCGCGAGGCTGAAGGCAGAGCTGGCAGAAACGTTGATAGCGAACTTCTGCTATCCAAGATTTTTTGATTATCGCACAAACTCGTTGCGGATGCGACCTGTTGATCGGGCCAAGCGCCAGGAAGTCTGGCTCTATTTAAGCTCGGTTGATCTTACCGCCTGGCATCGGATTGATCTGATGTCTCAGGATCTGCAATATCAGATTGAGCGTTTGTTCGTGCAATTTGTGCAACGCAACCGCAGCTTCTTTGGAGAGCAGGGGCGAAAACGAATGGGTGATGTGCGGATGTTAATCTCCTCGGCCTCAACAGTGGTCGTGGATAGTCTTCGTGCGCATATATCGAGGCAGAGCACAAACAATCCGCCTTTTGGAAGTCCACGCCCTGTAATCTCCTGGGGTTCCATCCCTGTAACCGGGAAAGTAGAGCCAGGATGGGATCAGGTTGCTAATTTGACAATGTTATTACAGCAGCAGCTTCAAGAGGTAAGAGGAGAGGTTAAAGCCTCCCCAGGCGTCACGACCACGGCGACAGCGACGCCACCACGTCGTTCGTCTGGAAACCGAGTACCCTATGCACGGCCAGGTGAATTCGTGGAAGGAGATAACGGATGGAACGGCTCCAACGCTCCTCGCCAGCCTGGATATCCCCCGGCTGCTTCCTCATCATCGTTGTCTCCTGCTGCCCGGAGTGTTACATCCTCCGGTAACTGGCCTTCGCCAACTCGTCCCGGCGAGCACTCGGATCTAAGTCAGCCTGTGGAACTACCAACTGCTCCATCCGCAGCGGTCTCATTGCAATCGACCGCGCCAACGCCATCTATTAATCGTGTGGGCACCCCATCTCAGGGGTCATCGGTACCATTTACTGGACAGAACCCAACCTCGACTGGCACACGATTAAGTGACGCCACTGTTGTGGGTGCGGCTGTGCAACCACGTGGTCTGCCTGTGCCTCCACAGTCGGCCAGTGTAGGAATCGCTGGTCTGGCCGCCTCTCAACGAGAAACCGCGCCCGCCCTCATGAGCGACGAGGACATTGCAATCTTTGAGCAGTTGCGTCAGCAGATGTTTACCTGGCTGCGGGTAGAGGCCTTGCAATCGGGACTGGATGTCTCGGAACGTAGTGCGACTCAATTGATTGAGGATCTGCGTAAGCTTGATGATGTTGATGAAACGAGCCTCCAGATTGCCTCTACATTGTTGGATCTCTCGAATCAAGTTGTACGAAATAGGCAGGCTACTGTATTGGATTATAAGCAAGGGTTGATGTTCCATCTTATGCACACCAGGCCAAGACGCCGCCGGTAGTTTCCTCGCATTCCTGGCCGGACACCCGAAAGGGTGTCCGCTTTTTGTTCTACAATCACATATGCTTGCTCTGCTCTATGCTGACTCAGAGTTCTCTACTTTGTTGGTGGTGCGTCGCCAGTATACGTTGGCAAAGGTAATGGCCGATCAAGCAGAAAAGCACGTATGTTTGCTATTTCTACAGTGGGTTGATCCACGTGAATGTAGTGACCTGCGTGCTTTATATAAATTAGACGCGATTGAGAGAAAGTAGTTCGATACTCTCGCGTAATCTCCCATTTCACATAATCACACTCGCCACGCAAGATCAACGTCGACGTAGAACTATTTTTGATCTGTGGGCGTGGATCAGGAATTTGTTGCATGTTTGCTAAAGTGCCTTGACTTGCATAGAACCCTATGTCTGGAAAGGTAAGGGCTTTTGTTGGATCGCATTGTCCACCAGTAGAATGCCCTAGAATTGCATCAGCTGCTGTATCCATTTCTTGATCAGATGCCAAATTATGAGCAGCTTGTATATTAAGTTGACTTAGAATGTTTACTGTCCAGAAACGTGGGGATGTACGGAGTGCCTGCACCTGCATATCAGGTGGTGGAGAGGTAGAAGCTGATGTGTTATTGGTAAAACTGCTATACTCTGAAGGCCACATTGGGCCAGGAGAGACGAAGATAGCTTTAACTACATGGGAAGGGTGAGCAGCTATATAGTTTGCGGCCAGAATACTACCCCAGGAATGGGCAACCAGCATAATCTGTTCTGAGCCGATTTGCTGGCGGATCGCTTCAAGATCGGCGATATGACGAGCAACAGTATAATCCCGAGGGGTGGCAAGACGGTTAGAAAGGCCGCTTCCAATCTGATCATAATAGTACACATCAAAGCCATTTTGGGCCAGTTGAGCACTCAGTTTCTGTCCCCAGGGATCTGGTAGAGCAGGTCCACCATGAAGATAGATTACAGGTATGGACTTACGAGTGCCTATAGCAGAGGTGCGAATATAGGCAATGTGTGATCCGGTAGTCAGGTTCCAATATTGAACGTTTGATGATGGTGATGATGGAGAAGGTGTAACGTTCAAAGGACGAAAAATTGTAAAAGCTGCCAGGCATCCTGAGAAAAGGACCGTTCCTAAACATACAATACTTGTGAACCTTTTTCTATGAGAGCTCAGAAGGCGTGCTGCCAGTAATCCTGGTCCACTTGTAACAATGAGCAACGCCAGAATTGCAGACAGGATAAGTAGAGGAATACTACTTGTTACGAGCGAAGTTGTGAAAAACGCAATGACTGCTGCTACAATGCCCAGCAATACAGCCACGGTTAGCAAGATCACCCCACCCACTGTGCGAAGTGGCTGTCTGTGTCTTGCTCTCTCTTCCTTCAGGCTTTTTGGTGATATCATAAGTTCTTCTCTAACGTTGCATATATGCAGTACGAAGACCGCATTACTGAATCGGTCTAACTGACCTGCCAGAATAATTTTCCTGGAAGGTCAGTTAGACCGATCTATATACTCATAAAGAGTATTGCTTGTAAAAAAGTGGTTACTTTACTGTCGATTCTGACATAATTCTTTTGAGTTTTATTTCTTGTTTATTTACTCACCTTAAACATCTGTAGATGCAGTATGAGGGAGTGGTTCTGCGTGGACATCTGGCTGTTGAGCATGGATAAAACGTTCCACTGTACTCATCATAAGATGAGCTGTTTGATGTTGTGACAAAGCTCCTACAGCAGCCAGAGCAATAAGAGGCGGAAAAAACGCGATGCCTACTGTGGTCATTGCAGCTTTATCGAGCCAGGCATGTTGGCCTATCTTTGCTACAGTACCGTTAGATTGCTGTTGAAGTAGCACCGTGATTGCCATTTTGTCTGCGGGAATAAACCCTTCTTTCTTTAATTGAATAATGACGTTGCTTCCATCATCTTTCCTCTGTGTTTTAAAGCCATCTGCTTGATATGTTTCCTCAAGTTCCTTACCTATACGTTCCAAATCAAGAGTTGTCGTAGGATAAAATTGCGTGAACATATTGTTTCCCTTTCCTGAAATACTCTCTCCTTCAACCCCTCTTAAAAAGAATTTTTAGGAGAAGAGACGAAACGAAAGATGCCTTGTTCAAGGCTTCTAAACAAAGTACATGGCTTACTTATCCTCAGATTGGAAAATCGCTGGGATTTTTAGAGGAAACACTTGATGTACCTTTCTCAATGAGTTTATTCGATGGCGAGGATTTTTGTATCCGTAGAATGCTGTATTTCGCGTGTGTATTTCTCTTTTTAAAACAAGCCAGGAAACGCAATAATAAAATAGAATTGTTGCCAGTGTCAGGTATCGCTGAAATGAAATATGCGCATTAAGTAGTATTTGCTCTTTAGTATTCATACGTTTTTAAGAGGATGGGCCTGTATGAATTTTCTATGAAGTTACCAAACATGAGTTACTAAACAGAGCCCTTTGCGTTCTAAAAGAGAAGAATATAAATAGGAGAGAATATACTATGCCAAAGATGACTGCGCATCGTTTGCTTTGGAA
>CAXTTV010000199.1:0-8776 GCA_964247295.1 uncultured Ktedonobacteraceae bacterium | reverse complement strand
GACGATGGCACCGTGTGAGAAGACCCTTCCTGACTTTCCCAACAGACTCGCTTGCTGGCTAACTTTGAGATATCGACCCAATCTATCAATATTTTCATACTTTAGTATGCATGTGTCTAAATATATTGCGTAACACAATTTTACCAATTATAATGAGTTAAATAAGGTATTAAATGGTTTGAGTTTTAAATAATGGAAATTTAGGGGACTATAGCAGGGAGTGTTGGCAATTTGGAAGGGATGGGGATTATCTATGTTAAAGTTGGCGGAAAAACAAGAGCAAGATACATATATCACGCTGGCGGAAGATAGCTCTATAGAGATTGCTGGCTTGATGCACCATGACCGTCTGTTGATACAGGAGATGGGCAGTCCCCTCTCAGAATGCTCACAGTCAGAGGTTGAGCATCTCCAGGCCATTTTGGATCTGAACTGTGGCCCCGGTGGTTGGGCTATGGATGTGGCCTATCAGTATCCAAAAGTTCAGGTGATGGGGATCGATCTCAGTCAGGTGATGATTGACTATGCTCGGGCCCAGGCCTGGTCACAGGGTCTCGAAAATGCTCACTTTAAAGCTGTAGATACCCTCAGATATCTCGATTTTCCCGATGCCTCTTTTGATCTGATTAATGGTCGTCAGCTTTTTCATTGTCTTCGACCCGAGGACTGGCCGACGCTTTTACATGAGTGCATGCGCATCTTGCGTTCTGGAGGGGTGATTCGCCTGACCGAGGGCGAACGACCGATCTCGAATAGTCTGGCTGTTGAACAGTTAAACCTGTACTTTACGCGGGCATTTGCGCGATTGGGCCGAAGCTTCTCCCCGGATGGTTACCATATTGGTATTCTCCCTGTGATGGGGCTGCTGCTACGCGATGCTGGTTACCGTAGAATTAGACGGAAGACTTTCTCTATCGACTATTCCGCTAGTGTGGGGAGTCATCCCGAAGCCTATGGAGATATCTTGATGAAGATAAAAGCCTTTGAGCCTTTTCTGAGCCAGCTAGGGATCGTGGATACAGAGGAGTTTGAACGCCTCTATCGGCAGGCCTGGATCGATGTGTACCGGGATACGTATTGCGCTATCGGTTTCTATCAGACGGTCTGGGGAGTAAAAATCTAAATAAATCTCTTCTACTCAAAAAAAACATTTCAGATCGGATAAATAACGGTGGGAGGAAGTGACGTATCGGGCCTCCCACCATTGTGAGCGCTGCCAGTCTTACTGAGAAACTAGAGCATCTCTAAAGCCACGCGAGCCTTGTGAAGGTTATACTGAACCTTGCGAAACTGCGCTGGCATTGAGATAGAGCGGAATACGGAGGCTGAAGCGTGATAGCAGAGCAGCGCATTGCGGAGATTGCTTTCGCGGACCTCACGGTCCTCGTTGGTGAGATCCCGGTAGGCATTGCCGCGATTGTGTTGTGCCATAGCCCAGTCAACCGGAAAACTTTCGCGCGTGTAGATGCGGAGCGCCTGCTCATAACAGGTGATGGCCTTCAACAGGTTTGATTGCCGCTGCTCATAAGATAGGATGCTGTAGGCCTTGCCCAGACTATGGTGGGTCGCGGCCCAGGTTACTGGAAAGTGTTCGCGGTTATAGACCTTGAGCGCCTCCTCATAGCATTGAATCGCGCGCTCTAGATGCTCTTGCTCATCTCCCTGGGTCCAGCGATAATAGGCCGATCCCAGGCTGTACTGGATCTTAGCCCATTGTAAAGGAAAATTTGCTCGTGAGTAGAGCAGTAAGGCATTTTCCAGTGACGCAATCCCATGCTCCAGCCACTTCTGGTCCTTTCCTTCTGGAAGTGAAAGATAAGTGTTGCCCAGATGAAGTTGAACCTCGCCCCATTCATCCAGATGCTCATCGGGAGAGAGCACTTGCAGGGCCGCCTCAAAGCTACGGATCGCACAGTGCAGGCTCGTCTGGCGATCTTCATCTAACAATTGCAGATAGGTATTTCCAATCTGCCGCTGAGTGGCTGCCCATTCTAGGGGAAACGTCTTGCGATCCCTTACCTGGAGCGCCGCGTTTAGACAGCGCAATGACCGCTCTAGATTTGTCCGACGATCACCATTCAGGAGATCTCGGAAGGCAATCCCTAATTGATGCTGGGTTGCGCCCCACTCCTGAGGATAGAGATCGAACCGGTAGCCGTCCAGCGCGATCTGAAAACAATCAATTGCCTGCCCAAGGGTATCCTGTCGCTCGCTCTGTTGCGAGTACAGAAGACTTACCCCCAGGTGGTACTGTATATCGGCATCTTCTTTTCGGAGATTATATTGCATGGACGTTTTTACTTCCCTCTCATACACATGAACCAGGTTATGAGCACTCGCCAAACCTGAAAAAGTAAAAATACATTGGACTGGAAAACGAGGGGGACGTACAAATTTTTTGATAGAAGACGGCATAGAAAGTGAATTACGCTACCAATACATTCAAAGAAAAAGTGTTAAGTAGAACCGAACATTGCAATACCTGTATTTATTAGATTGTTGCCGAATTTGAACAACGCTGTCAATATCTCTCGCACACATGAGTACTAAGATACTAACATAGCGAACTGGCATGCATCAGAAATTTTTGTCTGCTTGACAGTAACTTTTACGTATAGATATACTCAGATTGTGATTGCTCGCACAACATATACGGAGGACTCATGAAACGGTCGCGTGTATCCCGACCCATGCTTATTTTCGCCTTGTTTTCTTTATTTCTGACGGCTTGCGGTGGATCTACTACCTCAACATCTTCTGGCAAGGCCATAAGACCAACTGTCAGTAACGCACCCAGAACACTTCAGGTTTTCGCCGCTGCTTCCCTGACAGAGAGCTTTAAGGAGATTGGTAGTAAATACCAGACGGCGCATCCTGGCGTGACGTTGAAATATAATTTCGCCGGCTCTCAGGCTCTGGAACAGCAACTCTCACAGGGGGCCCCCGCCGATATTTTTGCTTCTGCTGACACTACCAACATGGATAAAGCTACAAAAGCTAATCTTGTTCAAACTCCTCAAATCTTTGCTAAAAATAAGCTCACGGTGATTATTCCCGTGAATAATCCTGGTAAGATCAATACGCTCAAAGATCTTGCCAATAAGGGGGTGAAGATCGATTTCGCGGCTGCTACAGTGCCTGCCGGTAAATATGGCAGTCAGGTTCTGGATAAAATGGCCGCCTCTTCTCAGTATGGGCCAGCCTATAAGCAGGCCGTCCTGAACAACATTGTGTCTCAAGAGGATAATGTAAAGGCGGTAGTTCAAAAGGTGCAACTTGGCGAGGCGGATGCTGGCTTTGTCTATCAGTCCGATGTGACAATGGCCGTGAGTAGTAAGGTGAAGCCGTTGGAGATCCCGAATGATTTGAATGTGACTGCTAGCTATCCGATCGCTGTGACTAAATCTTCAAAGCAAGTGGCCGACGACAAAACTTTTATTCAATACGTGCTCTCGGCGGATGGGCAGGCGGTTCTGGATAAATACCATTTCATTAAGATCGGGGGATGAGCAGGCCGCGCTTGCGTATCCCGGAGGGCTTCCAACTAAGATCACAGATGAAAGATCTGCTAACACGGGTGGTTGTTAGTATTCTGGTAGTGGTCTTCCTGCTTTTCCTGGCGGTTCCTCTGGCAGCGCTGATGTTGCATGAGCCTGTTGATCTGCTCTGGTCCACGCTTCGTCAGCCGGAGGTGCTTCAGGCCATCCAGATCAGCGTCATCACAACACTCATCAGTACACTGCTGGCAGTCCTATTTGGGCTGCCGGTGGCCTATGTGCTGGCACGAACTCGATTTCTGGGTCGCCGTGCGTTAGAGGTTCTGGTAATCCTTCCAACCGTATTTCCTCCGGTGGTAGCTGGTGTCGCCCTATTGTTGACATTTGGGCGGATGGGAGTGGTTGGTCAGTGGTTTCTGCCATTTGGGATTACCATCCCTTTTACCACTCCGGCAGTGGTTCTGGCTCAGATGTTTGTCGCGTCACCTTTTTTTGTGAATAGCGCCAGAGCTGGTCTGGAACAGCTTGATCCCCGCTATGAGCAGGCGGCCTATACATTGCGAGCTTCGCCACTCTCTACCTTTTTTCGCGTCACCCTACCACTGATCCGCCCGGCCCTGCTAAGTGGAGTGGGGCTGGCCTGGGCCAGAGCGTTGGGAGAGTTGGGGGCGACCATCACCTTTGCTGGCAACTATCCTGGCGTCACCCAGACCCTGCCCATAGCCGTGTATATAGCGGCAGAGAATGATCTGGATACCGCCGTTGCCATCTCCATTGTCTTAATTACATTATCAATTGGAGTATTGGTGGTATTGCAGGTAGGTAGGTTCTGGGTCGAACGATAATAAGGCAGTATTCAGGTAGGAAAGCACGTTTACGTGCGTCCTGGACGATCTTCCTCCCGCTTTTTTCTCCATAGGTATTGATTCTTTTTGTATCATCGTGTATCCCAGTTGCTTCTAGCCCTTGCTTTTGTTAAAATGGCAGTGCGACGTGAGAAGCGAGGGGTAGTTAAGTAACAGCTCTGATAGGGCTAAGAGGCCCAGGGGCTATCTGACTGGCAGGCAAAGTCAGATGAAAGGTATGGAAGCAGCCTGTGTCAAAAGTATATGCAATAGCGAACCAAAAGGGTGGTGTAGGCAAAACTACAACCTCGATCAACCTTGCGACGTATCTGGCGGCTGCCGGTCGAAAGGTCTTGCTGGTTGACCTGGACCCTCAGGGAAATACGACAAGCGGGATTGGTGTAGGCGAAACTCTACGCTCCCATACTCTCTATGATCTTTTAGCTCAAACAAACAACAAAGTAAATATATTTGATATTATTGTCCCGACAGCGAGGCGAGAACTGGTTGTCGCGCCCTGTACGATGGATCTGGCGGCTGCCGAGATTGAGCTGGTTGGGATGCTCGCGCGTGAGTATCGATTGCGTCAGGCGCTGGAGCCGATCCGTAAGCGCTGCGACTATATCTTAATTGATTGTCCTCCTTCGTTGGGACTTTTGACGATTAATGCGCTGGTGGCGTCGGATGGTGTCATTATGCCGATCCAATGCGAGTATCTGGCCCTGGAAGGATTGACGCAGCTACAGGACACGGTGAACCGGGTCAAAAGTGCGTTAAACCCGGAGTTGTATATCGCGGGTGTTATCCTGACGATGTTTGATCCGCGTACGCGCCTGGCAAATGAGATTGTGCGCGAGGTGCGCAATCATTTTCCCGAAGAAGTGTTCCAGACAATTATTAGCCGAAATGTGCGCCTGAGTGAAGCTCCTAGCTTTGGAAAGTCGATTCTGGATTATGATCCGGCCTCACCCGGTGCTCTGGCCTACAAGGCGTTAGCAGAGGAGGTAATGGCCCGTGGCTAAACAACGGTTCGGGCTGGGACGTGGGCTGGATGCTCTGATCCCCGGTACTGCATCGGATACCGAGGCTCAACAGCCAACACGACTCGACGAAAACAGCATTGTTCAGGTTCCACTCAATGCGATTATCCCTAATCCTCGACAGCCGCGCAAGATATTCAGGGATGACGATCCCCGGTTGTTAGAACTCAGTCACTCGATAAAAGAACATGGCCTTCTCCAGCCCATTGTGGTGAAGCGCCTGGACAGCTCTGAGGAGTATGGGCAGGAGAATGATCCCGGCTGGTTCAGCAACGAGCCATCGAGCAATCAGCAGGTGCGTGAGGGCGCTCAGCCGGGGACCGCGCGTTATCAGATTATCGCGGGCGAGCGCCGCTGGCGTGCCTCGCATCTGGCGAAATTAAGCAAAGTGCCGGTTGTCATTAAAGAGGTGACCCCTCAGCAGATGCTGGAACTGGCGCTTATCGAAAACATTCAACGCGCTGATCTAAATCCGATCGAGGAGGCAATGGCCTATCAGGCGTTGGCAGATGAGTACCACCTGACGCACGATCAGATCTCTGAGCGCGTTGGCAAGGATCGCTCTACCGTTACTAATGCGACACGTCTGCTGCAATTGGCCCCAAAAGTGCGTGAGGCTCTGGTAAATCAGGTCGATAACTTTACTGAGGGCCATGCCCGCGCATTAATCGGGATTGAGCGTCTAGAAGATCAAGTAACGATGATGGGGAAGATCGTCACTCTGGGGTTGACTGTCCGTCAGGCTGAGGAAGAGGCGCGTAGAATTAAAGAGGCCGAACGCATTCAGAAGGGACTGGAGCCCCGCAAAACCTCGGCCCGGCCCAGGCTTTCGGCGGATCTCCAGGATCTTGAGGCCCAGTTCCGCGACTCTCTGATGGTAAAGGTTGATCTGAAGACAACTCCTAAAGGGAAAGGTACCCTGGTCCTGCATTTCAACAACCAGGAGGAGCTTGAACGTTTATACGGTCAGTTGGTGAAGAAAGGTCTCGATAAAGCGTAACCTTAACGGCTTGAAAGGACTGATGAATGACAACTCTAACAAACCCATTTGAGAAGGTGCGAGCGAAGATGGTCGCAGCCCGTATCGAAGTTATCGGTCAACTGGCACGCTTCAGCAAAGATGAGCTGAGCCGTAAGCCCGATAAGGATGAGTGGTCCGCTCTGGAAATCGCTCAGCACCTATATATCGCGGATGGTGTAGCGCTAGAGGATTTTCAGAAGATCCAATCTGAAGAGAACCCAGTGATTTCCGATGCTCAAAAGGAGGTTCCCCGTCTGACCCGTGAGGCAATTGAGGAGGAACAGACGCGCCAACGAATGGATCTGGAGCCCCTGCCTACCTTGGAGTCGCTTCTCTCGGGAATGGCGGCCCGACGTGAGGAGATTTTTGAATATCTGGCCTCGTTGCCCGATGAGGCCTGGGAACGTCCCTTCCAGCATCAGGCCTGGGGACCCATGAAGTTTTATCAACTGGTCAATGTGGTTCCTCAGCACGATCAACAGCATGTTCAACAATTAAAGATGTTGAAAGAGTCCTTCGTCTTATAATGTCCTTTCGCCCCTTTTAGAGAAACAATTCCTCTCGAAGCTCATCAAGATAGGTCAGGAGGAATTGTTTTCGTCTCTGTGTCAGCACACGCGCCGTATCTGTATACATCGACTCTTCGATTTTTAAAAGTTTGGTCGCGAAACGGTCCAGCATATACATTTTGTCGTCAGGCTCACGTTGCTCGCAGAATGGATCGGTTGGATGGTAGATCAGGGGGATCTGCTGACGAATACCATAGAGGACCCAGCGCGTCAGCCCGATCGCCCCTAACCCTTCCAGACGGTCGGCGTCAAAAACAATTTTCGCCTCTAACGTTTGTGGACGCGGCCCTTTATAACTATGCGTACGGATCGCCTCTTGAATTTGAGTAATCTCAGACTCGGACACCTGGAACCGGGGAAGGATTTCTCCGGCCATCTCAACTGAGATATCCGCATGCTTACGACCCTTCTCCTTGCGCACCCGGCCAACATCGTGGAGGAGGGCCGTCGCACCAACGATAAATACGTTGGCTTGCTCATGTTGAGCAAGGTAGATAGCGGATCTATAGACCCGCAGAGAGTGTTCCCAACCATGCTCTAGATCGTGAAGAGGCTGGAGCATAGTCTCAACCTCACTGGAGAGGGACACAAGAGTTTCTTCTTGTTCAGCCACCGTAGGTTTACCGCTTTTAGACCTTTTCTCAATTGAATACATGTGATCAGCACCCTTTGTAACACTATGAGAAAAATCACCCTGGTGATTGATGTATTTATTTGTGACATCAGTCATACTAAGTATATAGACTTCTCTTATAGAGAGAATTTCCCCCCTTGTTAAGTAGAAACCGATAACCAACTTTGTCTGGAAGGAGTCGTCCATGCCTCAAATCGTTTCGCGCCAGATTGGCGTCTACTCACCACTCGCCGTCGAGGCGACGATCCCTTTAACCATGATCGATCAGGACTCAACGGTAGAGCAACCAACCAGAAGTACCTCAGATCAGGAGCCGGAAGACGAGACCCATACCATCTCAGTCCTGCTGGCCGACGACCATCGGTTAATGCGTGAAGGACTGCGCCAGCTCCTTGAATTAGAAGACGATCTTTGTATCGTAGATGAGGCCACTAATGGCGCGGAGGCCATCCAGAAAGTGCGGCAATTGCATCCTGATATTGTATTAATGGACATTCGCATGCCGGTCCTGGATGGGATCACCGTCACCCAGCAATTGAGCGGGGAATTCCCCGATCTAGGTATTATTATACTGACAATGCACCAACAAGATCAACTTATGGTTCAGGCACTCAAAAGTGGGGCCAGCGGGTATCTTTATAAAGATGCCTCCTCGCAGGAGGTTGCGCGAGCCATTCGCACTGTCTACGCGGGGCAGAACTATATCGCCTCCGATAAAACGCGGGCCATTGTCAACGAAGTTCGTCGGATGTCCGAACAACACAACTACACATATACCGCACGGATGCTTACCAATAAGGATCTGGAGTTACTGCGTTATATTGCCGCCGGGCTTAGCAATCGTGAGATCGCCATGAAGCTCTCCTACTCCGAAAAAACCGTTAAAAACTATTTATCGGCCCTCTTCCAGAAACTAGGAGTGCGGGACCGCACCCAGGCCGCCATCTTCGCCTATCGTAGCGGCCTCATCCCAGAGGAGTAGTCTCTAAATATACATAACTATACGTCCCTTCCAGTCAGCATTTTCGCCGACCAGAATGAGATGATTAATCAATATTAATACCTATCAATTGCTGTTTCTGTTACTATCATATATACTACTGTATATACTCTGTTCGACCACTATGTTCTAAGTATCGAACCAATTATAGTGCCAGCCTGGTTCTAAGA
>CAXTTV010000198.1:2232-8880 GCA_964247295.1 uncultured Ktedonobacteraceae bacterium | reverse complement strand
GTCCCAGCGATTGGAGGATCTCCTTACGTGCATCATCGGCCCCTTTCTGCAAGCCTTGTTGAAACGATTGTTGAAGCTGCTGCTCTACATTCGTGCTGGCACCCTGGACCGCCGTAGAAGCCTTTGGGACCAGTTCATAGGCTGCCAGAGCCACAGCCCCGCCACCAACGGCGACCGCACTGGCATTGCGCAAGAAGCGGCGGCGAGAAAGCCGTTTTTGCTCATCTTCATCCTCAACTGCTTGATCGTCCACTTGCTCATTCGCGTACTCGTAATCTTCCTCAGCTTCTAAACGTCGGGTTGTATATCGACCTGGGCGGGCCACAATTGTCTGCTCCTGGCTGATCCTTTGCTCCAGGGGATCTTCGTACGCATAGGGATCTCCCGCATCGCTGTAGCCGAGATCGGATTCTACATTCATGACCTCTTGCTGCTGTGGGTACCAGGGTTGATACTCCTGATTGCCTTCGCCCGGTGAGTTATCTTCATACTCGTCTTCATAATAGGGGGATTGGTTTGGGGAGGAATGATAGGACTGCGCGACAGCCCGTCCACCCGGAGTATACTGGTGACGGTGTCTGAACAACGTTGGATCATCGGTATCGTCGATATCAGGATTGCTCTCAGAAAGCTCATCATCCAGAAACGTGTCTTCATCCTCATCATATTCTGAGGAAGCCCCTCTGGATTTACTGGCGAGAATATTCTGGCGCATCAATTGGCGAGTACGACGAAGATCTGGACGAGCGGCACTCGAAGGGGTTGAGCCGGTATTGCTGCCGACCTGACTCTTCTGGCCGGATTGTGATGGTCTGCGGCTGGGATTGCCAGTATCCGTGGGACGTTTCGATGGAGACTCGAAATCGTCGCCATACTGACGACCCGGACTTCTACGATATATTTTCCGCTCAAATTGCTCGTTCGACATAGAGCTGTCTTCCTCCCGATCTTACGGTACCACTCATGCATGCTATGTTTTATGTACGCTTCTGTTACCGATTTTACTGTAATATATGCGAACAGTCCAGATACTTACAATCCTACACTATGCTCATTCTTTTTATCTTTATTAAACACGGATGACTGGGTATTCTCGTGTATGCTGCAAAAGCAGATCTATTATGGAGCGGTATCATTATTTTAGCACAAAAAGTGTATAGCTCCAAAGCGTATTTTTAGGGATACAAGACAAAACGTTTGATATCTCCGTTTTATCTGTAAATGTCGATGTCTCTATAGGACCCCATTACTATGCTACGCTCTTCTTAAAGCGGTTTATGTTATAATGTACCCGAATTTTACTCAAAGAATAGGGGCTCTGTAGCAAGAAAAAGCGGGGCCGGGGGGTAAGAATAAATGGCTAGTTTGCCAGACCAGAGCAAGCCGCTTGTCAGGGTATTAACGGTGGGAGAGCTGGAAGAGAATTGTTATCTTTATGCCTGTCCAGAGACGCGCGAAGCGGTAATTATTGATCCTGGGGCGGAGCCGGAGAGGATTCTCGCAACGATTCAGGAGCTGCACCTGATTCCCAGATACATTTTGAATACTCACGGGCACTTTGACCACATTGGGGCGATTGATGCTGTGAGCGAGGTGTATCCGGTGCCACTGGCGATCCACCCGGACGATCTCTTTATGTATACTGACCCCCGGATGGCTTTAATGGCTGGTCGTCCGGCTCCCTTAGTCAGGCGCAAGCCGGATATTCTGTTGCGTGAGGGTAAGACTCTCTCTTTTGGTAGCCTGAAACTTGAAGTGTTGCATACCCCCGGCCACTCGCCAGGCAGTGTCAGCCTGCTGAGTCCTTCCCATTGCCTTTTCGCGGGTGATACCTTGTTTCATCGAGGTATTGGCCGGACAGATCTACCTGGTGGTAGTTATGAAAAGATATTTAACTCGATTATCGAGACGCTTTACACCCTGGACGAGGAACTGGTTGTTTTCCCCGGACATGGAGAGTCTACGACCATTCTGGAAGAAAAAACTGAGAATCCCTTTGTGAATTTATTGTGACTTTAATAGAGGAGCGGTATTGTGTCTAATATCTGTGTAATTGGGACAGGATATGTGGGTCTGGTGACAGGTACCTGCCTCGCTGACCTGGGCAATCATGTGACCTGTATTGATATTGTTTCTGAGAAAATTGAGCGACTGAAAAAAGGTATTCTGCCAATCTATGAGCCAGGGTTGGATGAGATGGTTGTGCGCAATATGCGCGCGGGCCGTTTGAACTTTAGCATCAGCTACGAAGAAGGTCTGCGTGACGCCAAATTTATCTTTATCGCGGTCAATACGCCGACCAGTGCCGATAAAAATGGGGCCGATATGCGCTATGTGGAGAGCGCGGCCCGAAGCATTGCTCAGGGGCTGGACCACGAGGCGGTAATCATCAATAAAAGTACGGTCCCGGTCGGAAGCGGTGACGTGGTGGCCCGGATCATTCGGCAGAACCTGAAGCACGATATTACCTTCAGCGTTGTCTCTAATCCAGAATTTCTGCGTGAAGGCTCGGCCCTGAAAGATTGCATGTATCCCGATCGTGTGGTTCTGGGCTCCTCCGATAAAGAGGCGGCTCGTAAGGTCGCGACTCTCTATCTGACGTTACGCGCGCCAATTGTGATTACAGATCTGTATACAGCCGAGATGATTAAGTATGCCTCGAACGCCTTCCTGGCGACAAAAATCTCTTTTATCAATGAGATCGCGCAGGTCTGCGAGCGCCTGGGGGCTGATGTTAAAGAGGTTGCCGACGGTATGGGGTATGATAAGCGTATCGGTCGCTCTTTCCTGGATGCTGGCCTGGGCTACGGCGGCAGTTGTTTCCCCAAAGATGTACGTGCCCTGGCTCATATGGCCGATGAGGCTGGTCTGCATCCTCAGATGCTGCATGCAGTGATGGAGATCAACCATGACCAGCGCCGCCATATGGTAGATAAGCTCACCTCGATTCTGGGCTCGCTACGCGGTACTACGATCGGCATTCTGGGCCTGGCTTTTAAACCCAACACCGACGATATGCGCGAGGCTCCGGCCCTGGACATTATCCGCTGGGTCACGGCCCAGGGAGCCGTTGTGAAAGTGTATGATCCTGTAGCGACCGAGACTGCTCGCGATGCCATGCAGCATATGGGCATCCATATGGATGCCGTAACCTTCTGCGAGGGCCCATACCAGGTTGCTCAGAAGGCTGATGCTCTGCTCCTGGTCACTGAGTGGAACGAGTTTAAGGAGATGGATATGTTGAAGATCCACGACTCGATGCGCCGTCCAGTCTTGATCGATGGCCGCAATATCTATGATGTTGGCGAAATGAACAATCTGGGCTTTATCCATCGCGGCATGGGTCGTGGTACTGGCCCCGCTCCAAGTGTGACTCCTTCTAATGAGAGTGATGGGGAGCGCGTTCAGATCGTGGAGCAGCAGGAACTCCTAGAGGAAATAAATGGAGACTAGTGACGAAGAGGTAGGAGCGGGCCAGCCGCTTATCTTCACGCCGCTTGTCGGCCAGCCAGGAGTTCCACCTCCTGGCTGGCTTTTCGGTCCAGGAGGGCTTACCGGGTTACCCGCTCCTCTCACACTCCCTCAGGGAGTGAACGTCGGCGTGGGCGTCGATATCATCGAGGTGGCTCGGGTCCAGAAGGTATTTGACCGTCATGGCGAACGTTTCTTGAAGCGCATCCTGACCGATATCGAGATCTGGCAGTGTCGGGGCAAAATTACCAGGATCTCTGGCCGCTTCGCCGCGAAAGAGGCAATCAGTAAGGCCCTGGGTACTGGCCTGCGGGGTGTTGCCTGGAAAGAGATGGAGATTGCCCAGATTAGAAGCGGCAAACCAGGAGTTCGCCTGCATGGTAAGGCGAAGCAGCGTGCCCTGGATCTGGGCATCAGTGCTTTTGATGTCAGTATCGCGGATCTCCAGGGGCTTTCGATCGCGATCGCCGTGGCCGTTCAATCTGGTCCTGTTTCTTTAACCCCCTGATCTTAAGGATACTCTTTTCTCCCCTTTCTTTAGGTTCGATGTACTCGAATGTTTAGCCTCCATAGCCGATCTGAATAGTAGCAATAGCTCTATTATCACCTGTAATCTGCCACCTGTTTTGTGAGCAGGCTCCGATATGACACCTATTGGATCATCGATAAGGCTTCGGAGATATCATTTGTTTTCCCTTTTCAAACTTGAGTCTAGATTGTGTATTGTAACGTCTTTACTTAGGAGGAACAGACAAGATAATTTGAAAACAAAGAAGATTTTGAGAGCCTGACTGAGAACAAGAAAGAGGAATAACATTATGAGCAGGGAATCTGGACAGATGCAAGCGGGTAAAATCCAGCAAGGTGACGCGCCAATTCGCTCAATTTTTCGATATCCAGGGTTTTATTTTAACGCGATCTTTCGACCTTCCACAGAGCGCTTCGGCGAGGCAGGAGAGTTCGCGACCTGGAGACTAGTTTTGCTTAATTTGATCGCCCTGCTGTTAATTCCAGTGCTGCTGGGCGTGATCCGTGGTCTGGTAAAAGACAACTCAACTGGCGTAAACGTAAATTCATCCGCTAACATATTCTTTACCGCGCTCAGCGTCTTAACGGTAGGTGCCTCGATCCTGGCATTTTTATTTAAGCTTATTGTTGTCCCACTTTTATTTTTCATTGGAACTGGTATCCAGTATCTGGTGGCCCGACTTCTACAGGGGAGTGGCAGGTATGTTTCGCACGCCTTTGGCATCCTGCTTTATCAGGTCCCGCTGGCCTTGATTGGCGGCTTAATCATTCTGGTATTTGTACTGCTGCACTTCTCGACCCTGTTTTTTTCTCCATTGATCAGCACTGCTCTGTTCGTATATGGCTTCTTTTTGAATATCGTGATGATTCGGGGTGTTCACCATTTGAACGCTCGACGAGCCTTGATCGCTGTCGTTGTTCCTTATGTCTTGGGGATCATCGCGACCATCAGCATTACGATTGCTATCACGCGCTATCTGGTCGATGCTCTTCATTGATAAAAAACCTGGACGCTTCCGCATCTCTTGACTTCCTTACTGAGGTAGATTATTATCTAATTAGATTTTTGTCTACATAAAGAAGAAGGGACAAAAAGGATGGCGGAAGAAAAATTTCATCTACTGCTGCGATTTTTTAAGTTGTTAGCAGATGAAACGCGATTGAAACTGTTAGGTTTGTTGGCCCGTCAGGAGCAAAGTGTGGAGGAGCTGGCGGCTCAGCTTAAGTTGCGGGCCCCTACAATCTCTCATCATCTAAACAGGTTAAAAGAGGCTGGTCTGATCGGTATGCGTGCTGAGGGAAACACGCACATCTACTGGTTAGATGCGGAGGCGCTTCACTCCTTGAGCAAAGGGCTGCTATCCTCGGAAAAGATGGCCTCGCTGGTGGATGATATTGAAGGTGATGCCTGGGAGCGCAAAGTGCTCAAGGACTTTTTTGAGGGTGAGCTCCTCAAGGAGATCCCCGCGAGCCGCAAGAAACGTTCTATTGTGTATCGCTGGTTAGTTGGGCGCTTCGAGACTGGACAGACTTACACTGAGAAGCAAGTGAATGAGATTATTCAGCGGCATCACGAGGACGCATCTTCGATCCGTCGTGAACTGATTGGAGAGCACTTGATGCAGCGTGAAAATGGTTTGTACTGGCGGGTGTAATCCCGCCAGTCTTTATTTTCTGGCAAACATCTAGAGTTTTAAACATAGGTGTCGATATATTAGAATAGGCCCAGAGAAAAATAAAAGTTTTCTAAAGGAAGGTATTGATGCAACGAAAACCTCCTCTGCCAGCGAATGAACACGAGCGTTTACAGGCATTGTATGATCTTCGTATTCTTGATACTGAGCCCGAAGATCGCTTTGATAATCTTGTATGTGAGGTTAAGAAGCGTTGCGATGTACCGATCGCTGTTATTAGCCTGATCGACAAGGACCGCCAATGGTTTAAATCGTGCGTAGGCCTGGACATTAAAGAGACGACGCGTGACGTTGCTTTTTGTGCTTACGCCATCTTGAACGACGAGCCTTTGATTATTCAGAACGCCCTGCTGGACCCCCGTTTCGCTGAAAATCCCTTGGTGGTAGGGCCGCCATATATTCGTTTCTACACAGGTTTTCCTATACGCTCGCCCGAAGGCCAGATTATTGGAACATTGTGCATTATAGATACCAAGCCGCGTATCCTGACTCCTTATTATCGACAACAGCTTGAAGTGAGTGCGCGTATTGTGGAATGGGAGTTAAGTCAGATACCTGAAAAGATCAGGTATGTTTCCAAGATAAACTCCTTGGAAGACTAATAAGGTAATCTGTGATTAACTTAAGCTATTCATTCTGTATAAAAGCAGATAAAGATAAAAGATGATAGGTAATTGTTAAATACCTTTTATAGTGTTTCTCTATTTGAAACTGTATGATTGAACTACAGGTTCGGTAAAAGTGTTGCTAGACATATCTAAGCAATAATGTAGAGCCTTTTACGATAGAGAAAGAAAAACAGCATGAAAGTTGATGCCAAATGTGCTTTACAAGGCGCAAAATATCGTAATGGTCTGAGTGAAAAAGAGAAGGCTCCGTTTCCAGCTACCCCAGTTAGAGATATCGAGTTGTCGAATAGTAAGCTGAATACAGCCTCTAATTCTGTGATGAGGAG
>CAXTTV010000198.1:0-2222 GCA_964247295.1 uncultured Ktedonobacteraceae bacterium | reverse complement strand
GGCCCGGTCCACCTAACCCTGACAGTATCTATAGTAGGAATTTTTCAGACGACAACGTCATCTACTCCATGTTCACCTGCCACGATTTCTAAATCGCCTCCCGTTCTTGTACATCTTGGCGATCAAAGAATGTGTTTAATACTATTGGTCCTGAAGATAGAATGTCCTATGAAATAATGTGGCCATGCACACATTATTTCGTGAATATGTATCCCAGTTAACAAACGTTCTCCCGGCCTGAGCCGGGAGAACGTTTGTTTCTAATGCACAAGCCCTTCTTAATGCTGATTGCCAGCTTTTTCAAAAAATGAAGTTCCTATATGCTTATTATTCCTAATTTTGTTTTAACAATATTTAAAGCAAATGATAATTAAATGATATGTAAAATTTATAGTGTTTTCAAGGAATAAAAGTTATTATTCTTTCATAGGTTCATTGAAATGTATTGCCCGAAACCTTCTGAGCAGTACAGTAGAGCCTTTTTCACAACGAAAGGAAATAACTGTGAAAGTTAATATCGCACGCGCACTGAGAGATGCCAAGTATCGTAATAGCCTGAGCGAGCAAGAGAAGGCGCAGTTGCCAAAAAACCCGGTTGGAGATATTGAGTTGCTGGATGATGAACTGGCTGATGTCGCTGGTGGATCAGTTTTCACAATCATCGGTGGTAGCGATAATACCTCTGGCGGTGAGGGGAATAGCTGCGATACTTCTCAAAACGTTACTTTTTGTAGTATTAACGATACTTCGACCAACAGTACCGACGCTTAGGTTTTTGCGTCCATATCCGTCTCTTCAATAAAGACAGGATGTGAAAGCTAGATCTCTATAGTGCTGCAATATCGATATGTTCATATTGCAGCACTATTGTTCTATTTTATTCTCTGCCTCTGTTTGCTGGAAAGGATAGATGTAGTTGACTAAAGATAGTAAAACTTTTTCTTCAGAACCCGACCAACAGCTTTTTCAGTTCGATGAAAAAGAGCCCTGGGTACAGTGGTTTCTGAAAGCATTAAGCGAGCCTCCGATACTGACATCTTCTCCCACCGGCTCTGACAAAACTTCTAGCCAGGATGCCCTTGTCGGCATACTTCAGCCACTGCTAGATAAGGGCATGACCGAGCTGTCTATGAATATCGAGCGTCTTGCTCAGCAGCATATGTCGCTTCCTTTTACCATAGAGATCATCACCTCCTCATTTCTCCGAAATCTTCGCTATTCCTTGTTTCCTCAAGTCAGTCGGGCGGTTGTGCTTGAGATGCATATTGCGCGCATCGAAGGTCATCTCCAGGGGGAGACATCAGAGGAGCGCTTCGACTCTTTTATCAACTCCTTTAACGATCAAAAGACCCTTCTCTCCTTTTTTCAGACATATCCCGTTTTAGCGAAAACGGTTGTACATACTATCTGGCGCTGGAAACAGGTGAGTTTGGAAGTCGTAGAGCGGCTATGTGGCGACTGGGAAGATCTGTGTCGGACCTTATCTCCAGAGAGAGATCCAGGTCAGGTGGTAGACATCCAGAGTGGTCGGGGGGATACCCACCGCGGCGGTCGCAGCGTTTGTGTGTTGCGCTGCGAGAGCGGCTTGAAAATTGTCTATAAGCCTAGATCACTAGCAGGGGATCACAGTTTTCAGCTTCTGCTCCATTGGCTTAATCAGCATGGTCAGACTCCACCTCTGCGGCCTATGGTGCTTCTTGATCGAGGAACATATGGCTGGACAGAGTTTATTCAAGCGAAAAGCTGTGATAATGAAAAAGAGATACAGCAGTTCTACGAGCGGCAGGGAAGTTTCCTCGCTCTGTTCTATGCCCTTGAGGCGACTGATCTGCATTTTGAGAACCTGATTGCCTTTGGTGAGCATCCTATGTTCATTGATCTGGAAGCGCTTTTTCATCCGCATGCCCAGGTTGAAGAGAAGGTTGTGCCTTACCTGTTTATGCAGAAGTTTATTAATGCCTCCGCGCTCCGCACCGGCTTATTGCCCCGGCGCATCTGGTCTAAAGATGGCGATGGCTTTGATGTGAGTGGCCTGAGTAGTCAAAAAGGCCAGTTTATGCCCTCGGCATCGGTCCTATGGAAAAATAGTAAAAAGGATACGATGCATGTAACCCGCGAGTCTACACAGATGTCAAGCCAGGCAAACACTCCAAAGCTGGGTCAAGAGGACGTAAGCGTTTCACAGTACCAGGAGGATGTGATGCGGGGGTTCGTTGGCATGG
>CAXTTV010000197.1:0-8921 GCA_964247295.1 uncultured Ktedonobacteraceae bacterium | reverse complement strand
ATATCAAAGAGCGTTTCTAACAGGCTCGTAGAGAGACCTAGTTGATCTGCTCGATCGAGAGTCATTTGAAGGACTGCGCTTGTACTCATAGGGATCTGGCTGAATACATCGTGAGGCTCACGCATCGCGATCAAATAATACCCCCCATCTTCAGCGGGACCCAGAACCAGGTTGTGTGTATCAAGGGCTTGCCAGGCCTGCTGGATCAACGAGGGTGAGATCTGAGGAGAGTCGGAACCGATCAGGATCGTTCGGGCGTATCCTTGATTAGCCGTCCAGCGGAAGGCGTTTAATAGACGCTCGCCAAGGTCTTCCCCCTGTTGAGGAAAACAGACCATGCTAGCGGCGTAATCAGGAGCCAGCCCGGCGACAAAGGCACTGTAATTCACTTCGGCTGGACTGTAAGCCCAATGCAACCGATAGGGTTGTCCGGTGAATTTGTTTGCCAGATCGTGAAGGAATTCTCCATAGAGCAGTGCCGTTTCCTCTGCCCCAAAGTCCCTTGCGAGACGGGTCTTGGTCTTTCCAGGTTCGGGATAACGAGCAATGATAATCAGGGCGGTCTCCTGGCCCGGACCGGATGTGTTATCCATAAACCTTCCTGCTTCCTACATAGCGTAGGGTTGTACGCAGCATATAGTAAGCGGCCTTAATGCTCCCGACCATCGTTCCTCCTACCTTTGAGCGGCCATGACTACGCCTCCGATAGCGGAGCGGTATCTCAGTGATGTGAAAGCCGTCCCGCGCGGCCTTGGCGAGCATCTCAACGGGCCAGCCAAAAGTCATCTCGCGCATCTCAAGCTTTTGAAGAACCGCAGGATTAATGACCCGGAAGGAGCCGACATCGTGTAGCGAGACACGATGGAACCGCGAGATGAGTCGACTGACAAGCCAGTTGCCGAGACGGGCCTGTGGAGGGACCGCGCCCCGTTCCGCATATTTACTGACGCGAGAGCCGATCGCGAGATCAGCCATACCTGAAAGCACCGGTTCCAGCATGTGGGGGAGATCCGCCGGGTTATCGCTGCCATCCCCATCCATAAAGACCAGAATATCAGCCCCCAGCTTTTGAGCATAATCGGCACCCGTAGAACAGGCTCGACCATACCCACGGCGAGGCTCACTAACAACCAGCGCACCCCCATCTTTAGCCGCCGTAGCTGTCTGGTCGGTACTGCCATTATCTACCACGATAATCCACTGAGCAGACTCGCGGGGGATTTCAGTAAGCAATTGTGCAATCGCAGCCTCTTCATTCAAAGCAGGTATCACTATCGCGATCTTTTCGCCTGACATACTAACTCCTCTACGAAGCTTATAAACATTAGAGATACACGTTTGAGAGTCGCCTTTTTTACAAGAAAAGGCAATGTCTCCTATATTTGTGTTGTCTCGTATAAAGAAAGAAGGAGACGGCCATAGGAGAATGCTAACACAGGGCCGTGCGTCTTTGTCTTGTGTCCACATCCTCGCTACGCATTGGCAGGCGTCCTCCAGAGCCTCCTTCTACTTACTCACTATTTGTTAGAAACGAGTGAAGTCTTCATAAAGTTACGCCCTCAGAAAAAAGCTCAGATTTTCTTGACAGGGGGGGGAGCGCCGCATATACTATACTGATGCTCAGGCTCATTACCCTGATGTATACGTCAATCCACCTAAAAGAGGGGTTCGGTCAAGTACCCCCGCATGATTGCGGAGATTTGGGAAAGTGAGTTCGCTTGCTTACCAAGTCTGGACTTGAGCAGATTCAGCCAGGGAAAGGTCATGCCTTTCCATCGGGCTCCGATAGCGGCAAGTGTTCAAGAACCTACCGGTGGATGCTTCACCGGTCCACCGCTCTAGAAGGGCTCTGTTAAACAGGCGTAGAGGGAGAAACCCGTGCAGAGCCCAAAGTACCGACCGCGATCATTGTCGAGGTGAGCATTACCCGCGCAAGCGGAGGCCCCACTTTGGGCTTATAGAAAGAACAAGGGATGTCAAAGGTATTTTTGTTAGATTATACCAACATGCCGCTTGATCCCATTTATCCGGGCCAGGCACGCCGGCTGCTCAAAGCAGGTCAGGCTGCTGTGTACCGGCGCTATCCCTTCACATTGATTCTAAAAGAGCAGGTGAAGCAGCCCTCTTCTAATCCTTTGCGTTTGAAGATCGATCCTGGATCAAAGACGACTGGTCTGGCCCTCGTGAATGATGAGAGCGGAGAAGTGGTCTGGGCAGCAGAACTCACCCATCGAGGAGAGGCGATCAGACACGCCCTGGATACCCGCAGATCCGTGCGTAGAGGGAGACGCAATCGCACCACCAGATATAGATCTCCCCGCTTTTCTAATCGAGGCCGTAGGGCAGGATGGTTGGCTCCATCTCTGCTTTCGCGGGTCGAGAACATCCTGAACTGGGTGAAGCGCATCAGCAAGCTTGCCCTCGTTACCGCGCTTTCTCAAGAACTGGTTCGTTTTGATTTGCAACAGATGCAAAACTCGGAGATCTCTGGGCGTGAATACCAGCAGGGAGAGCTGTTCCAATACGAAGTGCGTGAGTACCTCTTGGAGAAGTTTGACCGTACCTGTATCTACTGTGGGGCGAAAGGGGTTCCTCTGGAGGTGGAGCATGTCATTGCTCGCTCTAATGGAGGGAGCAATCGGATCAGCAATCTAGTCCTGGCTTGTGTCCCCTGCAACCAGAGGAAGGGCAATCAGGATCTGGCCATGTTCCTCAAGAAGAAGCCGCAGATTCTCAAGCGAGTTCAAGCTCAACTCAAGCAGCCTTTGAAAGATGTGGCGGCAGTGAACACAACGAAGTGGGTATTGTTGGAGCGGCTCCAAAAAACGGGTTTACTGGTAGAAACTGCTTTAGGAGGACTTACCAAGTATAACCGATCCATGAGGAACCTTCCAAAAACGCATTGGGTGGATGCTGCGTGTGTGGGGGCCTCAACTCCAGAACAGCTTGTTACCAAACATGTGGTTCCCCTACTGATCACGGCTACAGGCCGAGGCCGCCGAAAGATGTGTACCCCAAACGAGATCGGTTTTCCAGTTAGTCATCGGCAGCGACGCAAGCGCTATTTCGGCTACCATACAGGGGATTTGGTGTGTGCGGTGGTGCCCAAAGGAACCAGAAAGGGAACGCATGTTGGGCGGGTGGCCGTCAAAGCCAATGGGTACTTCACCATCGGGACCAAAGGTAGCAAAGTACCTGATGTTGCCCACCGGTATTGTCAAGTGGTACACCGAACAGATGGCTATAGCTATCATGTCGGGGTGAATCTCTCTCCACTCCTAATTAACCCGAAAGGAGCGCCTAATTCCTCCCCTGGCTAAAAGCAGAGGTTTTCACAGGCGGAATGCTTCATGGAATCAAATCCGATTATATCGAATGACACTTTCTCGCTTCCAAGTGCTCCGATAGTCTCCGAGGAACAGTATGCGGTCCAGGAAGAAGTTGTTATTCAAACCTCGAAGCTCAATAAAAAGTTTGGGGATAAGCATGTTCTCAAGGATGTAGACTTCGTTGTGCATAAACAGGAGGTGGTGGCCTTAATCGGTCCCAGTGGTTCAGGGAAAAGCACCTTGATCCGTTGCCTGAATGGATTAGAGAAAGCCACCAGCGGCGAGATCTCCATTCATGGGCAGACCCTAGATCCTCACTCCTCAATAAAGCAGCTCATTCCCATCCGTCGTGAGCTGGGCATGGTGTTCCAACAGTTCAATTTATTCCCGCATATGACGGTCATCCAGAACGTCACTGAAGCTCCAATTCTGGTACGTAAGATGTCAAAAGCACAGGCGACCGATTTAGGTGAACAACTTCTGCTCAAGGTTGGTCTGGCCGACAAAAAAGACGTGTATCCGAATCGGCTCTCCGGTGGTCAGAAACAACGGGTCGCGATCGCACGCGCGCTTGCGATGCAGCCAAAAGCTCTGTTATTCGATGAACCAACCTCGGCGCTTGATCCTGAACTGGTCGGTGAGGTCCTGAAAGTAATGAAGGATCTGGCCTACGAAGGGCGTACCATGGTGGTTGTTACTCACGAGATGCAGTTTGCCCGTGATGTCTCGGATCGGGTCGTGTTTATGTCCGATGGAGCGATTGTCGAGGAAGGCGAGGCCGAGGAACTTTTTCGACACCCTCGTGAGAAGCGCACACAGATCTTTCTGGAGCGCGTGCTTTCCACTCTTCCTTGAGTATTTATCTTCATTTATGCTATCTTTTCTGCTTTTTTGTTATAGAAAGGCGTAAAATATATGCACGAAGGAATTAGCAGACGAACGCTTTTGAAAAGAGCTGGTCAGTCAAGTGGATTACTACTGGCTGGGGGATCGCTTGAGGCCTTTCTCAGTGCCTGTGGGGGCAATGTCAGTACTCCGACCGCCAGCCCTGGCTCATCTTCAATTGCTAGCAAAGGTTTAAAAACGCCTGGTATTTTTGCTTGGGGATCAGACTATGTAGACGGGGCCCCTTACGTCTTTAAAGATCCTAATAACCCTAAGGATCTGGTGGGTTTTGAGGTTGAGGTCGCAGGGGCGCTCGCTCGCGTTATGGGGATTACTCAGCGGCAGGTTGAGAATGACTTTGGTCAGCTTGAGCAGGCCCTGCTTGCCAATCGCTTTGATGCGATTATGAATGGCTGGGAAATTACCGAGGATCGCAAAAAGACGCAGGTTTTTACCGATCCCTATTATCGCTATGGGCAGCAGATTGTTGTACATGCCGATGATCCCCGTTTCAAAGACAAAACACAGGATAGTGACCTGACCCTGAAGGATCTTGAGGGCCTGAATGTGGGGACGGGTCAGGCTTATAAAGCCGCCGATATTTTATCGTCCAACAAAGCGATTAAAGTGAAGTTGTACGACACAAATCTTCCTTTTGACGATCTGACCCAAAAAAAGATTGATGCGATCCTGATTGACCTGCCGCCAGCCGCTTATTACGTTTTAGGAAGCGGCCCTGGTGGTACTCCTAACAAAGCTCTGCGGCTGGTTGGAAAAACACTGTATAACAGCGATTATGTAATTAGCCTCAACAAATCAAACGCTAATACTCAAACGCTGATTTCCGAGCTGAACCAGGCGCTTCAAGCCATTAAAAAAGACGGCTCATTGCGCAAAATCTATCAGAAATGGCAGATGTGGAATGCAGAGCAAGCCACCATTGGTATCCAGTAATCACGGCTTTTGCTATCGTTTGCCCCCGGAGGTAATTCGGCTGTATAGTCGATTTTGGACAACAGGGTAGGTTTATTTCATGGATCTGATCTGGTCAGCGCTCCCTGATCTTCTCATTGGGGCGCGTAATACGCTTATCTATTGTCTTGTATCATTTCCACTGGCATTGCTTTTAGGGCTACTGCTATCTTTGATGAGTGGTTCGACCTTTGTCTGGCTACGATCGCCAGCGCAGGCCTTTATCGATGTGATGCGCAGTACCCCGATTCTGGTACAACTGCTGGTTCTATACACCGGAGTGGGGGCTGTACTGGCTACCTATAATCTAGCGGTCTATGATACCCCATGGATTGCTGGTATTGTCACGCTCTCTTTGAACTATGCGGCCTATGAAGCAGAGATTTTCCGGGCTGGCCTGCTTTCAGTGGATCAAGGGCAGTCGGAAGCTGCCGAGTCGTTGGGTTTTACCTCAACTCAAACGTTTTGGCGTGTGCAATTGCCGCAAGCCATCCCTTTAATGATCCCACCGTTCGTTAACGACTTTATTTATATGCTCAAGGACTCCGCGATTGTCAGTGTAATCTCGGGGCTGGAACTCACGGCGTCCTTGAACTTCTGGGTCTCACGGAATGGCAGCAATCCATTACCATTGTATGTGGGAGCAATTATCCTGTATCTTTGTATGAGCCTGCCCACCTCCTATGTGGCTCGCTATTTTGAGCGCCGATTAAGAGCGGCTTTATAACTGGAAAGGGGGCGCGAAAGCATGCGGCAGGCGTTAGAGAAAAACATTGCGGTCCCAACCAGGACCACAAAGCACAACTGGTTGGTCCTGGTGGATTATCTTTATTATCTAATAGTAGCTCTAGTAATTGCAGGGATCGGCTATTATTTCTTTTTTTATCGGACGACCCTGTTCTCGACGCTTTCATTGTTGTTGCAGGGGGCGTTGATTACCATTGAGATCTCGCTTGTCAGTACCGTTTTCGCAGTGCTGCTCGGCTTTATAGGAGCGTTGTGCTGTCTCTCGCGCTTTAGCTTGCTACGATGGCCGGCAAAGTTGTACGTTGAAGTGATCCGGGGTACCCCGGTTCTGGTGCAGTTACTGCTCTGGTTCTATGGCTTTGGCGCGCTCCTCTCTGCCATCGGCTTTGATCCCTTTACGACCGCCTTTAATGTGATGACGATCCTTCAAAGTAATAGCCTGGTTCCTCACGAGTTTAATGCGTATTTCTATGGTGTGATCGGCTTAAGCTTTAACTATGGCGCGTATATGACCGAGATTTTCCGGTCGGGTATCGAGGGCGTTGATCGTGGGCAAAGCGAAGCCTCATTGAGCCTGGGCCTGAGTCCCTGGCAGACCATGCGCCACGTCATCCTGCCACAGGCGATTCGTTTGACAATTCCCCCTTTTACCAACAATTTTATTACCCTGATCCAGGATAGCGCCCTGCTCTCGGTGATCGCGGTCGTCGAGTTGGAGCAGACCATGTCGGCCTTCGCCTATCCCCAGACGGATGGTGGAACCAAGCTTTTCATCTTCATTTTGGGAGCCACGCTCTACTTCATTATCTGTTATCCGCTCTCGCGTCTGGCTCACATTCTGGAAAAAAAGCTGGCGACTGCCTATGATCGGCTATAGCTTATTTTCAAGCGACGGGTGCTTGATCTGTTGTTTAGCACCAGCAAGAATCATCTGCAAGCCTGCCAGGAAATCCATATCTGACGTATAATTTTTGGCCTGCTTCTCACTCTGGACAGCAGCTATCGTCATTTCATTTATGGCATGATCTTTGTTCATTGTGTCGGCGTTTGGAGCAGCCTGCTCTTCAATCACAAAGCCATACACATAGGAGAGGGTGGTATTACAAGTGAGAAAGGCCAGGCGGAGAGAGAAGCCAGCGGCCTGAAGGTTCCGAATCGTCGTGTCCACCAACTGTGCTAACAGGACTGCACGGCCAAAACCAGCGCCCGCAACCACACGTGCCCCTTCCCGATGAGAAAGCATTGCTTGCCGCAGGCGCAGGCATATTTCCTCTAACCAATCTAACCAATCCTGCTCAGGGTTTGGTCCCTCGAAATGCGTAAAGTACGCAGATAATAGCGCGTTCGCCATCTCATCAAGCAATTCTTGTTTATTCTGCACATGCCAGTAAAGGGCTCCCGCATGCACATGAAGTTCAGCCGCGACTTTCCTCACAGTCACCCCTTCCAGACCGTCCTGGTCGAGAAGAGACATGGCCGTCTCTATAATCTGTTCTCGATGTATTTTCATGGTACTTGACATTGTAGCATACCATGGTGTAAATTGTACAGTGTTCAAGTTGAACGGTGTACAACTACCAGGGAGAAGAATTCTATGGAGGAACCATCTTGAGATGACAACAAATACAACCCCTTGTATTGCCATAATTGGTTTTGGGCCTGGTGGTTTAACGCTCGTGCGCATACTTCAGACACGCAATATTCCTACAAGTAATGAGTCTTTTTAGAAGTCTCTTTTTGAAATGAAGTCGATGTTGATAATAGATTGGTTCGTCCGGCATCATTTTGATCGGGTCTGTCTTGATACCATCTAAGCTAGACCGCGTGATACATCAGCCGATAGATGGTCTGCGATGTCACTTTTCCTTTTGCCGGATGGACCTTAAAGATAGAATACGTTTACGATAAAGGATACATACTATGAGCACATTTTCTTCCCGAACGCGCAATGAGTCTTTCGCTGACGATCTGATGGTACGCGTCGATGAGCGAGGGAGCGGTCGTCCCATTTTAATCTTGCATGGTGCTGCCGGCCCGAAAAGCGTCTCTGGCCTTGTCGAAGGACTGGCAGAGCAGGCACGTGTTCTTGTCCCCACTCATCCTGGATTTGAGGGTGAGCCGCGACCAGAGTGGTTTAACAGTGTAGACGACCTTGCATTTACCTACCTCGATCTCCTTGAACGGCTTGACCTCCGAGATGTTATCGTCATTGGACTCTCGTTTGGTGGTTGGATTTCCGCCGAGCTGGCTGTATTCAACTCGACGCGTCTGAGTAGCCTGGTCCTTATTGATGCAGGCGGTATTCAGGTTGATGAGCATCCAATCAATATGATGCGCCCGCCAGCACCGGGTCAGGCACCAGCGCCGGGTAGAGGCCCAGGTGCGTTGGGGGCTTACATAGGACCGGACGGGCTGCGCAATCCCAAGTTGCGACACAGACTTGGGCGGGTGAGGGTTCCTGTCCTGTGTGTCTGGGGTGAGAACGATATCATGTTGCCTCCTGACTATGGGCGTGCCTATGCCCAATCGTTTCCTACCGCTCGCTTTGAACTTATTCCAGAAGCGGGTCACCTCTCACAAATCGATCAACCTGAGCGTGTGCTTACTGCCGTGAAAGCGTTCGTGGATAGCATTCCGACCCCGTCAGTCGCACGATCGTTCGAGGCGCGTTGAGTCGTGCACATAATTCGACCAGTAGTTTTTACGCTGAAACATGCCAGGGCTCACGTTTCAGCGTAAAAACTACCTCCACTGACGCCGGGAAGGTTGAACGCGCACACTACCGCATCACACAATTCAAGCTATTCTGCCGGATCTCTGCCCTTTTTTCTGAACCCCAAGCCTGTTCTTTATGCTCACATTGATGTTGAAGTGAAAACGTTTCTTCCTGTTCTGGCTACCTAGAAATATATAGCACTGCTGTTTGTGAAAAAAGGGTGCAGTTCATTTTTTTGCGGAGTCAGTTGGTGAGCAGAGAACCCGTGTACG
>CAXTTV010000196.1:1925-9022 GCA_964247295.1 uncultured Ktedonobacteraceae bacterium | reverse complement strand
AAAGAAGATCATGCCTCTTACTAAAAAAGAAATGGTTTGTGTATAGCAGAAGCTACCTCTGATCGTTGTTTTACTGTCTTCTTTACTGTTTTAGAAGTTGTTTTTCTTCAGATGTGAATGAGAGCTCTTTTGTTGCTTCTTCGACGATGCGAAGGACGTGTTCGACGACCGCCCGATGATCGGGTTGCATGGCTGATTTCGTGATGGCAAAGGTTTCGTGGTAGAGGCGGAGTACAGTGATCCCTCTGGCTCTCAATGGATCAATGCCCATTGGTCCTGGCACGATTCCGGTAGCGATGCGGTGCCAGCGAGTCCAGGCAGAGTCGAGTCCGGCGGCCTCTTCTACCTGCCGGTAATAATTACTGTCATTGATGATGAATATTTTGTAGTTGAGGGCTGTCAATAGCGTCATTTCGGAGACGAGCTTTGAGATTGCATAGGCCAATCCTGGCATGTTGTTTTGCTGAAATTCTCGTAAGACTTTCTGGATATCCTCGGCTTTGAGCATCATCCATGTGCTAATGCTGGCGTCGGTCTCCGATTGGAGATCTTCCCAGCGAAAAGCCTCTATTTCCTTCATCAATTGGGCGATGGAGCCGTCTTTATCTAGGAGAATCTGGTGTTTGTCACCAACGAAAAGGATGACAGCCTGTGGACGTTTGAGCATTGCCCGGAACTCTGCAACTGAGGTCATCTTGACACTGATAAGCCTGTCCTCTCGATAAAAGAAGCGTTTGGGTGGCGGTGTCTGGCCTTCGCGCCAGAAACAGGCGATATCTACATCGCTATACATGGTAGCATTTCCACGCGCATAACTTCCTCCCAGGGTGATGCCTACAATATCCTCATGATCCAGCTCTTTCACCAGATCGGGTAAGAAAGCATCTGTCAGATAGCTTCTCTCTTGCCCCTGGATCGTTTCTCTTGATCTACTTTTAAAATCGGCCATTAGAGATCTCCTTTTTATATATTATTCTAAAAATAAGACAAATGTAGTATAAATTATTAAATGTAGGTCCAGGCGTTGAGAGGCTGTTCTTAGTGATAGTGAAAGCTTTTTACTCTATCGGGAGAAGGTTAGATGTCAGAATGCTGTATCGAGTGTGGTGCTGTACTTCAGGAGGGGAAGACGTGTCAGGAAATTTTCGACGAGTTTCTCAGTTTTGAGTTTACAGACCTGGTTTATGGTCAGGTGCATTTTCTCACGGTTTCGTGCTTTATGATCCAGCACTGTGGATATAGTGATGAGGCGCTCGTCTGGATACAATCGCAACTTCGTACTTACCTGAATGGACTGAGAAATATCCAGCAGATCCGTCAGATGGCTGGGCAAGGGGCGAACCCTGGTAACCGTTCGTGGAAAGTGACGAGACAGGCGGATGCACCACCGCTCCCAAAGGTTATCTGGTCCATGACTATTGTTGATGTCTCCCAGAGCACTTCAGATGCTGAGCAATACTGTAAAAAGATTACGCAATGGGCACAGAGTACATTAGAGCAGATGGCATCTTTGCTGCCGTAAATAGGAAGCGTAGTTTTTATGGAAATTGCAGCGTGATTGTTATGTTCCTCTCTTATCTCCTAAAATGAGGAGAGAAAAGGTTTCTATTGAAAAAGAGAGGTACACTATGTCTGCCCAGTTTAGGCCAAGAGATTTCGCGCGTCAAGATGAGAGCGCCGATGAGAATTTTTATATTCAGCCACGAATGGTTGCCCATATTGATGATCAGGCGATCGCGGCCCTGACAAATGTGATTCGTAAATGGGTTCCGGTGAATAGCCGGGTGCTGGATCTGATGAGTAGTTATTATTCGCATCTCCCGAAGGACGTGCAGTATAAAGAGGTTGTGGGGCTGGGGATGAATGGGGCGGAGATGCAGGCGAACAAGCAGTTGAGCCGATCCCTGGTGCATAACTTGAATGAGAATCCGACTCTGCCGTTTGAGGATGCCAGCTTTGATGCCGTGCTGAATTCGGTCTCGGTGCAGTATCTGACGCAGCCAATGGAAGTGTTTCGTGAGGTTGCCAGGGTGCTGCGACCGGGTGGGATCTCGATTGTGGCTTTTTCAGATCGGATGTTTCCCACAAAGGCGGTGCTAAAGTGGCGCAATGAGGATAATGAGGGGCATATTCGGCTAGTGAACGAGTATTATAAGCTGGCTGGTGGTTTTGAACGGGTGGAGGTAGAGCGCTATGAAGATCAACGCTCTACCTGGTTCGCGCGCGGCCACGATCCGCTTTTCGCGGTGATTGGCGTCCGTGCGTGAGGCTTTAATGCTGAGAGAGGGTGGCGGCGACTGTAGCCTTAAAGGTGCTCAGAGTAGTGTACTTTGGCTGCCAGAGGCCGGTCGCCAACATTTTCTCATTGGAGCAGAGAATGGTGCTTTCGCCAAATAGCCATTCGGGCCCGGTATTGATAAGGCCGTTTTTCCAGGCGAAGGTGACCTGCTCAATCATTGTTTCGTCAGGGACCTCCACTGGTTTGAGCCCGGCCTGGGTGACAATCTTTACCATGTCTTCCGCTCCCTCGCCAACAAGATTATAGGCACCGGGAAGATCATGGACGATCATGGCCTGAAGGGCCGTCGCCAGATCTTCCTCGTGGATAAACTGGGTCTTGACACGGTTGATGGTTTCTCCAATGAAATAGGAGCCGTCGGGCTTGATCAGCGATTGCGTCCCGCTCTGTTGCATGCCCAGCACAATACAGGGGCGGGCCCGACTGACTACAATGTTGGGAAATTCGCGTTGAAAGCCGTCCAGCCAGATCTCGTTGGCATGCTTGTGCTGGCTATAATAAAAGTCGGTATAGAGTCCTCGCAGGGGGCTATTCTCGTAAAGAGGATCTGGATTATCTGGTAGCGCTCCATAGGCGGCGATTGAGCTACTAATAACGAGTTTGCGGACCCCGGCCTCTGCCGCAGCCTGGCAAATATTCCAGGTGCCACCAAGATTAATGCTGGCCGCCTCTTGCAAGCTGATATTAAATGGTCTCAATACAATAAAGGCTAGATGGAGCAGGGTATCGCAGCCGGCCAGGATATCTTTGATTTTGGGATCGCGGATATCCTCTTGATGAAACTCAAACTTTGGATAATTGATTGTTGGTGGTAGCCGATCTATGCCAATGATTTTGTCAATCGAAGGATTTTCGAGAAGCAGGGGCAGTAGTGTACGCGCGAAGCCACCAGAACAGCCAGTAACCGCAACAATAGACATGATTCCCTTCCTTTTCTATTATTCACCACGCAGCTTACTATAAAGAACCAGATCGTGCCATGCTCCCATGCGCCACTGGGCCTGACGGAGCACACCTTCACGAGTGAAGCCAGCCTTCTCCAACGCTCTTTGCTCCGCGATGTTTGTAATGTCGGTCGAGGCCTCAATCCGTTGAATGTTGTAGATTGAAAACAGGTAGTCTGTCAGCAGCTTCTGAGACTCAATTCCATAGCCACGACCGCGAAATTCAGAAGCAACGTTGATCCCAATCTCGTAGACCATGCTTCCACGATTGGGGCCGTACTGCTTCTGACGATAACTTACCTCGCCAACAAGTGTATCTTCAAATGTGACAATCATCAGACTCCCTGAGAAAAAGCCCAGTAGCCCATCTTCCGCGAAGCTGGGTTCCAGATAGCCAGCCCGTTTCAAACCAAAGAAATTATAATTGGAGCCGTCCTCAATCTGGTTAACCTGCTCATCAAGCCATTCCAGATCATCGCGATTGACGGGTCGCAGATTAATCTTCTCGCCACGTAACAACATAAAGCCCTTCCTACATGAGCATACTACGGATGAAAATTAAAGGCGTAACGTAAAAATAAATGGTTCTCGCCTCGCTTCACGCTACGGAGGCGGGACCAGCGCGGATCGGTCGGTGCGAAGTTCTGCCCCTCAACCAGGCCAGGGCGCTTGCTATCGGTTGTGCGCCCAGCGATTTGGGGAGCAAGTGTCAGGCAGAGCTCATCAAGGCAGTGTTCTGTTAGAAACGTATTCAAGAGGCGGGGACCGCCTTCAAGCAGATAGAGATCGCCCGGTCGGACTTGTTGAACGGCCTCTAATACCTTTCGGGCACTTACTTCCTGGTGATCTCCTGTACTGACAATCTGAACCAGATCAGAAAAAGAGTGTGCCTGTAAACGTTGTTGTCCAAATGCCGTGGTCACAATCAAAGCAGAGATCCTGTCTGATTGTAACACAGAAAAATGAGGCTCCAGGTTGCCACTGGCGGAAACGATCACATTCAAAGGTGTTAATTTCTTGCCCAGTTGCTGACGCAGTTCTTGATAAGCTGGAGCCAGATCAGGATAAATAAATTCGGCGGTCCATACATGTTTCGGATCGACCCGCAAGGTTCCAGCCCCCACAATCACCGCATCGGCGAGCGCTCGCCAGAGGCCCATCAGCGCGTGATCTTGCCGATTAAAGCCGCTGATATCGCCTCCACCAGCGTGATCCGGCTCATTTAGCGTTGTCACGCCATCCAGGGTTGAGACAAAGTTCGCGATCACCGTTGGCCTATGAGCGTGGAGGGCCAGGCGGAAAGGATCTACAAAGTCTGAAAGCACTTTTGGTAGAGATATAGTCGCGCTCTTGGACACGTCAAAAAGTGACTCTAAAGGTGAGATAGCCATGAGGATACACGTTCCCTTTTTTATAGAAGCGAACAAAACATCTATTTATATGGAAGTAGGGGCGTCGTACTCCAATGTTTGTAACCAACCCCGTACTTCGGTGGCCTTACTATGGTTCATTACAGTAAGTTCTGTGAGGCAAGCTTCCCCTCGCGAACGTGCGGTAACATAATCGCCAGATGCCGCGTGTACTTTAGCCAGGTTAAACTGGATCATAATTCTTAGCTCATGGGCCTCTGCGGGAACATACTTTAACGCTTCCTGAAAATATTCCTCAGCCTGTTGAAGATCATCACATCTAAGATACATTTCTCCTTTCACTCGCAAAATATTGCTGATAAGCCAGTGTTGGTCCAGGGAACGTGCGATCGCGAGCGCTTCCTGAAAATATTCCTCAGCCTCCAAGTAGCGGTCACCCATGGCCGCGATCCACGCGAGATTCCCGAGCAAACGACCTATACCATGACGGTGACCAAGCTCTCGCGCTAGAAGTAAAGCTTCTCTAAAGTAGCTTTCCGCCTGAGCATATTTTTGCAACTCGTCGGCGACCCAACCAAGATTATTGAGCAAGAGGCTCACACGTTCCCGATACCCGATAGCTCGCGCGATCTTTAAGCCTTCCTGGAAATAGGTTTCCGCGCTCGTCAGATCTCCTCGCGCGGCTGCTAACGTTCCTATCTTTGCCAATAGATCGCTGGTGCTCCTCTGATCTCCTCGTAAACGTGCGGTCGCCAGACCTTCATTAAAGGAGTTCTCCGCGCTCGTCTGATCTCCCTGCTGAACCTGGATAGAACCAAGTGTATCCAGCAGGTTACTCAGCTCATCATAGATACCCGATCGACGAGCGATCATCAACCCTTCTTGCAGCAAAGAGACGGCCCGTATATACTCACCTTGTTTTTCTGCTACCTTGCCTTGATATAGCAAAATAGAGATATGTTGTTTAATTGCTGTCGAAAGTAACTGAGCGATTGCATTGGCCTGTTGAAGCAGAGTATCAGCGATAGTATACATGCCCTGGATCAGCAAAAATGGGGCAAAGGCCAGCACTCCTCGTAGAAATTCCTCATACATCTCCCATTCATATGCGATGCGCAGGGCAGCGAGAATATTTGTAGTTTCCTGCTCCAAAGTGGCATGTTTATTCGCGTACTCTTCTATAAAGAGGACAAAATATGAGACCATACGTTCATAGATTTGTTTTTCTTGCGGTGCTCTTTGTATATAGTCTGATATTGTTTGATGCAGCGTATAGCGATCGGGCATATAGTGTTCTAACATGCCGGCATCATTGACGGTGTCAAGGACCTCAATGGGAACCGCACAGACAGCCAGAGCGGCGGCCTCCGAAAATGTATTGGGTTTCGCTGGAAAGACGGAGAGGGCGAAAAAGGCAGTGCGCGCTCGTTCCTCAAGCTGTTGAATACTGACAACAATCGTTGAGAGCAACGATCTGGATGACCCTGAAGGAAGATGAGGTGGACGCTCTGCGGGTATCGGATATTCATGGAGCTGTAAGCGTACCTCCGCGTTTTGCAATTGGTTGATAGCCATCTGTAAGCGCCGTCGTTGACCGCCCGCCGCATGTACTCGAAGATAGCGGCCCATCAGGTGGAGCGCGAGTGGAAGACCGCCAACAAGAGAGATAAGCCCTTGTTGTACAGACTTTGGTTCATCAAGAAGATTGGGGGCAAGGATAGTGAGGAGCTGTTCACTTGCTTGCTCATGTAATGGTTGTACCTCAATAAGCTCGTGCGATGTAACCGCGAGCGCGAGCGCCGGAAGTCGGGTTGTGACTATATGTACACAATTCTCGCCGCCAACGGTAAGGTTTGAAACATCCTCAGTTGCCCATACGTCATCTAAAATAAGGAGCATGCGACGAGATCCAATCGCTTCGCGGAGAGCAGTGGCCCGGCTCTCAATGCTGGTTAACGCCGCAACCTTTACAGGATCAAGACCCAGCAGTACGCTCCAACGGTGGAGCAGTATCATACTGTCCGGCTGAGTTCCCAGTCCCGCCCAGAGTATCCCATCCCGAAATTCCTCCTGTATCTGGGCATCACGCGCGAGAGATGCTGCTAGAGCCGTTTTACCCACTCCCGGCAGGCCACTGAGAACGTACACCGCCGCATTTCCTTCATCCTTTAAATGCTGTCGCACGTTAGCGAGAAGATCGTCCCGACCAATTAAACCTGTACTCGCGGCATGATGTAGAGGAATGATTGCATCATAAGGAACAGAGGGCTGTATAACTTCAGAAGGCAGAGGGGAAATATCCTCTTCAGCTTTTTTTCTCTGGCTCTCCTTCTGCATCAGGCCAAGTGCTTCCGCGCTTTGACCGAAAATTTGACAGAGCCGTTCTCGGAAATAGGGATAAGGAAACGATGTGCCAAGTTCCCATCGACTAATATTCTTGGCCGTTGTTCCAATTTCTTGCGCGAGTCTTGCCTGTGACCAGCC
>CAXTTV010000196.1:0-1888 GCA_964247295.1 uncultured Ktedonobacteraceae bacterium | reverse complement strand
CTTTCTCACCTTTTATGAAAAGTTTCTGATCGGCCTCTAGTTGACCTTTAGTTGGGGAGAAAAGCCTTTGATTATAGTAGTAAATCATACTATGATTGAAATAGGCAAATAACTATAGTCGTCTATTATAAAGGTTACTTTGTTTTTTGCCGTAATGAAGCAACGTTATATATCGTTTCTAAGAATAAGGAGACTATTCTACGATGGGACCACAAAAACGCAAAGGACTTTCTCATTCTTTTGTTCGCCTGATGCTAGGCGCAGCTCTTAGTGCTATTTTTGCCTTTATGATTCTTGCTCCTGCTCATGCTGCTAAGCCGGCGACAAACCTTTCTGTGAAAATTACTAGCCCTGCCTCTGGTCAGAAAATTACAACTGGCAGCACCTTTACTGTTGCCACAAGCAGTAATGTTGTGAGAGTTGACTACTCGCTTATTGTACGTGGCTTAGATACGGGCACAGAATTTTACCTGGGAAGCTCGACAACACGTCCCTTTAGCTTTACCTGGAATAGTTATGCCGGTGCTCTTTATGGCGGTGCCGATCTTCTTGCTCGTGCCTCTGATTCTGCGGGTAACATTGTGAAAGATGAGACATCTCCAGTGGTTACAGGAACACTAAATGGGCCTCTTCCACAAGCGAAAAACGCGGTAGATCGTTTTCCAGGCACTCAAACTACAACGCGTGTTGGGGCCGCAGTCAATGCAGAGGGGCGTCTCCAGTTTAATGGTGAGGCTGGTTCTTATGCCACATGGACGATTGAAGCACCTGTAGATGGTGACTATCAAATCGTCTTCCGTAGCGCCCAGCGAAAAGCGGCCTCAACAGCCGTTTCGGTTGATGGGACGATTGTGAATCCTTCTGTACCATTTCAAGCTATTCCCCCAACCGTTCCTTTGTTTGATACAGCTCAATTCAACACGACCGTTGCCATTTCTTCAACCCATGCAAAGTTGCACAAAGGGAATAACCTTATTCGCCTGACAACATTTAATGTGGGAACACCGACAATCGAGTCATTGTCTATCTCTCAACCGGCCTCCTAGTTTTCTAAAGGCAGCTCTGGTTAATCCCCAGGGTTGCCTCAAGCTACTCTACTCCTGATGCAATCCTCTGTTCATTCCCCTAATCGCCTTCCTTTTTATTTAACACTCCTATCCGGCTTTATCTCCTCATATTTGATTATTGCTTTACGTATGGGAATAAGAAATTTTCGTAAAATAGCCTTAGAAGGTGCGGATAGCGAAACGTTTATGCTATGCTAAAGATACTAGTATAGAGAGCGGGAAGAATGGCGGCTAGCCTCTAACCCGACGCGTCCTTTCAGAAAGAGGCAAGGCATGTTTTCTGAGTTTGAGCGAGATCGAAGTGATGCAATTCAAGCGGTTCGCCAGGCTTTAGGTTTGAGTCCCGAGGAGGATCTCTCAGGTGATCCTGTGGTAAGTGAGCAGCCACTGCAAGATGAGGAGGAGGAGCATTTCAGTCAGAAATTTTATGTGATGATGGAAGAACGGGAAGCGCTGGCTTTCCGGTTAAAAGATCGGGTAGATACGTGGGCAGTCGAGCTTGATCCCAAAGTGTCTGAGATTGCGGACCTGGACGATGGAGACGAGGAGTCGTATCGTGTCTTGATAGAGGCGATGCGCTACCTGGAGATCCCACCAGCCAGGATTCAGACGATCACGAATATTCAGATCCAGGAGTATTCCAGCCATGGCACACCTTTTGCCTGGCAGGTAACGCTGGAGGGGGAAACCGCCCTGGTTGAGAAAGAGAGTATCGCCGGCCATATACGCTATATTGCCCGCGCCAATGAGGACCACTAGAGGGGAGATGGAGATTTTTGGGGATCTCCATCCCGCTTCTTTTTATAAAAGACTGTAGACTG
>CAXTTV010000195.1:0-9022 GCA_964247295.1 uncultured Ktedonobacteraceae bacterium | reverse complement strand
CTTCAGTGTGCCTGTCCCGCCGCCGGGCAGTGCGATCTCCAGAAGTACAGCATCGAGCATGGACTGGCGGATAACCGCTTCCACGATGGGGAGCCGACGGACTATCATGACTATGATGTGGACCTGTCGCACAGCTTTATTCTGCGAGATCCTAACAAGTGCATCAACTGTACACAGTGCGTCCGGGTATGTCACGATGTGATCGGTCCTGACTGTTATGGCATGTTTGGTAAGGGCTTCGATACCATTGTCTCGACACCGTTCAATGTCAGCCTGCACGACACCGATTGTGTTTCTTGTGGTGCCTGTGTCCAGGTCTGTCCGACCGGATCGCTGATGATGGCTGAGCGCACGCTGAACCGATACGCCTTTGCGCTGGATCGCTGTATCTTCTGCGGCGATTGCGTCGAGGTCTGTCCTCATGGTGCTTTAGGAGAGACTCCAAACTTCGAGCTTTCCTTCTTTAATCGCTACGGTGAGGGGGTTACCCTGGAAAAGGGCGATCTGGCAAATGCACCAAATTACCTGGTGCGCCAGCGCTTGCCACGCGGCAAAAAGGATCTGCCCGTGATGAGTCCGCTGATCCGCCCATTGCCTCCACGAGGTATTCGTGAGTAGCGTGTAGTGGGTTTTAAGAAGGTTGGTACTGCTCCAGTAGTATCAACCTTCTTTTTTTATGGCTCAGACAGATGCAAATATCGTTGTTTGCTTATATATAACTATCTTATTGCTTGGGGATTTGCTCAGGAAAATAGAGGGTGGAGAGGCTACGAGTTTTTAGGGAACTATGATAAAGTAGGAGAGATCCAGCTTTGAGCGATAGCGTACTATAGTATGTACAGAAAAATGCTCTGGAGCAAATCAGGGGCCAATGATACGTTGGTGACCCTGCGGACCTAGAATCTATACAACGAGGTAGAGAGATGTCCACTCAATACAGACGAGAATTCCCTCCTGATTTTTTATGGGGTACCGCTTCATCAGCCTATCAGTGTGAGGGTGGAAATACAAACAATCAGTGGTATCGTTGGGAGCAGCAGGGGAGGATTCTCACCGGTGAGCATATTGGGATTGCGGACAATTGGTGGAATGTAGCAGAGAAAGATTTTCGTTTCGCGGAGCAGATGGAGAATAATGCACTCCGTCTGGGCGTCGAATGGAGCCGGATTGAGCCCATGGAAGGGCGCTGGGATACCGCCGCGATCGATCGTTATCGGACCATGTTGCAAGATCTGAGAAAACGGCATATTCGCCCGATTGTCACGCTTCACCACTTTACTGATCCCCTCTGGTTTACAGCTCGCGGCGGGTTTCGTGAGGAGCGCAACATCCGATTTTTTACCCGTTACGTGGATTATGTTGTGCGTCAATTGGGGGATCTATGTGATTTCTGGCTCACCATCAATGAACCGAATATCTATGCTATACTGGGCTATCAGCAGGGGTATTTTCCACCGGGCCAGCAGAATACCTTATTGGCAATGCAGGTGCTGCGAAACCTGCTTGCGGCCCATGTAACCGCGTTTTATGCCATTCGTCACATACAACCAGAGGCGCAGATTGGGTATTGCCTGCACTATCATCTTTTTGATCCCGCGAATTCCCTCTCTCCTCTGGATCGTAGTGTCGCCGCTGTTCAGAACCTGGGTTTGAACTGGGGGCCGCTTGAAGCATTAGAAACTGGAAGATTTCCCGCGCCATTGAGGGCACTTCTCACTCCAATTGCGGGTGCAGCGGGTGCGCGAGACTATCATGGGATCAACTATTATACTCGTGAAATGGTGCGCTTTGATCCCTCGCAATCGCAGAACTTTTTTGGACATCGTTATGTGAAAGCTGGGACGCCGCGCAACGATCCTGGAATGGGTCAGGATTTTGGTGAGATCTATCCTGCCGGGCTGTACCGGGTTCTTCATGCCGTTTATCGACGCACCAGAGGGAACAAACCTTTCTACATCACCGAGAACGGGTTCGCGGATACCATTGAGAACCGGCGTCCTAGAGCGATTCTAGAGCATCTCGCAATGGTCCATCGGGCAATTGAAGCTGGGATACCGATCAAAGGTTATTTTCACTGGTCGCTCGTTGATAATTTTGAGTGGAACGAAGGCTGGAGCGTCCGGTTTGGGTTGATTGAAGTTGATCCCTTGACGCAGCAGCGGATTCCCAGACGTAGCGCCAGTATGTTTGGCGAGATCTGCCGATCCAATGCCATCACGGCTGAGATTGTTGAGCGGTACGAGCCTGAAGCGATGGAAAGTATTTTTGGCTCAGATCGACCTCGAAGTCAGTGGCGCATCTCGGTCTGACGCAGGGTCTTTTCATGCTAGAAAGAAGCGGGGTCCAGGGGTGTCAATGCGGGGCATCCCCGCTCACCTCCTCCCTCTCCCCACCGCCGTAAGCGGCAGAAGAAGAGAATGAAATAGCCCTGGGTCTGATGGGAAGTCCTTGTCAGATATCGGGTAAAAATGCTATATTCAGCAATGATGAGGATACGCTGGAGAGTGTTTCTCAAAGCTATTTTTGTTTTGCCCTAATCTTATCTTTTTTGAGGCTACTATTGATGCAAACAACACCTATCTCTGAGATGCAGAAATTTCATTTTGGCCATAAAATAAACTTCACCGATGGTGAAGAAGGTGTGCTGGTCCATGTGATCTTTGATCCCGCAGCTATGCGGATCACACATCTAGGCGTCAAGCCTAATCGTTTCTTTGGAAAAGTCTCTAACATTCATTATATCTCTGTCTTGAGCGCGAGTAGCGATACTGTGCTGGTTGAGTCGACGCGTCATGAGGCTGAGATTACTACGCCTCCTAAAGGGGTAACGCTGAGTAGTCACAGCACTGTACAGCGTGCTGGCTTCTCTGACAAGGGGCACCTAGAGGTCGTAGCCACTCAGCCTAAAACCGGCGAACTGGCCTATATAGTGGTTCGCAATCTCACAGTAGCCCATGAGGTTTTGCTGACGCGTCAATACATTACCTCTGTGGGAGAAGGGAATATCGCTGTGACGATTCCCGACGCCATTCTGAAATCTCTGCCTGCCTATCGAACAGATAGCGCTTTGCAAACGGACGTGGACCGTATTCTATTCGATTACAGCCCTTTGCATGTGGATCTGCCGGGTATGACCGCCAGGGTATTGGATAGTGTGCTTTACGTCACTGGTAACATCTCAAGTTCGCTCCGCTCAGATATTGTCTCGGATCAGGTCCGTGGTATCCCAGGTTTGTTAGAGGTGAAAAACGAGTTGATTGGTGATGATGATCTGGCCTCAGGTCTGGCGATGGCGCTTGGGACCGATCCCCGGACAGCCGATCTCCCAATAGGTGTCTACCCACGCCTGGGAGATGTTCGTCTGAGTGGTGCCGTTCATGACACGCAGCAAAAAAATCGGGTTGAAGAGATTGCCCGTGGTTATCCGGGAGTTCGCTCGGTCTATAATGAGCTGGTGGTCAATCCACAGGCCGAGATGTTGCATGTCATGAGTAAAAGTGGACGCGATGAAGATATTCTCCCCGGCAAGATGATCCGCCATACTAAGTAATTTCCTTTCTCACCGGGCGGCACTCGATTTCTGGGTGCCGCTTTTATCTTGGTTTAGGCAAGGGTATTTCCGGAATTGCATTGTTTTTTTAGAACTAGTAGTCAGATCGTTTGGATTTTGAGCAAGAGTGTCAGGCGTTGACAATGGTAGAATGAGAAGGTATTATCAAAAACATAGCAGAATCTCGTCCTTTTTCTGTTTTTTGTCGAAAATACCCGTTATTGAAAAGAAAAAATGAATGGATCGTCTGGAGAACATAGAAATCAATCGGGACAGACTATTCCCTTATCCGCAGGAAGTGCAGTCTCTGCATGCAGATGTCACTCGTAGTTTCCCGATGTTGCGCCGGGAGGTGGTCGCGATTGCATTACGACAGTTGTGGCACAACCTGGGTCTGATGGGGGAGCCATTGCTTTTCACCTCTCCTTCGCACCGACGGATGCAAACCGAGTTTCACCCGCTTCTACTGGATCAGCTTGTGACTCAGGGAGCGCGGCGGAAAAAGTCTCGGTCTGGGCAGCTCACCTCCTGGCGATCATTGCCCGCGCCAGATGCCGCGTTGGGGATCTCTATGGCCTCTGAGGTGGATGGCCTTTATAAACCCGATCTGCTCTGGAAGGCCGTTATAGGAGATCGTCGCACTGTTCCGTCCGCGCCCTATAGCTGGTTAGAGTACACACTAACTCCTGGCTGGACGGCTCTGAGTGTGATGTATATTCTGAATGAGGATGGTGAGACAGGTATCCTCACTGCGATCCCGCAGGGGCGACAAGATGACTGGCTGGCCTTTTTAAAGCTGCTTGACGATCTCCACGATGGGATTGTCAGACGGGAACGAAGAGGACGGATCGAGATTATCGGTGGCGATGATGATCTGGCCGATGTGATTAAGCGCGCATCTTTTAACAGTATCGTGCTGCATCAGGATGTGTTGAAGCAGGTTTCCGCCCAGCGGAGGATCTTCGATACCGCGATGCTGAGCCGTTATGAAGCCCTTCATGTTCCACGGTTGCGCAAAGTTTTGTTGATTGGGCCTCCGGGTACCGGGAAGACCACGCTTTTGAAGGCTGAGGGGGCACATCACGCGAAGCATGGTGGACTGGTCTTTTATGTTTGTGCCCCACCCAAAAATCGTATGAGCAGTTCCTGGCAGCAACTGGCTCAGGCGCTCCACTCGGGTGCGGAGAGTCGCTTGCCTACAATGGTGCTGGTTGAAGACTTTGAAATGTTCGTCTCCGATCCCCAGGAGCTTCAACTTGTGCTCAATACCCTGGATGGTGTGGCTACACCAGATAACGAGGCCGGTACCCTACTCCTGGCGACCAGCAATGATCCTGAAAAGATTGATCAGCGGATACGCGATCGACCGGGGCGTATTGACATGCTCATCGAGGTTGGCCTGGTAGAAGATATTGAGATGGCCCTCCGCTTCCTCAGGCACTTCCTGGGCGAGGCTTATCGAGAAGAGGAGCATGCGCAGGTTGCTTCCTTACTGCTAAAGCAGCCCGGAAGTCATTTTCGAGAGGTGTGTATCGCGGGAGCCATGCGGGCATTGGATAGAGAGCGAGACGGAATTCTTGCTGAGGATCTGTTCTGGGCTAACGATATGATCCTTAATGGTCGAGCAGTCGCGTCGTCCTCGGAGCGTTTTATTCCCTCATCTGTCCGGAAGAAGGGGAATTTCTTCGGAAAAAACTAGTGTATCGCTGCACAAAAAAGCGCCCGTTCGTTCATGGGCGCTTTTCCTTTAGAGGATTCTATGGTGTTCTCCTGGCATGTTCCAATGACTGTGGAAGGGTGGAGGCCGTTTCAGGCTCAAACGCATGACGATAGAGGAGGGTGCGACCAATATCACCAATTGAGAGGGATGCACATATGTAGAGGAGCGGTAACCAGAACGGCACCCCAAACACGTCCGGAGTATGATACGAGAACACGTGCGAACTTACTAAAATCATCTCAATGAGCGTACCCGTGATCGCCACAACTATTGCGAGCAGCAGTTGCTGCCAATGTTTCTCCGCTAAAAGATAATAGAGAACCAGGACAATCAGCAATTGCCCCGTCTGAAGATGAGCCTCCAGACCAACTTCAATCAGCACATATACCAGAAACAACCAACTGATCCCCCGTAGGCTGACGGTTAAGGGGAAGGCCGGGCGTATGTAACCGAGCAACGGCAGCAGAAATGGATCAGCGTAGCCGATTATTATAAAGCCCAGGCCTATCAGAAACGGCGACCACCAGGAGACTCCTAAGATATCAGGAGAGGAATAGACCTTAACACCATTGTAGACGAGAAAGGCATCCAGAACTGTGCCCACTAGAGCACCCAGCAGAAAAAGCCTGCCAGTAATATGGAGATGCCTTCGCATGCCAGTGCCTCTCTTTCCAAATCGCTAGATTGAGCAGAGCCGATTCAGATATTCCAGATCCGACAGGGGCTCATGAAGCTCAGGAAGTTCCGACTCTGCTCCCGCTGTCCACTGTTGATACAAAGCTGTATAGAGATTCGCAAGCACAATTGTTGGGGCAAAGGTTTTTGTGCCCGCTTCCCACTGTGTATAGCGTTCAATTGTGCCACCCTGAGGATCGGCCAGTAACAAAAAAGGTAGATGCAGCTCCTCCTGTACCTGGAGGTTTGTCACCACAGGATCGGGCGTAATCAAATTGATCTGACATTTCTCCTCTCGGAAGCGGTGGATGTTTTCCGCCAGGTCAAGGGCTAGTTTCCGGGCCTCCGGTTGCCTCAGGCTCTGAGAGATGACCACCAGGAGATGCTCGCATTGTCGGTAGTCCCAGGAATTGTGCATCCAACCATCGGGGCCAGGAAGTGTATAAGCAGGGATAATCTCCCCTTTCGAGATAAGAGTCTGTTCATTTTCATACATCGTCTTTTTACCTTATAGCCTTGAGGGTCGCTCTTTTTGAGAGAACGTTTCAAAAGTGAGCAACCAGTGATATGGAATAGGGATATCTTCGTTGATAATAATATATTCTACAATTCTCATCTCTTATAGTAAAAGAGCCGTGTAGAAAAACACATCTACTCTTCTCAAAAATTGTAAAAAGCCGATTAGTTGCAATCACGTGATAGAAGAAGGATAATTGGCAATGTGTTGTGATGATGTTTGTTGGAGGGAAAAAGAACAATGCAAGGTAAAATGAAGGCGGCCCTCAAAGCCGAGGCCGCGCCAGGAGCAAAGATCGCTCTTGTAGATGTTCCCCAGGTGGGTTCACGCGATGTGCTGATCCAGGTTAAAGCTGCTTCCATCTGTGGTACAGACATTCATATATATGAATGGGATGCCTGGGCGCAGAGTAGAATGCAGACCCCCAGGATCTTTGGACACGAATTCGCGGGTGTGGTAGTCGAGGTGGGCGCGGAAGTGACCTCTGTGGTACCGGGAGATTTTGTAGCGGCTCAGACACACATTACCTGTGGGAAGTGTTACCAATGTCGGACGGGCCAGGGGCATATCTGCCAGAATGTTCAGATATTAGGTGTTGATAGAGATGGAGCCTTCGCGGAATATATCTCAGTGCCTGAACAGGTTGTTTGGAAGACAGGACAGGAGATAGATCATCAGGTGGCCTCGGTGCAGGAGCCTTTTGGCAATGCCGTACATGCCGCCTTTGAGGGTGAGCTTACGAACAAAAGTGTTGCCGTAACCGGCTGTGGACCGATCGGGCTCTGGGCTGTCGGCCTGGCCCGGCTGGCGGGAGCAAGCGACATCTTCGCGATTGAGCCCAATGCTAAACGGTTGGTGATCGCTGGTGAGATGGGAGCAAATCATCTACTGAACCCGAAAGAGGTAGATCCCATTGAAGCGGTTTATACTGTCACCGAAGGTTCAGGCGTCGATGTGGTGCTGGAGATGTCTGGAAACGCCTTCGCGATTCGTCAGGGCTTCCAGATTTTACGCAACGGTGGCCGCGTCTCATTGCTGGGCATCCCTTCACGTCTGATTGAGCTGGATCTCGCGAATGATATCATCTTTAAAGGAGCAACTGTTAAAGGTATCTCAGGGCGGCGGATCTTTGATACCTGGTATCGGACACGCAGCATTCTTAGGATGGGTCAACTGGATATTCAGCGGGTGATTACCCATACACTCCCGTTTGAGCAGTTGGATGAAGCCATGGAGATCATGAAATCTGGAGATTGTGGTAAGATCATTTTGACCTTCTAAATTCAAAGGAGACAAAGATGGACAAGCTGCAAGCATTTGTGCAAGCAGAACTGGATGATCTACGCGCACGGGGCATCTTTAACCTGCCGCGCGAGCTGGAGAGTGAGCAGAAGGCCGTTGTCAAAATCGATGGTCATGAAGTGATCACGCTCTCCTCCAATAATTACCTTGGCTTAACCGTAAATCCTGAGCTGCGCACTGCGGCGATCAAAGCCATTGAAGAGTACGGCGTCGGCTCCGGATCTGTACGGACGATCGCTGGAAACATGACTTTGCACAATCAGTTGGAAGAGCGGCTGGCGCGTTTCAAGCATACAGAGGCCTCGCTCACCATTCAATCTGGATATGCAACCAATCTAGGAGTGATCTCCGCTCTGATGCAAGAGGGAGATATCATCATCAGTGATGCCTTGAACCATGCCAGCATCATCGACGGTATCCGCCTGTGCAAAGCTGCTCGTAAAGTATATCCGCATAACGATATGCAGGGGTTGCGCAAGGTTTTGGAGGAGTCGCGGAGCGCGAACAAAGTAATGATTGTGACCGATGGCGTTTTTAGCATGGATGGTGATATTGCTCTGTTGCCGGAGATCGTGGATCTGGCGGAGCAGTATGGCGCATTTGTAATGGTAGATGACGCGCACGCCAGCGGTGTGCTTGGGAGCCATGGGCGTGGCACCGTTAACCACTTTGAGCTAGATGGCCGTGTGGCCCTTCAGATCGGTACTCTGTCTAAAGGAATCGGAGCTCTGGGTGGCTATGTGGCCTGTACCGAGGTGGTCAAAGAGTATCTTTTGCAGCGCGCCCGACCAGTGCTTTTCAGCACCTCGCATCCACCTTCTGTGGTCGCCACCTGTATCGCCGCGCTAGATCTTTTGGAGCGAGATGATAGTCTGGTGCGGCAGCTTTGGGAGAATGCGCGCTTCTTTAAGAAAGGGTTGGTTGAACTGGGCTTTAATACTGGCCACAGCGAAACACCGATTACCCCTGTAATTGTGGGCGAGGGGGCCAGAGCACTACAATTAAGCAAACGCCTGTTTGAAGAAGGCGTTTTTGCCCAGGGGATCGTCTTCCCGACCGTTCCTGCTGACAAGTGCCGGGTCCGCACCATCGTCACCGCGATCCACACCCGTGAGGAACTGAGTCGCGCCCTTCAGATTTTTGAAAAAGTTGGAAAAGAGCTAAAAATTATCTAAAGGTACAAAGACTCGATTAACGTAATAAGGATATGGGGACATTTCTCCGTATCCTTTTTGCTTTTGATAGAATATCAGAATTA
>CAXTTV010000194.1:0-9052 GCA_964247295.1 uncultured Ktedonobacteraceae bacterium | reverse complement strand
AATAAATGCTACTCCCTACCCCAGTCAGGGAACACCCTCACCTTACTTTGGGTCCCAAAATCAGTACGTTCCCCCACTAAAACAACGATCGAGAGTACCGGTGATTGTGATTAGTGTGATCGTTGTGCTATTGGTCATCTGTAGCGCTCTGGCACTGCTGGCGAGCCAAAGTGGTACCCAGGCCAATACGTCAACTCCAACGCCTGATACGCAGAAACCGGCAACCACGACCCCTCAGGTTAATCAAAATGCGACCCAGACGGCCCAGGCACATCCCTCGGTCACAACCGTTCAGAACATCTATGATCAGGCAACTGGTGGAACACCTGCTGTAGATGACCCCCTCACCGTTCAAGATACAAACAACTGGAGCGAGGGCGATCTGGATGTAGGTCGCTGTGCGTTCACCGGAGGGGCTTATCACTCCATGGTAACCAAAAGTGGTTACTTCGTCCCCTGCATAGAGCAGGCCAATACTTACGACAATTTCGCGATACAGGTAGACTTGACAATCCTTAAAGGTGACCGGGCCGGTATTACCTTCCGTATTAACTCAGACGATACCAAACGCTATCTTTTCCGCCTGGATCAAAACGGAGACTATGATTTCTTTGTCTATAAAGACAATACTGACAAAGGAAATACACGCCTCCAGTTTGGAACCAGCCCCGCGATCCACACAGGACTGAACCAGAAAAACCAGTTGACGATGGTGGCGAAGGGCTCAGATATGTACGTCTATATTAATAAGCAATATATTACAAGTGCGCATGACTCCCTTCTGACCAGCGGAAAAATCGCGGTTTTTGGCGAGTCAAAAACTCAGCAGACAGATGTCGCGTTCTCGAACGCGAAAATCTGGAAGCTTTAATAAGGAATTCTATAATGTCTGAATCTTATAAAGCCCTACAGGGCTTTCGCGATGTCCTGCCTGAGGAACAACCCTACTGGCAATTTGTCGAACGGGTCGCCAGCGAGGTCGCTGAGCTGTACGGGTATCGGCGTATCGAAACCCCTCTGGTGGAGGAAACGGCTCTGTTTCGCCGAACCTCCGGTGAAGGGACCGATATCGTTGATAAAGAAATGTACAATTTTAATGATCGCGCGAATAAAGAGGGCCATAGCCTCAGCCTTTCGCTCCGGCCCGAGGGAACAGCCGGGGTGGTAAGGGCCTATTTGGAACATGGGATGTTTAAACAGCCTCAGCCGGTCAAGCTGTATTATCTGAGCGCGCCCATGTTCCGCCACGATAAACCTCAGGCCGGACGCTACCGCGAGCACCATCAGTTTGGCTGTGAGGCCCTGGGAGACGAAGATCCCGCGATCGATGCGGAAATGATCGGTCTGCTCTATCAGTTCTATACACGCCTGGGCCTCAAAGACATCCGCGTCCACCTGAATAGCATTGGGGATAGCACCTCTCGCCCCCAATATATTGAGGTACTCAAGGAGTACTATCAACCTTTACTCAACGAGTGCTGCGATGATTGTAAGGCACGCTTTACGAAAAATCCTCTTCGACTGCTGGATTGTAAAGATCCACGCGATCAAGAGAAGATCGCCCACGCCCCTAAAATTATCGATCATCTGGATGAGATGAGCCAGCAGCATCTTGATACTGTGACCCGCTTTCTGGAAGCTTATGGTGTTCCCTGGTCGCTTGATCCCCTGCTGGTGCGCGGTCTGGACTACTATAGCCGTACAGTTTTTGAGTTTACTTCCGAGCGGGATAAGACGGCGTTAAATGGCGGTGGTCGTTACGATGGGCTGGCGGAAATTCTCGGCGGCACACGCACACCAGGGATTGGCTTTGGCGCGGGAATCGAGCGTGTTATTCTGGAGATGAAGCGTCAGGAGATAGCGATTCCTGAGGTGGCGCGCCCCCGAGCATTTGTCGCCTACCTGGGTCGAACGCTAGAGCTGAAAGATGCTGCTGTGAAGCTGGTGGCTGAGCTTCGCCATGCCAATCTAAAGGTTGATATGAGCTATGGCGATCGCAGCCCGAAAGCTCAAATGAAACAGGCGAATAACTCTGGAGCCGATTACGCTGTGATTATCGGTGAGGATGAGTTAGCCCAGGGACTTGTCTCGGTCAAAGATCTGCGAACCAGTATGGATACCAATAAGAAACAGGAGCAGGTGAAACGTGCTGAGATTTTGGAATACTTGAGACGTTAAAACAGGGTCATGGGAATTTAGAGCACCATCATGGGTGGCCCAAATTCCCAGGCGCGCCACGAAGACGACCGGGACGGGGAAGCGGTGTGGCAATGGCAATGGCAACAATGCCCGTTCCTCTGTAAGCAAGCGACTCTGTTGGGAAAGTCGGAGAAAGATGGAAGAAGGCCCGTGGACGCACGCTTCGCGAAGCGCTCCTCCCTCACCTCAAAGGCGTTCCCTTTTCCCAACAGAGTCGCTTGCAGCTCCCCTTACAGGCCCTTCTTTGAGGTTATTTTGTCTCCTCGTCCAGGGATGTATAGCTAAAGCGAGCGGAAAGTTCTGGTCGGCTCTTGAGCAGAACGCTCTGAAGCATATTCAGACCCTGGACAAGATGGACTCGCTGTTCCTCTGAAAGAGGGGTCAACAGGTTTTGAAGATGACTCAGCAATGGATCTGAGGCTTTCTGCGTGGCTTCATATCCCGCCTCGGTCAGACGGATCACAAAGCGGCGCTTATCCTCCGCGTCCAGTTCACGTGAAATATATCCCTGCTTTTCCAGGCCTCCGATCAATGTACTGACCGTGTTTCTAGCGACGGCCAGATGATCGCTCAACAGCGATGGCGAGAGACCGCGCTGGCCTTCATCCTGCATCGCTCGTAAGAACAAGAGAATAATTAATTTGGACCAGGAGAGGCCCTCTGGCCGCAGATAGTCATCAGCCGCAGCCATCATCAACGCATGAGTGATCACAAGCTCTCGGGGAATCCGAAATGCACTCGGCTCAATCTCTGGGTGATGCTTGAGTACACTATTGACGACACGATCATCCCCGATCACATAGAGATCCATCTCTGCGGCCTGGCGACTGACGCTTCCATCTGTATTGGTTTTTTCGTCTGCCATGGTCTAAAATTCCTGCCTTTCCGTGTCTTGTCTTTGGTTACCTTCTTTGGTATAGCGAATAGTATATCTTGCTCTCACAAAAGCATAACATAGTTCTCATATAAGCAGAATAGAATCTTACCCTAAATATTCCGCCTGGCACTATTTCGGTGCGTTTCAAATGCTGCATGAATGATGCAGGGACAAAGATCAAAAAAGAGGTCCGCATTTCGCGGACCTCTTGAGAGTTAAACTTTGATGGTCTGATTTTATCGAGTGGAATCGTTCTCATCCGCTCCACTGGTCTCTTCGGGTGGAACTTCGATCCGCACGCGGTAAGGATTGTTGTGATTAGGTCTGGTATCGGTATTGCCCCTATATCCTGCGGAATTACTGATGGGGTCGGTCGAGGATGGTGAGGTCGAGGGTGACCCGATAAGCTCACTAGAAACAGAACGAATGAATTGCTCAACCTTGTCCCAGCGCGTGGGATAACGGTCAGAGTAAAACTTTTCTTTCCCCTCGCTATCGTAGATGTAGACCGTATAATCCTGGTTGGAGAAGCTATAATCCAGCTTTATATAAGGAATACGCACCAGTTCCATTACCTGAAGGGTCGCGCGCGTGCTATCCTGCGCAACCTGCGAGGCGGAAGTCGGAGCTCCAGGTCTGGTCTGCTGGGTAGCCTCACTTTGAGCAAGCAGCACTGCGGCTTTCCATACATCGACTGGAACTGCATCTGGAACTGCATCGGCATACAAAGGCTCAGTGATCTCCGCGTTATAAACCAGATCACCGTCCGCATCGTACAGCTTCTGCGCGGGGATTGCGCTCTCACCCAGAATCTGGGTCTGGCTCCTCAGATCAAAGCTGCGCACCAGCTCTCGATGGCGCACCACTTTTCCCGTACCATTACAATGCTGGCAAAGCTCCATCCTGGCTCCCTGGCAGGACGCGCAGACCCGTTTACCGGTTCCGCAGGAACAATCTACCTCGCCTTGAACACAATCTGGGCAAGGAACGGTTCTGCCCTTGTTCGCGGGATCAGTATCGACGGGATTGGGAATTGGCACCCCGCTCTGGCGAATACCCTCGAAAAGGCCGGAGACCCGCTCGCCCATCCCAGTCGCGAAGCCCTCGGCGGTCCGTTTCAGTAGCGGCTTTTTCTCCGACTGGTACCAGTCAGCCACATACCCACGCCCTTTACAAGTGGTACAGCGCTTCTTTGTCCGGCCCTGGCACTCCGGACACACGGTCCACCCACGTCCATTACAATTAATACAAAGTGAACGTCCACTGCCGTTGCAGGCCGTACAGGAAAGAACCTCGTTTAGACCCTCCAGAGGAGTTCTGGTCGTTGGAGACTTCAGATTGGTTACCTCAGGCTGCTCATAATCCCAGACAGGTAACAATGGCTGAAGCGAGGAACTCTGCCGACCAGTATAGGCTTCGGTAGTCGTATCCAGCACGCGCGTCTCCCAACGCGTCTGGACAGAGATCTCCCAGACCTCGCTGCGCTCGACTGCGCGAACCGTCATATATGTCCCCAGATCGCGCACAACCTGCCAGTTCTCTTCACCCCAACGATTGATCAAGAGCCGCAAACGCTGCTCCTCAGTCGAACCAGATGGAGGTGGAGTCGGAGGAGTGGTCGGAGCATTCTGCGCTTGCTGCCAATACTCACTCGCACGGTTCATTACCTGCTTCAGACGCGTCTGAGCCTCATTGGCCCCCTGACTCAAAGCTCGTCTGATCTCCTCAAGCCGTTTATCAAACTCTTCCTGATCAGGCTGCCATCGCGGATCAGGTCCCTGTCCTAGTGTATCTCCCATTGTGACTATCGCTCCTGGTGTACAAAAACACCCTCAACTGTATATTTCTTTTGACAGTATCTATACGAGACAGAGAAAAGGGAGTTGCATAGATATCTAAAACAAAGGTTCGATCTCTTCCTGAGCCGGCACCCCGGTCACCTCAACATCGTTCTCGTAGATCAATAGATCTACCTCGCTACGCACACCAAATTCAGGAAGATAGATACCAGGCTCTATCGAGCAACAGGTCTGCGGCAATAAATACCGTGTATCCTGCGTTTCATAGTTATCGTTGTTCGCGCCATTTCCATGTTCGTGTGTCCCAATATTATGCCCGGTCCGATGAACAAAATACTCGCCATAACCAGCCCTTTCAATCATCCCCCGCGCTACATCATCTACATGACGACCCTCGACTTGCCGTCCAGCCGCCAGCTCTTCCCGAATAAAGGCAATCGCGCTATCACGAGCACTGCGAACAATCTCAAATACTTCGCTCTGGCGCTCTGGGATCTCTTCTCTGGTACCAATAAAAGCTATCCAGGTGTAGTCAGCATAGATGGAGTCATGGCCCGGCAGCTTTCCCCAGAAGTCGAGCAGGACCAGATCGCCACGCTTGATCGGCGCGAAATCAACTGCTGTGGGCAGATAGTGTGGATTGCTGGCGTTCCCATTGACCGCGACCAGAGGAGCCTCCTCCACAGGGATACCGCTCTCCTCGATCAAACGAATAAACCGCGCCTGAACGCTAAATTCATCAAGAGGCGTCTCATTATGGAGATCCTCGCGTAAAGAGGCGAACAAAGCATTTTTCGCGGCGATTAACAGGCGACCGGCGCGCCGATGGCTCTCAATCTGCTCTGAGGTCAGACTGGCAACAAAACTTTGAGAGCAGTTGGCGGAACTAACAACCTCAACGCCACAGGACCGGACGAGCTCAATGGTTCCGGCATCTACACGGGAAATATAGGGGATCACATTCATTGGAGAATATTCCATCGCGACCTTCTGACCCGGCACCAGTAACTCCTGCAACTGATCTCGCATCTCACGCCATGTCCGAAAGACTCGCTGCTGACCCGATAACTCGCTTAAAACATGCATCTCAACCGCGCTTACCAGCGCGACCGGTGAGCCTTTGGCCGGAACTAGATAGAACCAGCGGCGAGTATACATTGCGTCTCGTGATAACCCCAAAATTTGTTGGGCAATGGGGTTGCTGCCACGAAAATCATAGAACAACCACGCATCTATATTCTCTGCTCGCAGGGCCTCCTGAATCTTCTCCAATTGCATAAAAATCCTCCCTGAATGTACCTGCTTTTAACCATTGAGACTGTCTTTTGTATTGTATCATTTCCATAAAAAAGACCGTGTGCGCTTAAGATTCTCAAGAAATTGTAAAAAGTATCCTATTTGGGCGATTATTTCCCCCATTGGGTTGTCTATAATAGTAGGTTCTTTGTTATACTAGGCCTACAGATATATTTATCCATTTTATTTTTAGATGTACCCGCGCATCTATACCTGTATTCTTATATGTTCTACCTATTACACGTATTATAAATGGGGGCAACGATGAGTAATGAGATAGCCCGAAGTCCATTGCCCGCTCAACAGAGTGACCAACAGTTATCGTCCAGCGAACCTATCCCTGTAACACCTTTTGCAGATAATGATTCTAATAAATCAAATGCCTCTTTTGGTCCTTCGGGGATGCAAGAGCCAGAGGATGAAACCCAACGCCTGGTTGATCTCTCGAAGCAGGAAACAAATAAAGTCGCCGTCCCTGATATTTCCGAGCAGGAGACTAGTGAGGTTACTACTTTCCACATTTCTGGGCAGGAGACCAACAAGGTTATTAAGCCTGATATTTCCGAGCAGGAAACGCTAATCACAGAGGCAACCGATGCGACTGAACAGCCCACTCAGGAACTACCTGTACCATCCGCAGAGGATCAAACTGAGCAACAGGTACATTCATCTGTTGAAGATGTGGAAACACCCACTCAGGAACTGCCTGTACCATCCGTAGAGGCTTCTGTGCCTGCTTCAGTAGTGGAGACGCTCACTCAACAGGGAATTCCCACGCCATTTGTGGAGACCTCCACCCAGACGGATCAATCAACTGGTATAGATCAAAAAAGCGTTGGAGATCAGCAGGCCCCACCCCCTTCTGATCCTGATGGCCAGAGCAAAAAACGCAAGAAACATCCTCTCTGGCTAAGGGTCCTTCTCATCACCCTGGTGGTTCTGGTAGTGCTTACTAGTGGGGGAGTGGCCTATGCATACTATTATTTTCAACAACATCTCAACAATATCATCCATGTGATACCGCGCAGTCAGACCAAGCACCAGCGTCAGAGCATGCCGACCACCGTCACGGATACCGGCACAAACGTAACGGGGCGCAACTGGAATATCCTTCTACTGGGCAGCGATAACGATAATAAGTACGTGTTCCCTCAGGTCTTGACACAGGTCATGATGATTATCCATATAGATACCAGTACGAATAAGGTCTCCATGGTTTCTATTCCTCGCGACTCCTGGGTCAGTGTGCCTGATATTGGAGGTATGCACAAAATAGATCAAGCTTTTCTACTGGGCTCTTCTAGTAAAAATAAGTTTGACGACGGTGTGCAGGCGGCCCGCAACACTGTAGAACAAGATTATGGCATCCCTATCGACCGCTATGCCTGGGTTGGACTCGATGGCTATGCAAAAGTGATCGATACACTTGGAGGCGTTGATGTAGATGTTATGCATCCCATCACTGATGACGTGTATCCTGATGATACTGGAAAGCAGATCAATAGCAACGATCCCTACGCGCTCAAGCGTCTCTATATGGCCCCTGGACCACAACATCTTTCCGGGCTCCAGGCACTGGAATATGTGCGTTCGCGTCACGCGGATCTGGTAGGCGATATCGGACGTACACAACGGCAGCAGCAGGTGTTAGAGGCCCTAAAAAAGAAGCTGGATGCAACAACAATTGTTCAAAACCTGCCTCAGCTTTTCACAGATCTCAATGGCTCTGTCTATACTGACATCAGTGAGCAAGAGATGCTCGGCTTTGCCAATTATGGTCGGACCCTGTTGAAACAACCCATCGACCACCTGACCTTAGGGCCCGGCGATGGTAAGCAGAACTATGGCGAGCTACAATCCATTTATGATCCTTCAGTCGGCGCGAATCAAGATGTTGTGATCCCACATTGCGAAAATATTCAGCCGATTATCAACAAGATTTTCAAACTAGGAGATAAACGGAGCTGTCAGGTTGGTAGCTCCGGCTAACCGTATTGGACGCTTATCACCAGTCAGCCGCGCGTCTGTGCTACAATAGAACCAGAGTCCTAAACATACAGAGGAGCTGATTTGTGATCGAGCAGCAGACGGGTACCGTCCATTTTCTACAGTTTCAGCAGTACGTACGATTCCCAGAGCTTCGCCACGGGCTCTTTATGCGCCATGGAGGCTATAGCGAGACTCCCTACAAGGGACTCAATACCTCCTATAGCAATGGAGATCAGTTGGAAACCGTTGTCCGCAATCGTCTGTTAACGCTTCAAAGCCTCGGGCTTGAGGGTTTGCCTTGCGCGACCCTCTGGCAGGTTCATGGAGCCGAGGTCGCAACGATCAGTACGACAACCTGGGAAGAATGGAACCATGAGTGGAAAGATAGCGCGGTGCGAGTCGAGGGACACAAACTGATCTGGACAACGCGCCCCCGTCATAAGGCTGATGCGATGGTTACCAATGAGACAGATGTTACGCTGGCTCTTTCCTTCGCCGACTGTGTGCCCCTGCTTTTCTATGATCCCGTTCGACGTGTGATCGGCATGGCTCACGCCGGCTGGCGTGGGACCGCTCGGGGGATTGGGATCGCCACGGTAAAGGCCATGACCGAGCGCTTTGGCTCTCAAGCTAAAGATATCTATGCCGGGATCGGCCCTTCGATCGGTTCCTGCTGCTACGAGGTTTCGGATCAGGTCCTGCGGATCTTTCAGGGGGATGAACAGTTTCCGGAAGATCCTACCCCTATCGACCTTCAAGGACTCATCAGGGATAGTGCCGTTTTTGAGAAAGATCACCGACTGGTTCTGAACCTCTGGGAGACCAATCGAAACCAGCTTCTAGCCTCTGGTATCCTATCGAACCATGTAGAGACAGCTTATGTCTGCACCAG
>CAXTTV010000193.1:0-9364 GCA_964247295.1 uncultured Ktedonobacteraceae bacterium | reverse complement strand
TGAAATAGATCTCCTTGTAGAAGTTGAGGGAGATCTTGAACACCCTCAGATTGAGTGGCGTGAGCGCAGCGAATTTCGTTGGGTGGGCCTGGACGAGATAGAGATCCTTAAGGAACACCGCAACCCGGACGACCTGTTTATTTACGGCATCGTGAAGAAATCGTTGGAATTGAACAAACGTCTTTTATGAGGAGCCAGTAACGCTAATTCCTCACACTTTTGTGACTGATGGATTGGATACCTGTAAAGAAGTAGTATTATCCAAAAATAGATCTTTCGCGTACACGACCGGCAATCGCAGAGACAAGCAGCACAGCAGGGATCGATGCTAACGCCCCTCCGTTGACAAGAATAAGAAGAGTCGTCCAGAAAAATTCAAAGTCTATGCTACCTCCGAAACATAAGTTGAGGCTTAGGAAACTGATTGTCATCAAAATGCCAGAAATGAATGCGGTAAAGAGCCCACATAGCCAGTTTAGTTTGCAGGTTTCTGCTGTTACAACGCTCGCTATTCCTATTTGTAGTAGAACGCCAGAACCAAGCATACTAAAGTATAGTAACTCTTTAAAGTGATCAGTGCTACTAATTCTAACTGGTACATTTGTAAGTATCCAGATCCTTGTAACGATAAAAAGGCCAGAAAAGATCAGTGTTCCGATGAGCGCTGCTCTCAATATAAAAGGGAGATGAGTAGACCTCCACTTTAGCTGCTTCAAACGTAAGAATGATTGTATATCATCAGTTGCCTGTATCAGTGCAGAGCTATTATTGGTACTCGCCTCATCGAAGCGGGAATCTATAGCACCCGGCTTTACAAACTGTCTTTTTAGAGCAGAAAGCAGTGGGACGGATGCGAAGTGGAGACCAGGGTAAGCTTCTAAAAATGCCCAATGTGGTTGTCCCACAACCGGTGATTGCTGTAGCCATAACCGGGCTGCAAGTGGAAATGCCCATACCATCGCAAAGGCAAGAAGTGAGGTGGGCTCTAAAACGATATCTGTAATAATTATTCGGAGTTGGGAAACCAACGATAGGCTCATGCCGAAGTCACCTGCGCTGTTTAAGGAGCGAAAGACAAAGATCTGGGTTAACCATATTGTCAGGACTATTCCGGTGCTTATAAGACTAACATTATAGATCAGGCGTGGGGATTTTCTTCTGAATGCGACTGATAGCCAGCTCTGAGCTTCTATCGCGAACCACTTGAAAAATAAGCTCAGACTCACTAAAAGGAGCAAGTGCCAGGGAAGGCTCCACAGAAGCTGTTGGATGATCGCATCTCCAGTATGTACGATGTCTCCTGACTCTCTTACAAAATTCTCCGCTGAAGGAGCTAAGAATGCTCCAAGTATCATGCCACCAACCAGCATAAATGGGAGAACAGTGACTCGTTTATATGGTTCATTTCTGAATAGATTTGACAATGCCACCTGCCATATATTTTGACCTACGACGCCAACAAGGAGCGGGACTATAATCAATGCAGTCCCAGTTGCAGTCGTCATACCTGGATACCAGCAAGTAAGTTCTATCCCACTAGGAAAAAAAACATAAAAAAAGTCGCGTAGCAGACTCTGAATATTGGGAAGGGCAACGCCTGTCGCAATCCCTAGACTTAATACAGTCCAGAGGTTTACACAGAACAAGGATTGAGTATCACGAAGGGTCTGGCTACGCTGTTCGGGATCAGGATGAGTACTGAAAACTGACTGCCATATCTGTCCTGGACGAGGCAATGATTGTATAACATTGTTTAGAGCTTCCTGTGAATGCTCCCAGGTTGAGGCTCGCACATCGGCATAAAATTCGCGAACGCGCAATATCGCATTGCGGTTTAAATAAACAAGCAGAGTTAATAGAATAATATGGACAATGAGAGAGGGGTAAGTGAATAGAAGGTGTTGAGAGTATACGATTATCAAAGGAATAATTGCAACTGCTACAAAAGCCCACCAGATAGCAATAGCAAAATATGTTTTATCCACATCTTTATTTTTCAGATGAGCCAGCTCATGCAGTATGATCGCTCGAAAAGCCGTGCGGTCTGTGGAAAATAGAGTAATCAATCCACCAGTAAGGGCAATATAATATCGTCCAAGATGCCCAAAAGCCTGGGCCCCGCTGGTGAAATTGAGTGAACTGATCATGAACCGAGTTCCAGTATTCAGTTTGATTTCATCAAAGAGAGATAAAAGGTATTCCTCAATTTCTGGTACCTCCTGGGTGCATAGTGGTACGAGTCTTTTTCGCAGGATTATGAGAAGGGGCGTAAACCAGTAAATGACTATGGCCGTTACCAGGGTAAGAATTACACCTGAAACAATGTATAAAATATGAGGTTTAAGGTAAGGGGTCTGGCACTTCCATATGATAAGGTTAGCTTCCTCCAATGTATGTGTATCTTTAGTATGTAACGCAGCTCGAAATGTGGGATTATTCAAGGCACATAGGCCGGATTGTTTAAAGATATTGAATAGGGCGACATTGCTTAATAGATTATAGATGAATAAGCTGGAAGCCATAATAGAAACGATCAATACGACAAAGCGCATATCCGTATCCGAGGGGAAGGTAAATGGGTTGAGCCGGGGCAGAACCGGATCATTCTGTTCGGGCTCCCTGACTTCTTCAAACACATCCATTATCTGACTTCCTTGTGTAGAGAGGGAACGATCAGGCTTGCCAGGACGGCATCAGCGAGGCGGGCCGCTCGTGCTGGGGAAAGGTTGAGTTCGATAAACTTGTCATAAGCCTGCTGGCGTATGTGAGCGAGCTGCTCCTGTGTCAGGGTGATGGGAGGATTTCCATTGGTGGGATCATCTTTATGAGAGCGCTTAAACATCTTTTTGACCTGTTGCGCGATTAGCTCAGCGCTTTTCTCGGCCATAGACCTGCTGATCTCACCCACCAGAAACGTTGTGAGCTGGCTCATCACTACCAATAGTGCTGGTGTAGCCATCGTAATGGCTTCGGCAGTCCCGAAGCCTAGCTTGTCATCACTAGAATGTTGTTGTTTAAAAAGCTTCTCCGGCTTTTTAAAATACTGAGTGCTGATCGCCCGGAAAAGAGGAAGTTCGGCTGGTTCTGCCTGGGCAACTATATCGTGAGCAACATTGGTCAGTAGCTGGTTTGTCTCTGGATCGGGCATGATTTCCTCCATCATTTCACTCTGAGCAGAAATAAATTCGGGGATCGTTGCCTGATTGATGATGATTGGGTATCGGGTATCCATCGCGAGGAAAGTTATCTGATGTATTTGCTTTGATATTAGTCTAATGTACACCTTTTAATTTGTCAAGTTTTTACTGCATTAAGAGTGTATTAATATTCTTGAATATTAGATGGTGAGAGTTGTTTTGAGCTCATTTAAAAAGTTTGTTAGACCCGTGATGGCTTGCTGCTCAGAGCCGTCTATCAGGAGCAAAAAGCAAAGTCGTCCCTGCTCTAGCATGGCCTGCCACGTGCTGATCCCCTGAGCCAGCAGAAAGGTATCATCATAGGTCCCCACCCGAATGGTTTCGTGCTGGAGCAGAAGTATTCTCAGGCTGATCAGGTTTTCAGGACCGTCCATCTCGCTCTGCTCTGTGGAGTGATAATCAGCGGGAGCGGTCCGAACCTTGATTGGTAATCCCAATTTCTGATTGATTGTATGCTTGATATCCCTAAATAGGTTATGAATAGGAGCAGGAAGGACGCCATTGAAGGTAATATCTATATAACTCAGGTGATGACCTGCTCTACTTTTCTGAATCTGTTGAGCCAGTCGGGCGGTGGGTGTTTTACCTGTAAGCCCAAGATGGGGAGGTTCCAGCAATCTGATCCGTCCCTGGGTGGTTATTGCTTCCCAGAAGGCGATCTCTTGCAACGGGTCCCCGATCTCACGCAGCTTGCGGGCTCTGGCCTTATATTTCTCTACCGCATCCTGACCAGCAAACTGGATTCCCTGAAGATATCCGTAGAGCGCCATGCTAAGCTGCCAATCCAGAAAGCTGGCCGCCAATGTACTCAAGCGAGCAATCGGATTTCCTATAGTCGAATTTGATAGTTGAAGCATATATTCGCGATCGTTAACAGGCTGTTGATTGATGGCTGTAAGGTGGGGTTTTTGCTCATTGGTAGAATGCTGGAGGGTGGTTGTGACGTGGAGGTGGAGTAGATCTTGATCCACATAGGTGGGAGCCTGAAAATTGAGCTTTTGGTCTCCGAAGACGATGATTCCTTTCCCGCCTTTGCCCAGGCTTTCTTCCATTAACTGCTCAATCCAGGGGAGCAGGCCCCGCCAATCCTCCGGTAGTGAGATGAGCAGACGACAGATCCCGTTACTGCTGCTGGCTACCATCTTTGCGGCCAATTGCACAAAGGGATGCTGATCTGGATTGGTGGTCGCCAGTTCTAATTGATGTTGTTGCCAGGCTTCTTGTAATATGGATTGAAGAGTACCGGAGGAGGCTCCTATCGAGGCAAGATAGAGTGAGACAGGGAGCAGGAAGACGCGGGTAGTGGGTGCGCTCATCCTTCCACCGGTCCCCGTCCCACCATCCGGTTGCAGTGATCGCGTGGGAATGCCATGCCTGTTCGCGAAATCATCCAGGTAGGAGCCTGGGAGAGTCATCACCAGCATATGCTCGGGGGTGGGAAGCTCAGTCAGATCGAGAAGCCCGGCGAACCATTCCAGGTGGGTGATTGGTTCCTCCGAGGTCATCCCCATCGAGACCCCAATCATCATTACATCGGCCAGGATCGTTGCGAGCCACTCTGGCCTGATTGCTAGATTTGAGGGAGGTAGCTCTATCTTTTTAGAGGTCGAGAGCCGGGAGAGGATCTGGTTAAGCGCGGCGGGATCGGTACTGTCCAATGGAAGGATTTCCAGGCCGTTGGGATCATTGCAGTAGTCCATCTCAATTAGTGTCCGAACCGCCATGATGGAGCCGCCCATTCCTGCCCAGATAATCTTGCGCACGCCGCGTCCCCAAAGATCTCTCCCTTCATTTTCCAGCATTGCCAGTCGATAGGGTGAGGCCAGCAGGCGAGCGATCCCCTCAACCCATTCCAGCTTGACTTCCCCATTCTCGCCACTCAGTTCGGCCATTCGACCCTCGCGGCGGCGAAGCTGACCAATGGCATCCTCCTGCTTGATCCGTTGTAGCACCTCTGTACATTCCATGATCTCCAACCTTTCTACACGCCACTAAAGGCCGAGAACCCACCATCGACCGGGATTATTGTTCCAGTCACAAAGGCCGAGGCTGGACTGACCAGCCAGAGCAGGGTCCCCGCAAGCTCCTCAGGAGTGCCCAGCCGGCCTGCCGGGGTATGATCTATAATTGCCTGACCACGAGTAGTGAGCGTATTGGTATTGGGATCAGTGAGCAGGAAGCGGTTCTGTTCCGTGAGAAAGAAGCCGGGAGCCAGGGCATTCACGCGGATTCGGGGGCTGTATTCCTGAGCCAGATGGACCGCCAGCCACTGCGTAAAGTTGGTAACAGCGGCTTTGGCCGCGCTATAGGCCACCACGCGCGTCAGAGGGCGAAGCGCGCTCATCGAGGCGATATTGACAATGCAACCGGAGCCACGCCCGGCCATTCCCCTACCAAAGACCTGACAGCTTAACAATGTCCCCTGAAGGTTTAAATGTGTGACCTGTTCAAAGGCTGAGGCGTCCAGGTCAAAGAACGAGAGATCAGGTGAAATCGTCGCCTGTGGATGGTTGCCGCCCGCCGCATTGACCAGGATGTCCGCAGGGCCCAGCCGCTCCTCAATCTTTTTGAGCGGCCTCGACAAGCAAGGTTTTATCCTGAACGTCGCAGGCCAATCCCAGGGCCTCAAATCCTTCAGCTTTAAGAGATGCAACCGCGCGATCGGCTGAATTCTGGTGCTGGCTGAGGATCGCCACCCGTGCCCCCGCTCGGGCCAGGGTCAGGGAGAACTCCAGACCCAGTCCCCCGCTCCCGCCCGTGACAATCGCCGTCTGATCTTGAATAGAGAAAAGCGAGCCAGGATTTTTCTGCTGGGCGTCCATGATGATGTGGGCCTTTCTGTTCTACTTCCTTTTGTTCCTGTATATCTTATTATAAACCAGAGGTTGGGGACCAGTGACGCATATCTCGGGCCCTGATCAATCCCGTGATCCCCTCTTGATTGAAGATCGCAATCGCCTGATCGGCAGGCCCCTGCCCACTTTCCAGTCGCCTATCGAGTGGAGAAAGATAAATCTCTTCTCCCAGGCCACGCATTCGCAATCCCTGCCGGGCAATCTCTACAATTTTGCTCACCAGAGCGCGGCTATCAACACCTGGATACTGAAAGCTCAGGCCATGGATGCAGGCGAGGTTGCGGATCTCTCGCCATTGATCTAAAGAAAGTTGATTTGCCATCTCTATTAATGGCCTGGCGTTCTCGACAAGGCCAAGGGTTAGAGCGCTGGCACAGAGATGTTCCTGAGGAGGTTGTTGGCAGGCGATGCGATCCTCAATAGTGCCATAAAGTGGCTGGAGGCGAGCGTCAAACCATGCAAAGCTTGATTGGAGCCCGATATCGGTCTGGACTTCAGGCTCGATTACAATCTCTTCCCCATCCAGGAGCCTTCCTTGTATGCTTCCTGTAAGGTAGAGCTGACGAAAAGATTGATGATTGTCGATCCAGTACACCTGACCGTTGCGCCGCGCAGCCAGACCGCGAAAATCGAAAAGGTGTTCCAGATAGTGATCAAGGTTCTGAAATGTGATGGGGATGCCGAACTGCTGACGGCGTTCAGGCCAGCACCAGTTCCAGAAAATCTGGCGGATGGCTTTGTAATCTGATCGTTTACCTGACCAGATTGGTGAGTTTGCCAGCAGAGCGATCCGCAAGCCAGAAGTAGCATTGAGGGCATTTAAAGCGGGGATCGCCTCCTCAGCGGTAACCTCAATCTGGGCCTGAGTAGCGGCATTCAGGCAGTGGAGGTCGGGGCTACGTGTGCCAGAACTGTGAGGGTGCTCATCGCGCCAGATCTGGTAGAGCAGCTCGTATCTGCCTTTGGGAGCTTGATAGCTGTGGCTGGGAGCGGCACGAGGCTGGACCCCATAGCCAATCAGATATGCCCGATGTTGTTCTAGAATTGTTGTAAGAGAGGCGATAAGCTTTTGTAGATAGCGTTCAGCCTCCATTAATGAAGGAGCGGGGGCCTGAGCAATCTCTATTGTCGAGTATCCGCATTCAGTGGTAATCACATCCAGGTTATAGCTTTTATGAATATCCTCTCGTGGGCGAGTTGCCCCAACGACTTTTCCTGTAACTTCATCCTTCTGAGTTTGCCATCCACAAAGGTTTAATTGTCGCCATATATCTTCTATTACTTCTGGCCTGACCATCTGACCATCTGCCGTTACTACCAGGTATTCTGATGATCATGTGTGTGAAAACTGGTACGAAAGAGATCGTGAGCCCTCTCAAGAATCTCTGGGTATCGTCTCATTATATCTACGCTCCCTTTGATTTGAGATCCACTTGCACCATTCAAATGCTTATTATTACATGATACACTTATTTAGATGTTTGACAATAGATAACGTTAGCAGATTCAGCGCGTAAAAACAGGAATTTGATATTCAGGAAAGGAAATCATAGATCGTCAATCGGTTGTGAATGAGCTGCTTGAGGAGAAGAGGATGTCAGAGCTATCAGTGCATGATTATCTAATCATTGGAGCAGGTCCGGCAGGACTGCAACTGGGGTATTTCTTAAAATGTAAGGGCCGTGATTATCTAATTCTTGAGGCGAGCAAAAGCGCGGGCGTCTTTTATGAGAGATTGCCCCGGCATGGTCAGATGATCTCAATCAACAAGCGGTATACTGGCTATACTGATCCAGAGACGCGATTGCGCTATGACTGGAACTCGTTGCTGTGCGATGATTCCAACCTTCAGATGAACCACTATAGTTCGCAGTATTTTCCTCAGATCAGCGATTATAAACGCTATCTTGTAGATTTCGCGGAGCACTATCAGCTCTCGATTCGCTATAATGCGCGGGTCAGCAGAATAAGCAAGAAGGACGGTCACTTTATTGTACAGGATCAATGGGGACAGGTGTACCGGTGCAAAAGGCTGATTATCGCCACCGGAATAGCCCAACAGCCTGCGACCCCACCGATACCTGGTAGAGAGTTGGGAGAACATTATCTGCACTTTTCTGTAAACCCTGATGACTATAATGATCAGCGAGTCTTGATTATAGGCAAAGGGAATGGAGCCTTTGAGACCGCCAATGCTTTAATTCCGACTGCGCGGATCATCCATATATGCAGCCCGCGCCCCCTCAAGCTGGCCTGGGAGACCCATTTTATGGGACACGTCCGCTCGATCAATACCGAATTTCTGGATACCTATTTTCTCAAGGGTCAGAACTCGATTCTGAATGCCCGTGTAGAGAAGTTAGAGCAGCGACCCGAAGGGATTATTGCCCTGATCGACTATACCAACGCCGGTGGGCAGAAGATGGAGCTGGCCTATGATCGTGTCTTGCTTTGTACCGGCTTTCGCTTTGATGCCTCTATTTTCGATGAAGATTGCCGACCAGAGCTTATCTATAATGGAAAGCTACCGGCCATGACCGAAGAGTGGGAAGCGGTGAATGTCCCTGATCTTTATTTTGCTGGGACTTTGATGCAGGCGCGGGACTTTCAAAAAACCATGTCCAATGTAATCCATGGGTTCCGCTTCAACATTGGGTTTCTCAGTCGGTTGCTGGATCATAAATACGAGGATCAGCCGCTACCGTATCGGGAGATTTCTCGAAAGGCTGAAGACATCGCGGATCAGATCCTCAAGAGGGTTAGCGCCTCGGCCGCCCTGTTTTTACAGCCCGGTTTTCTCTGTGATCTACTTGTCGATGCCGCGCCCGAAAAAGATCTTTGTTATTATGAGAATATGCCTGTAGATTACGCACACGCCAGCTTATCCAATCAAGAGAGTGGCTACTATATTATCATCCTGGATTATGGAGAGGTCAGAGGCAATCCCTTCAACGTCATCCGAGATCCCGATCCCGCGATGGCTTCCCGAGACGTATACCTGCACCCGGTCATCCGCCTGTATCAGAGAGGGCAGTTGTTAGCCGAGCACCACATACCGGAGAACCTGGAGAACAACTGGTTGCCAGATCAGCACACCCTGCTGATCTCAAGCAACGTCCCTGACAGATTTACCCGGCAGCAGATGCTCGACTATCGGGGGCGATTGCAGACATTCTTGCAGCGGCAGCTTGAGACATCCTGTTCTAAGAGCTAGAATAGGGATGTAGCTCACCTGAGATGGCTTGAGAACCTCGATTGGGTGCAGTTCATTTTTTTGCGGAGTCAGTTGGTGAGCAGAGAACCCGTGTACGT
>CAXTTV010000192.1:0-9368 GCA_964247295.1 uncultured Ktedonobacteraceae bacterium | reverse complement strand
CACCAATAGGAGCGCGTGTCTCTATAGAAGCGTTCGTTGTAATCTGAGCCATGTATGTTCTTCCTTCCTTTTTAGCAGCGGGATCGGGCTTGATGGCTAACGCTGCGCTCCTACCCGATCCCCAATCTGGGTCGTCTTCGATCCACTCCTGGGCTTTCCCATGAAGCTATAAATGTAGAGATGCAACTATCTATACTATGCTTAGCTTTCTCTCTTCAATATGTAGAGTATATGTTAAGCATACTTAACATTAACATAGAAATAGATAGGATGTCAACGCATCGTGTTTCCAGAGGACTGGACGACAGGTTCGGGGCTCTGTTATTGTATTGGTACTATGAACGCATCGATTTATTTTCAAGGCGGCACGCTGGTGCTGGCCGGGGTGGAGGAGGAGAAGGTCCCTTCTCAACTTCAATACATCAAGGGGCGCTGGCGCTGCGAAGCCTATCATTATTCCCAACTTCTACCATGGCTAAAAGAGCAGGGAATTCACAATAATGTCGCCAGATGGCAGAAGCTAAAAGTCGAGTTGGCCGATCTCCCAGTCCCACACGATTACCAATTGGCGGCCCTGGCGTCCTGGCAGCAGGCCCAGAGGCGGGGAAGCATTGTTTTACCCACGGGGGCTGGTAAGACCTTTGTCGCGATCCAGGCAATCCACCAGACCCAGGTAGCGACAGTCGTGCTGGTTCCAACGCTAGATCTGCTCTATCAATGGTATGTACGTTTTAGCAATGCCTTCGCCTCTGAGATCGGCGTGTACTATGGTGGGGAGAAGCTTGTCAGGCCAATTACTGTCACAACGTATCACTCCGCAGGAGATCTAATCGCGGCCCATGGAAACGCATTTAAGCTTTTGATCTGTGACGAGGTGCATCATCTGCCCGCGAGAACCTGGGGAGAGGCTGCGCTGATGTCTCCTGCCCCCTATCGTCTGGGGCTGACAGCAACCTATCCAGAGGAATATGAACAGATGGGTGGCCGCTGGCGTGTAGAGGATCTTCTAGGTCCGATCGTCTATCAGCAGAGGTTAGAGAGCCTGGTGGGCAAGCAGCTCGCCGAATATCGGACCCAACGGATGCGCGTGGACCTCACTGACGAGGAGCGGATCGCCTATGACAAAGCCTATCAGATCTACACTGGCTTTATCAGGGAACATCGTCTGAGAACAAGCCATGGGCCGGGCTGGCTTCAGGAGCTGACGCGGCTCTCCTCATTTGATGTTGAGGCCAGAAAAGCTTTACTGGCGAGGCAGGAGGCGCAGAGAATCGTCTCGGGTTGTGAAGCCAAATTTCGGGTGCTAGAAACTTTGCTGAGAGAGCATTCAGGCGAGCGGATTCTTATTTTCACAGAATCGAACGCTGTCGCCTACAAAATTGCTCAGGAGTATCTTATCCCGATTATCTCATTTGAAACAGGTGTGCCTGAGCGTAAAAAGATTCTCGATGAATTTAAGGCGGGGCGATATCGGGCGGTAGTAACATCTAAGGTGCTGAATGAAGGGGTAGATGTACCTGAGGCGAAAATTGCCATCGTCATGGGAGGGGGATCGAGCAAGCGCGAGTATGTGCAACGTCTGGGGCGCATCCTGCGGAAAAAAGAGAATATGGAGGCACTGCTTTTCGAGCTACTGGCGCGAAGCACATTAGAGGAAGGCAAGGTTCAGCGCAGGCATGTGAAAAGAGAGGATCGGTAAGGCTGTCCGGTTATTGCATTTTTCCGGATGGATATGCTAATCTCAATCTGAGAGTGGGACCTCTACAGGTCAACGGGGTGGAAAATGTTATTTTTTTTGAGGTGAGAATTGTGCAGGTAGCTGCGATTATTATTGTGTCTTTATGTGTTCTGACTCTGCTCGCGCTTATAGGCGCAAGCTTGTTTTTTTACAACGTAACCTTCGCACGTCCCAAAGCTCAGGCCTCGGTAGATGAGCATCCGGCGATGAAGGTTGATCCCGAGGCTGAGCTGGCAACATTTGATGAGCGGTGGCTGCTTGATAAGCCATTTGAAAAGGCTGAGATGAAGTCCTATGATGGTTTAACCTTGCGCGCTCATTATCTACCGGCCCGAACGCCAACGTGTAAAACGGTCATCCTGGCTCATGGCTATACCAGCCGGGGGCTGCCCGATATGGGGATGTTCGCCGAAGTCTATCACGATGATTTGAACTTTAACGTCCTGTTGCCCGATGATCGTGGGCATGGAGAGAGCGAGGGATCATATATTGGTATGGGTTGGCATGATCGGCTAGATTTCGTAAAATGGATTTATTGGGTGATTCAGAAGGTTGGGGAAGACGCTGAAATCGTCCTCCATGGGATCTCTATGGGTGGCGCGACGGTACTTATGACCAGCGGCGAGCGTCTGCCAGATCAGGTGAAGTGCATTATCTCTGATTGTGCTTACACCTCAATAAAAGATATTCTCGTTTTTCAGATCAAGCAGATGTACAAACTTCCGCCCTTCCCAATGATCCCTTTGACCAGTCTGGTCTGCAAGCTACGCGCGGGATACTTTTTCGGTGAGGGTTCCGCGATCAAACAATTGTGCAAAAACACGCGACCGGTCCTCTTTATTCATGGCGCGGTCGATGATTTTGTCCCGACCGCGATGGTTCACCCGTTATATGATGCCTGTCAGGCCCCAAAAGAAAAGGTATTGATCGAGAGGGCCGGGCATGGCATGGCCCTGGCAACCGACAAAGCGGGCTATACCCAGGCTGTCAGAAGTTTCACAAATACGTTTATCCGGTAAGGGAGAGAAGCGTATTCCACAGAAAGCGAATACGCTTCTCTCTTTGGAAGTGGAAAGGGGTATATGGATTCTTTTTACCTGCCTCCTATCGGTCCTGGACGCGTCTACGCACTCCTCTTAAAGTTGCGCCCGATCCAGAGGGGGACGCTAATGGCGTTCTCGGGAGAGCTTGTCCATGGGGCCTGGATGGAATGGATTCGCGCGGTCTCTCCCGATATTTCAGCCGCGCTACACGAGGGAAACAGACAGAGGCCTTTTACCTGTTCCAGCCTTCGTTTCCCTTTACATTCTGATCGTATGAGGCCGGCTGAAACCGAGAACAAGCATCTACACCTGGAACCGGAGAAGCAGTATACCATTCGAGTTACGTTACTTCAGGGAGAATTATTTCCATTGTTCTATCATGCCCTGCTGCAATTGAGTACCAGGAGAGATCATCCATTTATTCGATTGGGGAAACAGGAATTCAAACTAGAGGGGGTGACTGTAGATCCCGAGGACCGTTCCGGCTGGACTGGATCAACAACATTTGAAGAGATGGTGCATAATGCACGCACCCTTTATATGCGTAACACAGCCCAATTGGAACTCCATTTTGAGTCTTTGACCTCGATCAAGCGGATGTTCGCGTCTGATAAAGTTTATGGAGGCTATACCGCTCGCCTCCCACTGCCTCACTACATATTCCCGGAACTCGCCAGACGCTGGCAGCAATTGGCACCAGAGAACCTAGCGAATATGGTGCAGCGCGAAAGAATAGAAGCGTATATTCAGGCTGAAGGCATCATCATCGACGACTATGATCTTCGAGCGCATGTTGTTCACTTCACGACACATATCCAAAAGGGTTTTATTGGCAGTTGCCAGTATCTATTGCGCGGCCCCGATGAACGTCCAACTCCCGAAGAGCCCTTAACTGTACGTCAACAGATTATGTTGTTGTCCTTTGTGGCATTCTATACAGGAATTGGAGCTAAGACCGCGATGGGTCTGGGGCAGACGTGGGCACGCCTCTGATAGAGGCTGAGCCAGAACCGCTATTTTGTGGTGGATAGCAGTCTGGCCCAGCCTCGAAATAGCGTTTTCCCGGCGGCTTGTAGTGGGAAAAGGTAGGGCTCCATTCCGGTGAGGATCTCTTGAGCTCCTAGTTGCTCCTCTACAAGCTCATCGGCGAAATGCGTTACCATACTACTGATAATTTCCGGCGTGACCTCTGGATGGAACAGTAGACCGTACGCATTATCTTGATAACGAAATGCTTGATGCGTAGTGATCTCCGAATAGGCCAGCGAGACCGCATCCCTGGGTAGCGTAAAAACATCGCCATGCCAGTGGTAGGCCGTAAAAGAGGCTGGCAGTTCTCGCCAGATAGGATCGCTCTGGGTGTTTTCAGAAAGCGTCACTGGATACCAGCCGATCTCTTTGCGTGAATTCTGAGTGATTTGAGCTCCAAGAGCTGTCGCAAGCAGCTCGCTTCCCAGACAGATGCCTAGAATCGGAAGCTGGGCCTTGAGAGCCAGTTCAATCAGGCGGAGCTCCTCTTTAAGGAAAAGATATTTTTGCTGCTCATACACACCCATTGGACCACCAAGAACAATCAGACCGTCGAGGCCCGCGAGGGTTTGGGGTACTGGCTCGCCCTCATAGGTGTGAATGATGTGTGATGTAATATCCTCTTCATGTAAAACCGAACCGATCAGACCGGGGGTCTCCCCCGTCACATGCTGTAAAATCGCGACATTCGTCATCAATGCCCTCCAACTTGTTTACTTCCACCACATTATATTATAGTTGCGAAATAGATGTATAAAACGTTTCTGGTTTTTGAGAGTAGGACACCATGTTGACAAGCGATCTTATTCGCCCCCGTTTACGTCTGCGAGGGAACACAGTCTCCGTCGCGCTCGTAGATCTGGATGATCCCACCCTTTTAGGGATGGCGCAGGAGCTCATCTTCTTGTTCGAGCAGCAGCGCGGCCAACCTCGCATTGCCTGGGAAGAGGCGTTGGATGAATATGAAGGCACGCGAACCGATTATATTTTGATCCGTGGGTTGGCGAAAGTTCTCGCGGACGGGGCCGAGTTTACACAGATAGAAACAGGTAAGCCTCCATCGGTGATTCGTGAGCAGATGTTCTCCTATGGTCCCGTGTTTCGGGAGCGGGACCTTCTGCACACCACAACCAGGACAGAAGTGCTGCAAAGGATTGCCAATGATCTGGAGATGCCACTTGAACATTTGGACAATTGGATGTTCGCCGATCGGCCAAACGCATACCTCTTAACCAACGCTGGAGGGGATTGGACCCCAAGATCCCTGCTGACGCGCTATAATCTGGAGCTTTCAAGAGGTGTACTTTACTGGGCCTCAGAGATCACCATAGAAGCGGGCAGTGATTACAAGGATCTATGGAAGTACATCAAGCTTTTCAAACTTATGTTCTGGGCCGAGCCACTTCCCGATGGCGGATATCGGATCAAATTGGACGGGCCAATCTCTCCCTTTGTCTCGGCAAGCCTGCGTTATGGTCGGCAACTGGCGGGATTTCTCCCGGCCCTGCTCTTATGTAAACGCTGGCGCATGCAGGCCCTGGTCTATCCTCCCCAGGGGCGGGGTGAGATGATCTATGAGCTGGATCACAGCAGTGCCCTGACCTCACACTTTAAACGATCGGGCGAGTTTGATAGTCGCCTTGAAGCCGATTTCGCGCGCGAGTTCGCGCAGAAACTTGGAGAGAAGCGGCAATACTGGCAGCTTCAGCGTGAAAGCGAAGTTGTACTGCTCGATGATACCGTCATGGTGCCCGACTTTGCCCTGGTGGATAGCGAGGATCAGCAGCGAAAGATTCTCATAGAACTGGTGGGTTTCTGGCACCCGAATTATCTGCGCCGTAAAATAGAGAAAGTACGAGCCGCCAATTGCGCCCATCTATTATTACTTGTCTATCGAGGACTGAATGTCACCGAAGAGGCATTTCAGGATACCGCCAGCGAAATAATTTTTTTCCAGCAAAAGCCCGTAATCAAAGATGTTATCGAGACCGTCGAGGGCATGGCGCAGCGCCTCTACGGACCAAGGCCAGATAAAAAGCGTACACGTCGTCGCCAATGATACGTAAAACCATAGTGACACATAGAGTAACTGGTATCCCCGTTACAAAGTATGGTTAGAGAGCACATATCTTCCTCTTTTCTTCAAATAAGAATAAAAAGAGGAAAGAAAACAATTATTTAGTAGTTTAATTACTAACTATACATAAAAGCTGGGTAAACCATTAATGATATACAAGAAATATTAATAGATTCTTAATAGACATATTTTTATATATATGTTATATTCTTTTTGATGAATCTTTTGACCTTCAGCATCCAGGTCAGGAAGCTGTTTTCACAGAGGGCGAGCAGAGAGAGGGAGACAGATTCATTAAAGAAAAAAGCAGAAAGTTCTCTGCTTTTTCATTTGTTTCATGTAATCCTTGTATAAGGTGCAATGTGGATAGAGAAAGTATAGATGCGAGTTTAGGTCTGAGCTTTAGCTTACCTCTCTTCGAGAGGTATAGAAAGAACGGACAATTGGAAGCTGAACTGCATCATGTACCGGGAATACGTGGGCGTTGTAAGGGCTATTTGCACCTCGTGGAAGGTAAAGTTGTATCATGCCATCTTGAGGATAGGGATGGTCGGCGTCGGGCGGTGGGTAAAGAGTTGCTGATACGTTTAGATGATGAGCGGGGTCCATTTGAGTGGACCCTGCTTCCCCTACCATCTCCTCCAATGCCGGGATCGCCTGCAATTGCCAGTCCTATAATGTTACACGGTATAGTCCCATTTTCGCCTGTGCCCAGGCGTGTTGCCTCTTTGCCATTAGAGCGGTTGGAGGGGTGGACGGACAGTCAAAGAACAATGTTATCTATGGTGTATGACTCAATTGACGGTCTACAAGATATGGAAGAGTTAAAAAATTCAGTGCCGCTGCCCGCGAATGTGGTGGAAGAGGCATTGAGAATGTTGCTGGCTCTACGAGTTATAGTATTTCAGACCTGAGGTGGAGGAAGTTGAAAGTGAATAAGAATGATCTGCCGATAACTCCGGCTACAAAGCAGCTCTGGACTACAGGCGAGCTTACTGATACAAGAGAAGAAAATCGGTTCTCTTTTTTTCATTGGTGGTACAGGATGACTGCCGTCCCCGAACCTCCTCCTGAAAGTAGCTTTACAAAACGCGAGCATGCTCGCCGAATCCGTATGCTGAGTATCGTGACCTTCTACTTGATTCTTGTCTTAATAATTTTTTTCCCGGCGTGTTTTCTACTGCCAAACGCAGCAGTTGTCGTGCCACTTGATGGCAGTATGATCCTGGTATCGGGTGTGGCTTTAATTCTTAATCGTTATGGAAAAGTGATAGAGGCCGGGGCGGTGATCGTTATTCTGTTGGAGCTCGCACTAATGGTTCTATTGTTGACCACCTATCCTTTGGATGAGGTGAGTATGGCATTGTATGATCTTTTTATCATGGTTGAGCTTCTAGCGGTCTCACTTTTACCCGTTCGCAGTGTGTTTCTGGTCGCGATCTCCAACGTGCTTTTCATCTTTTTCGATATTCTATTTCAGGCCCACACTCCAGGTCTGGAGAGAGCTCTTCAGCTACAGTTCGGCGCGATTGCGATCAGGCCGATCGGTCTACAGATTCTGGTGGCTGGCGTTTCGTATCTGTGGGTCACAAATACAAATAAAGCGATTGCGCGGGCCGATAAAGTGGAGATGATTGCCAAGTTAGAGCATGCCCTGGTAGATCAGCAGAGGCAGCTTCAGGAGGGCATTGAGGAGATCCTTCAAACGCATGTCCAGGTTGCGAATGGCAATTTAAACGCTCGGGCTCCCTTATCTCAGGCTCATGTGCTCTGGCAACTGGCCCGAGCCTTGAATACACTATTGGTGCGCCTCCAAAGGGCTGTTATGGCTGAAAAAGAGCTTCAAAGAACCCAAAATGCTGTAGCCGTCTCGGTCGGCATCATTCAGGAGGCAGATAATTGTCAGGAGAAGCCTAAGCTAATGTACACGAAGACCTCTATAGATCCTCTCATAGCGGCGCTCCAGGGGAAAACGATTGCATCTACTCCACCGATCCGTTTGCAACAACGTGTAACAGCTCATCCACAGATCTCTTATCAAAAGGCTCCAGAGTACGGACAACCGGAGATAGGTCATTCATAACTATAGATGTTTGTAAACTCTCTAAAAAGATGTTGCTGTGTTTACGATTGGGGATTGCGTATTTATGTAAAAATTTGTGGTCAGGTGTATGCTGAAATTAGATTTATGCTATTGCTGTCTTTGCTTATATAACCGTTTTTCTGATAGCATGAATAGGGAGAGTGCACTGCGATTCTGGCAGTATGTAGTTATACAAGCTACCGCGCTCGACAGTATATACCATTTGAGCATAGCTCAACTAGCAAGCAACAGGAAGGATAAACCACAATGGGTGATTACGAGTCTTCAATCAGTATCCAGGCATCAAAAAAGAAGATCGAAGCCTTTGTATCCGATGTCAGTAATCTTCCTAAATATCTGCCAACGACGAAGAATGCGGAGTCCCAATCTGATGAGCGCGTTAGAGTCCAGGGCGAGGCCCGAGGTCATCAGTATGACTCCGATGGGTATTTCCGGATGGACAAGTCGAAGGACCGAATGGAATGGGGCTCGGATGGCGAAAATAATTACAAAGGCTGGTTAAGCTTTAAGGGCGATGATCCTACTCATCTAACGGTACATATCACGATTGATCCTCCTCCACAGGTGAGTGCTAACATGGCTAAAGCCACTGGTAGCCAGGACGAGACTATTCAGAAGGGATTGGATGAGGCACTAACCTCAATAAAAAATCATATTGAGGGACGTGGCGGTAAAGTCGATAGCATCTCTCAAAAGTAATACAAGTCTTTTCTAACTTGGAGGCGTGTGTACGTAAAAGCGTATATATGCCTCTTTTGATTTTAAACGTTTTTCGGTCTTTTTACGTGTTCTACTAAGAAGCCCAAAGGCTTTGCTACTCTAAAAATGTGAGGAGGTGCAGGGATGCTTCGTTCTCCTGGTTTGGGTGCGAGATGTTCTCGCAATCCTTCTCTCCCCACCGAAGGTAGGGTGTAGCAAGTAAAAAGTAGGTATAAGCGGAGAGAGTAATGTTAACCTATCAAAATTATGTGCAGTCGGGGTTGGTAACGATCCAACAGTGGCATGATGAAGAGACCGGATTATGGAAAACGACTGGTTGGTGGAATTCAGCAAATGTGTTGTGGATGATTCTGGATTACGCCGATCGCTCCAAAGATGTAAACTACAATCAGCTCATTTCTCTGGTTTTCGATAAGCACCAAAACGATAAATTTCTCAATCAATTCTATGATGATGAGGGCTGGTGGGCGCTTACCTGGGTGAAGGCATATGATCTGACCGCAGATCGGCGCTACCTTGATATGGCGGAGGCGATCTTTAAAGATATGGAGGGGGCCTGGGATGAAGGAAGCTGCGGTGGTGGTTGTTGGTGGAGCAAGGAGCGTAAGTACAAAAACGCGATTGCGAATGAGTTATTCTTTGCTCTCGCTGGAAAGC
>CAXTTV010000191.1:0-9382 GCA_964247295.1 uncultured Ktedonobacteraceae bacterium | reverse complement strand
CTTCTGGACTCTTATAAATGCAAAAAATGTTTTAAGTTATATTTATTTACAGAAAAAGTTCTATGTTGTACTATCGAGGATAAGGGGATATAGGTGAGAAGGAATAAAGGGGGTAGATAGTTATGTTTCTGTTTGTTTCGATAAGTTCCGAAGCTTATTACCTGATAGATAAAGTATTTGACATATGCATGACATGTATGCTATTTTTTAGGAGTAACTATTTTATTTCAATTTTAAAAGTTAGAACTATACCGGTATCTCATCAGGCATTGCAGGAAGTTTTTCAAGAATTTTTGGCGGAGGATGCAGTTGAATTTGCTTGCCCGACACTTCACTTGTCAACTGTATTTGTTACCGGACATATTTTCCCTATCTTGTATTCTTTTCATCCTCTTGCCTTTCGCTTTCTCTGAGAAGCCTATGCCGGTTCTATTTCACCGAGTAACAACGCTTTTTTGTTGGTTGGTGGTACGAATGCGCACGCGAAAGGACTGTGATGTACCACATAGATCTTGCGACGATCGTTCAGATACTCCAAGGATTTGATCAGAATAGTATAGTCCGAGCCGATTTACCAACCTCTCTTCTTAAAAAAGCTAATTGTCGTGCTGAACTGGAGATGGTTGAGGGTAAAATTACCTATTGCCAGATTATAGATGCTGAAGGCTCGGTTTTAATGGTTCAGGATCAGGCAATGAAACTTCTCTATCGTGCCGGGCAACTGGATTGGTTTGTGAGCGTCCGAACGTCTCCTTCCCCACAAATGTTTATAACTCCGCGTGAAACTCCGCCACCAGTCTCAAATATCCAAAATACTCCTGCTTCTAGATTTGATAGCGGAGGCTTTCGACTCCCTATAACTGAATCTCTTGGAAATCCTCAAGGGTATCAGCAAACAATCCGTATACCCAGACATGTTTATATTCTGCAACAGGAGCAGACACAAGGATGGTCACGCAAACATCGCTCCGTTTATTCTTTAATTGATGGATTTAGAAGCGTTGATAAGATTCAGAGTATGTTGAGAATGCCTTTTCAAGATTTAGAAGAGATTTTGCGTGACTTTCAATTTTCCAACTTGATTACCTACGAATAGTTAAAAACGTATGTTCAGGAGATAAACTGAGTGAATAACTACCCTGATTTTTCGGCTTCTCAACCTGGGGGAGGAGGGCCCGCACCTTCACTTTTGATCCAGCAAGGAACGACCGAGTCTAATAATCTTTGGACGCGCTTTTTGAATGGTTGGTATGGTCTGACTGCCCCTGCTGAGCCCATTAACGCTACCCTCGCCCAAAGGGAGCTTGTTCGCCACGGCAAACTCACAAGTATGGTTCTGTTTTTTTGCCTGATCTTGATTGTAATTACGCTCCCTGTCGCGGCTTTTGGATCTAATCGTGTCCTGATCCCTGTTCTGAGTGTGGCGACTCTGGTGATCCTGGGGTCTCTCCAGTTGAACCGGATGGGCAAGATTGTTCTTGCCGGATCGTTAATTGTGGTGGTTATGGAACTAGGCTTCATGATCTCTCTGGTAACTACTCCAGGGGGATTGGGTGCCTATAACCTGCCGACCCTGGATATGCTGATTATTCCCCCTCTGATCGCGGTCTCTTTGCTGCCAGAGGTAAGCGTGATTGCCGTCTGCCTTATTAATTGTATTTTTATCTCCTGCCTCCTGGGATTTTTACCTCACGGCAAGGATCTTCTACCGCTCTGGGAAAAATATCATTATAACCTGATTGTCAGGCCAGTGGTTATTCAGGTGATTACAGGGGTGGTAACTTTCCTCTGGGTGCGGAGTGCTGCTAAAGCAATTGCCAGGGCCGATCGCGCCGAGGTGATCGCTACGTTGGAGCATGCGATCGCTGAGCAGGAGCATGCTGTGGCGCAGCGGAAGCGCCAGCTAGACCAAAGCATTCAAATGATGATCGATACACATATGCGGGTCGCTAACGGTGATTACAACGCACGTGTTCCTCTAAATGATGATAATGTGCTCTGGCAGGTTGCGGGTTCATTAAACAATCTGCTGGCACGTTTTCAACGAAATCGGGTGGATTCTCAAGAGCTGAAGCAGACAAAAGAGGAGATTGCTCGCCTGACAAATGCGCTTCGCGTGGCTCGTCAGAACAATAGCCCGATCTATATGAATCGGACTGGTACAGAGCTGGATATGTTGATTATCGAGCTTTCTCTATTACCAAATGCCGCTTCCTCTCCTTCCAGACCATTCAGTGGTCCTTTAAGTCCGTCGCCCTTTGAGCCTGTTCGTTCTGGGATTGGGCGTCATCGTTCCCCTGGTGCTCCTCGCCTGGAGCCGGATTATCAGGAAAATCATTTCTGGTCTGATCACAACCGCAAATAATCTCCTCTTCTTTTTTTAATAGGACTTGTAGTGCTTCCCTTACAACTCTTTTTTCGTATTTATCCTCTTGTTTTAACAAGGAGACCCTGGTGGAGAAGCCCTCTACAGCTTCAAACGAAGCTGAAATTCCAAAAGATGTTACTGTTCCTGAGCAGGTAGCACCAGCCTCTGGCCCGACTACGGAGCCGGAGGTGCCTACTGTCAGCCCCTCATCAGCAACAGATGCGGAGGTGATGGCTGTTAGCGCTGAGCCCCCGCTACCACTAGAAAAGGTTCCAGGCCCTGCCGCTGAGGCGGAGGCTGTGGAACCGGCGAATCCTCAAACTACTGAAAGCCGTAATGAGAAAGCTCTAGCGGAAGGTGTACCGGTGGCCGCACCTGAATTCGCGACGCACTCCGAAGCGGCTGTGGAGCAGACGCCAGAAATATTTCAACCACCTCAGAAGCGCGTTAGCCCTCTATTTCAGTTTGTATTTTTCTTCGCTAATCTCTCAATCTGGTTGGCGAAATTCCCCTTTACCTCTATTATTTTGCCACTCCAGATCCTGGCCCTCGATCCAGGTAACAAGACTCTAGATTTCTCGCTGATTACCGCCGTTGGTTCCTTATTTGGTCTGATCGCGAACCCTCTGGCAGGTGCTTTAAGTGATCGCACCACCAATCCGTTGGGGCGGAGAAGGCCCTGGCTGATCTCTGGTGTGATTATGTCGGTTGTGATGCTGGTCGTCCTCTCTTTCTCACCGGGAGTAATTGGCCTGTTGATCGGTTGGATTCTGTATCAGATCGCGATTAATGTGGTGCTCTCGGCCCTGATGGCGCTTCTGCCCGATCGGGTCCCCCAAAAACAGCGCGGTCTGGTCTCATCCTATACCGGCCTGGCGATCCCTCTCGGCTTCACTATCGGAGTGCAGTTGATTACTCGTAGCCTGCGTCAAGCGATCCAACCAACCTACTATATAATTGGGGCAATCTTGCTGATCGCGATCCTGCTGGTGGTGGTGATCACACCCGAGCAACAACTTCCGAAGCATGTGGTGCCGGCCTTCAATCTCCGTAGTTTCTTGGGCAGTTTCTGGCTAAGCCCTCGCCGCTATCCCGATTTCGGCTGGGCCTGGCTGACCCGCTTCCTGATTATCTTGAGCTCCAGTGCTGTAACTCTCTACACTTTGTACTATCTACAGGATGTCTATAAGTACAGTTCAGAGGCTGCCGCGAAAGGTGTGGCGACCTTTACCACCACCTACTCAATTGTGCTGGTGGTTACCGCGATTTCCTGTGGCCTGATCTCCGATAGGATCGGGCGGCGCAAGATCTTTGTAGTGGCCGCAGGAATACTGACGGCGATCTCGATGTTTATTCTGGCCTTTGCCCATACGAATGCCCTGTTTATCACAGCGGCGGTAATCTTTGGCCTGGGCTATGGTGGCTACCTGGGTGTGGATTTCGCTCTGGTCTCGGAGGTGCTTCCCTCTAAAAAGGACCACGCTAAAGATCTTGGTGTGTTTAACATCGCGAACTCTCTGCCACAGGTTATTATGCCAACCCTTGGCGCTATTATTCTTTCGGCTTTCGGGAACAGCTATTTTGTGCTGTTCACGATTGTTGGGGTCGCGGCTCTGTTTAGTGGCCTGCTCATCCAACCCATTAAGAGCATTCGCTAAGTTCAAGGTTCGAGAAGCCACTTTCCCTCGCACATAAGGAAACTTGAATGAGGTAGACCAGGTTGTGTGAGACTCTGCTGGTAAATTCCAAAGGACAGGCCCATCCGAGGGAAGTGAGACCTCATAGATTGGGGTCACGTGTGTGACGGTGGTGAGGGGAGTGATGCCCTTTGCTACGGGTCACGTGCGGACCCGTGCCCAAGGGAGCCATGACGGGTGCCACGAAGCGGAAACGGTGGGCCATCTTGTCGCGCCGCTGTGCTGCGGGTCCCAGAAGGTTCCGCTTCGTGTTGTTAAGCTTTGTATGTAACCGCGCGACCACTGCCCGGCTCGGCCTTTACCTTCCCCTGATTATACACGAGGTTTCCCCGTAGAAACACCTGTTGGATCTGCCCTTTAATCTGCGTTCCCGCGAAAGGTGTCCAGCCGCAGCGAGACAAAATCTCCTCATTGCTAATAGTATACTCGCGTTCGGGATCAACCAGAACGATGTCCGCGTCCTTGCCGATCTCTAAAGCACCCTTCGTTCGCAGGCCGAAGATGCGCGCGGGATTTGTAACGCAGCGCTCAATTACCTGCGGCAGGGTTAACCGTCTCTGAGCTATGGCATTGAGCAACAGCGGCAACATCGTCTGGACACCCGGCATGCCCGAGGGAGCTTTAGCATAGGGCTGCTCTTTCTCCTCGCGTGTGTGTGGTGCATGATCAGTTCCAATCGTGTCGATCAGATCCAGGGAACGCCAGAGCGCCGCCTGATCCTCCCGGCTGCGCAGCGGTGGGTTTACCTTGCCATAGTTGTCCAGTCGCATTTGATCCTCTTCATTGAGAAATAGATGCAGGGGTGTGACTTCACAGGTGACGCGCACACCTTTCTGACGGGCCTCCTGAATCAACTCCATCTCTCGCTGTGTCGTTGTATGGGCAATATGCAGCCGCCGCCCGGTCCTTTCAGCGATCGCCAGGGCCCGGCTCAGGGCGATTTGCGCGCTAATAGGTGGTCGAGCCTGATTGTGGTTCGGGGAGCCGAGTGCGCCAAAATAGTTGAGCGACTGCTCATCCTCCGCGTGTACGACTAGGGGCTTGTTCGGGGGAAAGGTGGAGAAGTGGCGGTAGATTGGTGAGAACTCAGTCACTAGCAGGGAGCCAGTGGAGGAGCCCATGTAGAGCTTCAGAGCCGCCACCTCATCGGCTACGGCTGCCGTTTCCTCTACGTTGGTGTCAGTGGCTCCAACGTAGAGGCCATAGTCCGCTACGGCCTTCGCGGCGGCGATCTCTGCTTTCTCTCGTAGGTGGGCGCGGCTATTCGTCGAGGGTTGGGTGTTGGGCATGTCTAAAATGGTGGTAACGCCTCCTGCGATCGCAGCTTGAGTACCGGAAAGAAAGTCTTCCTTCTGGGGCGCACCGGGATCTCGAAAATGCACGTGTGAGTCGATTAGTCCTGGTAGAACCAGGAGTCCAGTCGCGTCAATAATCTGCTCATCCTGTTCGGGCTGGAGATCACTGCCAATCTCTACTATAATTTCGCCGCGAACCCGCAGATCTAAACGGGCGGGCGCTTCAGCCAGGACAGGTATACCATTACGGATAAGCATAAAAAAAGAGATCCTCCTGAAAACGGTGATTGTCGAAAACGTTTTCCTCCATTATACTTAATAATGCGGACCGGTTGCTCACAGTGTTTTTGAGAGGTAAACCCCTTTATGTTATTGAGTGGAAACTCCCTATTTTTTAAGAAAATTGTTCGACCAATTATGTTTCGGGCCTCGGCTGGAGATCCCGAGGACGCTCACCACTGGCTAATGGATCGGCTGGCGTTTGCTTCTCGTCATCAGTTGTTGCTAAAGATTATCGAGGCGGCCAGCGCATATAAAGCGCCTGATCTGGCACGCAGAGTCTTTGGCGTAGACTTTCCTAATCCTGTTGGGCTGGCCGGCGGCTTCGATAAAAATGGGCTGGCTCTACCGGCTCTGGCCGCGTTGGGCTTCGGGTTTATCGAGGCCGGGACTGTGACCAGGTATCAGCAGCCAGGCAATGAGCGGCCACGGATCTTTCGCCTTTCAAAGGATCAGGCACTGATTAATCGCATGGGATTTCCCAATGATGGCGCGGACCGGATCTATCAGCGCTTAAAGGAGCAGCGATGGTCCGATCTCCCCATTGGTTGGAGCATCGGCAAATCCAGGATTACCCCTCAGGAAGAGGCCATCGAAGATTACCTCTATTCGTTGCGCCGCCTGTATGAATTTTCAAGCTTCTTTACGGTAAATGTTAGCTCACCCAATACTCCTGGCCTGCGCCAGCTTCAAGATAGAGATCCGCTGGACCGTTTATTGCATGCTGTTGTACAGGAAAGTAGAAAGCTTGCTGGCGAAAATGGGTTCGCGAATCCGATTCTGGTGAAAATTTCTCCCGATCTGACCTGGGAAGGGATCGATGATGTGATCGAGGTCTGTTTGGCACGAGGGGTGCAGGGGATTGTCGCCACCAATACGACACTGAGTCGGGCAGGTTTGCGGAGCCCGAGTGAACAGAGTGGTGGTTTGAGTGGACGGCCTTTGAGGGCGCGTTCGCTGGAGGTTGTCGAATATCTTTCCCGACGACTGGAAGGGAAAATTCCAATAATTGGAGTCGGCGGAATTTTCGGTCCCGATGATGCGAAACGTATGTTTGACGCCGGCGCAAGCTTGATCCAGATTTATACGAGCTTCATCTATGAGGGGCCGGGCATCGTTAAAAGCATCAATCGAAGTCTTACAAAGCGTAGTACATATTAACGCCAGGTACATTTGTAGCCGCTTTTCCTCTGCGCGAACCCCTTTTGAAGGGATATCTTTCGCGTTCAGTCAAAAGCCACTGCTTTAGATAGAGAGCAAGACAAAGTTCTTCCACATAGGTGTTTTATATTAAAGTATGATAAAATGATCGTAATCGAAGCTTTACAGTGAAAAGAAAGAGTGGATTCTTCATGATCACATTCGTGGTTTTGAATGTAATTATTATAGGGCTTATCGTTGTAGCGTTGCTTGCGCGCCGCTCAAACAAAAACAACATCCATCTAGAGCAGATACCGCAGGAGCCAGAGGGACGGCTTGTGTAGGGAGATCTACCGGAAAGCCAGTTCATATTCAGGCGGAAGGGAGAGCTTCCGCCTTTTTTTGTATTGCTCGTAAAAAAAGGCGAAAGGGTGTGTTCGTTATGACTGCAACAAGAGATATGGAGACCCGAGAGGATATCGCCAGGGTTAGCCGAATATATGATGATCTCCAAAATATTTGCTATACTACTACCAATACATCTTTTAGAAAATGTTATTAAAACCTGAGGTGTAAAAGGGGGAGTATGTCAGAATTTAGGGATCGGGAGCAGAAGGCTTTTTCGCGTACAGCTCTGACGGAGGCCCAGCAAATTATTCAGCAGGTGTCAGAAAGCTTGTCGGAGAGGGTAACGGTCCCTGGCATCACGATCGACGGCCCGACATCAAAGGATCTGGACGACGCTTTCTGGATTGAGCGGTTGCCGCAGGGAGGCTATAAACTCCAGATCAGTATCGCGGATGTCGGATCTTTCTTGACTGCTGAGATTGCCTCAACTCTGGATCGGGAGGCCTACGAGAAGGCTTCGACCCGCTATCTACGAGACGGAAACCTGCCGATGCTCCCACGTGCGCTCTCGGAAGATCAATTAAGCCTCCTGGAGAATGAGCCCCGTCCGGCGATCACTCTTACCCTCCATCTAAATAATGATGTAGGGATTGAGGGTCGGCAGATCTCCCCTACGATGGTGCTGAGTCAGAAACGCTTGAGCTATCAACAGGTAGAAACGCTGCTTCAGCAGTCCGAAAATGAGATAGACAAGATGTTGCATCTGGCCTGGGCCATTGCGAAGCATCTGCTACAACAAAGAAGGGCTTCTGGCGCTCTGGCTTTCTATGATCTTACTCAGGGGTGGGCTACCAGTGAGGATGGGCTTCTCTATAAATTGACGGAGGGTGAGCGCAATCAGGCGCATATTATCATTCAGGAACTGATGATCCTGGCGAACCAGCAGTTTGCCTCCTTTTTCGCCAATCGGGGTATTGTTGCCCTCTATCGTAACCACCGGGCGAAGCCGATCGCTTCAGAGCGGCCTCAGCTTCTCAATCTTTTAAATACAGCCTTTGTGCATCCTGAGCAGGTGCAAGGGACACTGAATGTCTCGCTTGAGCGTGCGGAGTACGCACCGGTGTTGGAAGGTCACTTTGGTTTGAATCTTCCGGCCTATCTCCATATGACCTCGCCTCTCAGACGCTATGCCGATCTGGTGAACCAGCGCATCCTATTAGCGACTCTTCACGGTACTCAGGCGTATACGAAAGCCGATCTGGAGTTGATCGCGTTGCACCTGAATAGGATAGAGCGAGAGATGAAGGACGCGCGCGGTACCCATTTTCTGAAGGAGCATGAGAAGCAGGTCATCTCGCAGGTATCCCAGAGCAAGTCTCCAGGTTATAGCTTTCTTGATAAAAAGAACTTTCATACCGTTCTACGCATGGCCGCTCAAAGTAATCAGCTTGACCCTCTCCTGGAACAGGAGATAGTGCGTCGGTTGGAAGAGCACCTCTTAGATGCGCACGATCTTTATACGCTGGCCTTTCGTTTCTCCAATACTGATCCTCAATGGCACACCATTCAAGAGGCTGTCCTCAAAGAGCTCCAATATCGTCCAGATCATGCCACCAGTATCTTGATGATGGGGAGTCAGACTGATAAGTGGGCAGAGCCGCAGTATCGGGAGATTCGTCCTTCCACGCTAGAGTTAGAGGGATTATTTAAGGCTGAGGTTTGTGTACGGCTAGGAGAACAGGAGTACAGTTCCTCACTGTGCTCCGCGCGTCAGATTCATCTGGCCCGTCAGCTTGCCGCCGTCGATCTGCTAGCGAAGATTCTTGGCAGAGAGCCTTCCTGGCCGAAGAAAGAACCGGAGGAGCTCCTGGTTAACAATTCGCAGGAAGATCCGCCGCGCCAGATGTTGAACCCCAAAGGGTATTTGCAAGAGCTTGCTCAATCCGGGCACTGGCGTCCGCCGGTCTATCATCTGAAAGAGCGAGAAGGACCCTCACACGCGCCGATCTTTCAAACGGAGGTTAGTATAGAGATTGCGCAACAGCAGTACCGGGCTCAGGGAACTGGCAAAAACAAAGCTCAGTCAGAGCAAGAGGCCGCCCAAAATTTGCTGGCATCTTTACCTCAGCATTTTATTCAAAGACCTGAAGCTCGCCCCACAACTGAAAAGGATGCAATTAGCGTATTGAATGAGATGAAGCAACAGTCGCAACTGCAATCGGTGATTTATGAAGATATATCGGTGGGTGCGCCTC
>CAXTTV010000190.1:0-9422 GCA_964247295.1 uncultured Ktedonobacteraceae bacterium | reverse complement strand
GTTAGGCACGCCGCCAGCGTTTATCCTGAGCCAGGATCAAACTCGCCATTCAATTTTTATATGTCAGAGCCTCTCTACAGAGTCTCTTTCATGATTTTTAAGACAAGTCCGGTCACTGATTTTAACAGGTAATTGCTTTTGTTACTATTGTCTATCCTTACCACTCTTCAGTTGTTCAAGTTCTAAGATGCCTCTGCATCCGCGCTTACCGGATCTTTATGTTTGTCCGGTGCATGAGAGATGATAACACTCCCTTTGCGTATTGTCAAGAGGTTTTTTGGGAATTTTGAAAAACTGGTAAAATCTCGACAAAAGCGCGGAATGAACAACTACCTACTCCTCTGGAATGGCTTCATCACGGCCCAGACCTGATTCCTTGGGTTCCCCATGAGACTCTACCTCTTCTTTGCTCTCTCGCTCTCCAGTGTCATGGCTAAGATAGTGGCTAACGGTCAAGGCTATCCCTACTCCGAGCGGGATCAAGCCTGGCAGAAGCCAGGGCCCCAGATGGAAAGGGATCGAGGTCAGGTTGGCTGGCAAAATGTACCCTAATGGGTACAGGCCAATGGTGAGTGAGAGTCCAACCATGGCGGTAATCAATCCTCCGCGCATCACTCCGTTCCCACGCCGTTGTGGCCTTCTCAAGCTTAATGGATCAATCCCATGCTCGATCATTGCCATGCGCTCACGGTGGTCTATGTACCGTAACAGGATAATAAAGGCTAGAAATACGGCCATCCACGCCAGGAAAATAATGGCTAAAAGATATTCTGGCATATTCACCCTCTTTGAATGTTGCTTTATATGATAAGATACACTGAATACGATAGTTGTTTCACCGTTCTTTCCCCCTTGAAACTTTTCCGCCTTTCTCAATCTCTAAAGGTTTGTAGTAGATAAAATTTATGAGTGAGCATCAATTGCAAACATCACACACCCTGGGCGTTTCCATCTCTGATACGGCCTCCTATAATAACGAGCTTGATGATACTCAACTTGTGGCGGCCTGTAAAAAAGGAGATCAAGATGCCTTTGCTCTTTTAGTACAACGTCACCAGCGCCGTGTCTTCAATATTGTGTACCGCATGCTTCAACAGTACGAGGAGGCAAATGAGGTGACACAGGAAACATTTCTCGCGGCCTGGCAAGGACTGCATACATTTAGAGGCGATGCTCAGTTTTCTACATGGTTGTATCGCATCGCATACAACTGTGCCCTGAAACAGCTCCAGCTCCGAAAACATGACTCCGCGCTCCAGGCGACTATGCAAGCGGAGCAGGCTCTGGAGATGGCAAATAGTGAAAACCAGGCTGATGCAGCGATTGAGACTCATGAGCGCCAGGAGATGATTCAGGAGCAGATTTCTTCCCTGCCCAATAAATACCGAATTGTGTTGATACTACGCCATATTCAAGATATGACCTACGAGGAGATGGCTGAGATTCTTTCAGTACCAGTTGGAACTATTAAAACACATTTATTTCGAGCTCGCAATCTGTTGAAAGAGCGTCTGGAAGGATTCGACCGCGATCGTAAAGCAAAGAGGGATAGCCTATGAAATGTTCTAAAGCGCGTTACCTGATGCAATTATACATTGACAGGCAACTCCCGCATGGGCAAAGCAATGAGCTGGAATTGCATGTTGTCGAGTGTTTAGATTGTCATGCCGAGCTGGAGCGCCTGGAGATGGTGGCCGGGACGATTCGTTCTGTACATATGGTCTCTGAACCGGAGAACCTGACGGTGCAGATTATGCAGCGGATCGCACTCCATCCCAGACGCCAGCCACAACCAGTATTTTCATTGATGCGCGCCTCTCTGATTGAGACGGTCACAGTTGTGGCAATGGCGGCAATCGCGACCTTTATCTGCTTGCTCTATGAGCCTGGGTTACGCGCTTCCCTTCCGTTCACAAACGGCCATGATGGTCTATCTCAAACATTCAGGCATTTGATAGATATGATTGTCTCGATCCATCTCCAGTCTTTAAGTTGGGAGCTCTGGTTGCTTGGTGGGATTGTCGGTGTGGCGATTACCCTGGTTGTGGTCGGGGAGGAACTGCGCTCGTCCTGGCTGAATGATATGCGTTCACCCCAGATCTGGCAACGCCTCAGCTCACATTGATCTTTCTAATACCCCCAAACCTTTGGAGGTCCCTGACATAGAGGGACCTCTTTTGTTGATTGATGCCTATTTCTACCCGGCTTCTCGCCTCTGTGTATCTTGATATAGAGAGGTACCGTTTTTTTACTGTCCGATTTATTATCTTGTGAGACTGCTGATGAAAATGGCATATAGGCGCGATCCGCGTGACGTTTTAACTGGTTTTTTTCTGCTCTCCCATCCTATGCCATTGCTTTTTCACACTCTAGCTGTCTCACTTTTTACATTGATCGCGGCCTGGCCGATCCATGAGTGGTCTCTGGTACTACTAGCGATCGCGGCTCACACGGCGATGCAGCTTTCAATTAATTTTATGAATGACTTCTGCGATCGTGATCTAGATAGCCAGAGCAAACGGACCAAGGCGATCCCTCGTGGGCTGGTGAAGCCCGGAGAGGCATTGACAGCCGGCCTGATCATGATAGCTTTGATGCTGCTCCTGCTCCTCCCGCTCAATCGTCTGGCCCTGCTTATCTCCCTCGCCTACTTGATTTTAGGACAGGGATACAATTTGGGCCTGAAATCAACGCCCTTGAGTGGGGTGGTTTTCGCGCTGGCGATCCCATTGATCCCACTTTATGCCTTTATCGCCGTTAATCATCCTCTGCCTTTTCTGCTCTGGTTACTGCCTGTGGGCTTCTGTCTTGGGGTCGCGCTTAATCTGGGGAACTCACTGCCAGATCTGGAGGAAGATGCCGCAAACGGGGCACGAACCCTGGCTGTCACTCTGGGTCTGAAAGGTTCCTTTCTTGTCTGTCGCGTCTTACTGCTTCTGGGGACGTTGATTGTGGCCCTGCTCACAATCACACAACAGGTCAGGGCCAATCCCTGGATTATCTGGGGCTGCCTGATTGTGACGCTGCTACTCGAATTGATGCTCGGGGTACACTTTGGACCAGCGCAAGCGGCTACCACACGGAAAACCTTTTTTGTTCTTGTTGTCAGCGTCTGCCTACTGCTGGCGGGCGGCTGGTTTATAGGAGTGTTATTATAATGCCTTTACGCCTCTCCCCCCTGGAAAGTTTACTTGCCCGCTTTGATCTATTGCCAGCGCCGCTCTTTGATACTCCCCTGGGGCCGGGGATCGCCAAGGCGCTGGTGGTAGCTTGTGAGATGGGGATCTTTGATCTGCTGGATGGGCGCTCACGAACAAACGGTGAGCTGACCACAGAGCTGAATTGCCATCCTGAGGCTTTGCTCCTGCTGCTTCAAATCCTGGTTTCGGCTGGCTATATTCGCCAACGAGGCTCTAGCTACTCTGATACCCCGCTGGCGCGCCGCTGGCTGGCCTCGTCCTCTTCGCTATCGATCGCCCCTTATGTGGTTCATAGCCCGGATATTGTAGAGATTTGGGATCATCTTCCGGAACTACTTCACGATAATCAGGCAGCGATGCAGCTACCATACGCGGAAGATCCCAATGTGCCGGAGAACCGGGCGGCCCTGGAGCGCCATTATGCTGGTCTGGCCTCTCTGGCGATGGTCCTGGGCCGTGAACTGGTGCTGCGAACTCGCCTGCCTGTAGGAGCCACAAAAATGCTGGATGTCGGGGGATCTCATGGGGTCTATAGCGCCCTTTATTGTCAGAAAAACCTCGCGCTCCACTCGACCATCCTGGATATCCCGATCGGCCTGGAAGCGGGCCACCGCACCGCTAAGAAGTTTGAGATGGAGGATCGACTTTCATTTGTCCCTGCTAACATTGTAGAGGATGATTTTCCAGCCCTGCTGCCCCAGCAAAAATATGATGTCGCTTTATATTTTCAGATCGCGCATCTGCTCCCGGCGGATCTCAACCGGGAGACGTTGAGCAAGGTCGCGCGAACCCTGCGTCACGGCGGTATGCTCGTCTACCTGGACCAGATCCCCGATCGTGGTCGAAACTCTCATCTAACGGCCCTGATGGTTCAGCTTATGACCCTGGCGACACGGATTATCGGAGGAACCACGTATCCCTTTTCCACAGTAAAAGATTGGTTACAAGAAACAGGCTTCGGTGAGATTAAACGCCACCGGCTACTCACCCCAGGAGCCCATATGATCACCGCTCGCAAAATCTAACCCCCAAAAATGTCTTTCGGGCCGGTCTCTATATAAAGTATCGGCCCTCTACATCCGATTCTATAATATGATGTTCCCACTTCCCCGATATCGAAATGGCGAAATACAATACCGCTCACTCTAGTGAAACATACTCAATCCACGCTGAAGATGAAATGGTGTGGGCTTAATAGCACCTTTAGGCGCGGATCTTTGCTTCAGCACTCCGCTCGCCCCAAAGACGAAACAGTCTCTCTTATCCTACACTATACCTGCCAGACTCGTGCGTTACGAAACAGGGCATCGGTGAGCGTCGATTGAGCGGGATCATTGTAATCGCCAACGCAGACTCCTATATTCCCCGCAGTATATGAATTATCGTCAGCCTGTCCCAAAAGCGTGTTATTGATCCAGAAGCTCAAGTGCCGTTCGCTGGCCATTACAGTAAGTGTATTCCAGTGAGATAAACCTGGGATAATCGCCGCGCTATGCCCTTGCAGGGCAACTTTTGTCGTTGACGGGAGTATTGCATCAACCTCATAGTGCTGGGTCACATCGAAGGAGAAGTAGTATAGATTACTGTTCGCGTCGGCTCGGAAGACCAGACCCGCCTTCGGACCTTTTTGGATCGACACATCAAGCTGGAAGACCAGATTGTGAAACGTTTGTTCCTTTTCCAGGCAGTAATTGGTGCCGACCGAGGTCATATGGTACAACCCTATCTCCCGGTCAAAACGACACATCTGGCTCGTGACCCAGCCGGTATCGTCTCGCTGGTGCGTCATTGGATCATTGAAGACTGGCTTCTGCTTAAGCGAGGCCAGATCAGATGGGAGAGGCGATGGAAACGATTGAGGGTGTGCGGAAGGGGATGCGGTCGCGGGTGAAGATGTAGGACTATGACGTAACGAAAAAAAAAGCACCCCTCCCCCGATCACCAGCAGCGCAAGCAAGACTGAAATAAAGGACCGCCGCGTAAATAATGACGTTAGGGAGAAAGATGGTGAGGGATGAGAAGGACGGCTGACGAAGAGTGAGGGAGCATTAGTGGAAGGATGGGGCTCTTTAAATATCAGATCAGGAGATTGATGATGATCCTCTCTCCAAAATACTTCCTGCTCAGAAGAAAAATACTCTGACTGCTCTCCCATCTTTGAAGCAGTCTTTTCCTTTTTTAACCCCAGTTCCTCAGGGCTCTTGTCAAAAAGAGCCGTCAATCTCTGAATATAGTAGGGACTCGGTTGCTGTCTCCCTCGTTCCCAGCGATTAACCGTTCCTACCGCGATCCCCAATTGGTCCGCGATATATTGTTGAGACCAGCCTTGTTTCAGCCGTTGCTGGCGGAACAATTCATTGAGGGTTCCTCTTGATGGATTTTGCACTTCAATATCTTCCTTATCTTCGGAACATTCAATACATTCACATAAATCGCTTTCCTACATTATAAAACACTAAAACCCAAAAATCATACAATAAGAGAAATAATCAAAGTGATTCGTTATCAAACTATCAGACGGGCAGTATAGGCGTGAAAAGTTTATTGGGAGCTGGATTTTCTTATACAAGATCATTAGGCGATTTACGATCTACAAAAACGACATATACATGGAAGAAAAACGATATATCACGCCCTATCCTATGAGAGATATTACCCGGTATATTTGAGACAGCCAGGCAGAGGTATATGCTTTTTCCTCTCTTTCGTGAACTCGTTTCTTTGAGAGCCTCTTCCTGGTTGTAGATATTTGATCGTTTTTCAACATTTTAGCAATGGGAGAAAGACAGAATGAAGTTGCTTAAAAAGTTAGGTGTATTGAGCACCCTGGCAGTAATGGTGATTACTATCCCGAAACCAGGGGTTGTGCGGGCTCAAAACCTTACCACTCCAAAAGCACCAACAACGCTTTCACGGGGTGGGACAATCATACCCTCGGCACCAGGGACCCCCACACTTACCAGTGGTCCTCAGATAGTTGCGTCAAACGCACAGACGTGTGATAACGGTTGCGTTCCAAACGGCTGGGGTACCCACAAGAGTCGAATAATTCGGTTATCTACCGGAGATATCTTTACCGTCTATACAGATCACAAACTGAAGTTTCATGTGATGCACCGCAATACAGATGGGAAATGGAGCGACGCATACAGCGGAGACGCCGGGATGGAGCCGATCAATATTCTGCGAGGTCCCAATGACCAGATCAACGTATTTGCCCGGCCCATCAAGGGTCCGCACGATAACATAACCAGCAGCAGTCTTGTTTATTACAAGTCAACAGATACAGGAAAATCATTTAAAAGCTTTACAATTCCCGGCAACTGGAATACACAGGAGCAAGGCTATGCCGGGGCAGGTATTAATGAGGCAGGCGATATGGTCGTGGGGATTGGACCCCATGATGATGTACCGGGAGCGATCTACTTTTCCTACTATGATCATACAACCGGGAACTGGACGGCTCACACATTACACCTCCCGGTACGCTACGCCTATGACTACTTTTTCCCTGGGAAGAACGGTGATCTAACAATTACCGGGACGCGCGACTACATGCCCTCGGAATTGACAGACGAGTCGTTATTAGGGCCGACCGGGAACGTCGATCTTTCAAATGTATCGTACATCTTTGACCGGATCGGCTACTGTTATATTCCAAACGTAGCTTCAAACTCCGACTACCAGTGTACCCCCAAAGATCTTGTGGTCGGCGATCCCACGGGTCACAAGATCAGTGGTTTCGTCAACCTGGTGGACCAGTCTGACGCGTATATGGATACGCAGGAGCGGCTCCATATTCTCTACTATGACCAGTTCAAAGGTGGGCATCATCTGATACTGGAGAATGGACAGGTGGTGCAGGATATACCGGTGGATGTCTCCTCAGACACCGACCAGAACAACAAGATGCGCCTCACGCAGGACGAAGCAGGGCACTTCTATCTCATCAACATCGCCGGAGGGAGTGGCACAACCGGCCAATTAGAGGTTTATCCAGCCACGGCGGACGACACAGACGGTACAAAGCTAGGATCGGCCATCAAGCTAAATAATAAGAAGCTTCTCGGCTGTGATGATCACGATAACTGTTTAGGCCCCACGTTCACAGTTCCTCGAAGCGGGAACGCGGTTTCAAATGTGATTGACGGCATCTATGGCAACAAAGGGAAAGTAATCTACTTCCAGATCACTTTGAAGTAAGCCTAACACCGGGAGAGACCTGGACAGTGGTCAAATCTAGAAAGAAAAGTCGAGTGACAGAGGAGATGCTTGTTCCCACACGCCTGCGAGGTGAACAGGCATCGTCCTTCTTCGTGGTGGAGATCATCGCATCTCCCCATGGCCTTCCCATGGTCGGGAAAAATGTAGCCCAGCGGTTTATCCACCGAAGGGTGGTGCGTCCCATTGCCACAGGTCCACATGTGACCCGATCTACGATGCCTCACCTCCCTCGGTTGGCCCCGGTCCTTCTCCTTTTCTCAAAAGAATTACTCCCACCTCCCCCACATGATGTTATAAAACCCAACCACGTTCATATTCTATGCCTGACATTTGATCAGGAAGTATAAGTTGTTAGACAGTATAAAGCGAGGCAGGAAGCCAATCTCTTGACACTTCCTGCCTCGCCTGCCTGGTCGGGGTGAGAGGATTTGAACCTCCGACCACTACAACCCCATTGTAGTGCGCTACCGGGCTGCGCTACACCCCGTTATCTGGAAATCCAACATAGAAAATGAAGGAGAATATCTGATAATTGAAGGAATAGGAAAAACAATTTCTCCCCTTAACCCTAATTGTGCTACATAATTTAATGCTTCTTGTCCTACAAATTGATGGAGCTCTCCGTCAATAAATACAACGCCAACGCTTTTAACAGCTTCTTTAAGAGCGGGTTGCAAGTATAAGTTACGGGCAATAATAAGTTTCTCATAAAGGTCTATTGCCAAATCAGCACTTAATTGTTCATCCGACATTTTCAACTCTGCAATCTAACTCATTAATTTGAAGTCGATCTTTTGCGATCTCTATATAATCAGGATTTAGCTCAATCCCTAAAAACGCCCGCCCCTGTCGGACGGCAACCATCCCAACAGTACCCGCCCCCAAAAAGGGATCACAAACAATATCATCAGGCTTTGTGGACAGGAGTAAACACCTCTCAACAAGCTTTGGGGGAAAGGTTGCAAAGTGGGCCGCGCTAAAAGACTGTGTATTGATATCCCAGACAGAACGCATATTAGTGTTGTTAATATCTCGGACAGCCGCATTGTTGTAATAATATTTCTCTGATTTAGTAAGGAGAAAAATATATTCATGTGAATGGGTCGGTCGATCCTTAACAGATTCTGGCATAGCATTTGGCTTTCTCCAAATGATGTCTGACCTTAGATACCATCCTGCTGCCTGAAGAGCGAAAGCCAGCCTCCATGGAATACCTACAAGTTCCTTAGGCTTTAGCCCTTGAGGGGTTGGGGGACGATAAGACATTGCTCGGACGGGGTTCTTCTTATCAGGAGCACGCCACGTTCGATTGCCTGACGTATAGCTATCTCCAATATTCAGCCAGAGAGTACCGTCTCTGGCTAAAACTCGATATACCTGCTCAAATATTTCAACTAATGCATCTATATAATCGTCAACATTTTCTTCCGAGCCTATCTGCCCTGGCATATCATAATCTCGGAGAGACCAGTAGGGCGGTGAAGTGATAACAGTGCGAACAAACTCTGAGGGTATTTTTTTTAATACATTGAGAGAGTCCCCATTTATTACAGTTGACTGTATCTTTGTTATGTCATTTTCTTCCTCAATCATAGGAAGCTCTTCTTTACCAAATTCCGATTGTGTATACCGAATTGTATGTAGTTGCAAAAATATCCCCTCCTTAGTACGAAGCATAATATAGATATACTCCTGGATTGACGTTTTGCTACCATTTGTATGTTTATGAGAAGTAGATTTTGCTGATAGAGAATATAAAGCGAGGCAGGAAACCAATCTCTTGACATTTCCTGCCTCGCCTGCCGAGTCGGGGTGAGAGGATTTGAACCTCCGACCACTACAACCCCATTGTAGTGCGCTACCGGGCTGCGCTACACCCCGTTATCTGGAACACAAAAGAGTATAACATTCTCTTATACATCCGTCAAGTAGTTTTTTTTGACCTGTTACGGATCAGTGATATTGTCAGGGGAAGAGAGATCAGTGAAAATGTCAGTA
>CAXTTV010000189.1:0-9528 GCA_964247295.1 uncultured Ktedonobacteraceae bacterium | reverse complement strand
ATGTATGGATTGCTACTTAAGTACCGTAAGGCCCTGGTAGAAGAGGTGTTGCCGTCCTTTGCCCATGTCGAGACACGCTTTGTGGCCCGTTCCACACGCCTCTATCATAAACTCCTAATTGAAAGCTTTCACCCCGACGTTCTGAGGGATGATGCTGATCGTGAGCACTATATAGATCAGCTCTGGAATGCTGTGAAACGCTCCCCCTATCTAATACCCTTAATTACCGCTGAACGCACAGATCTGCTTGAAGGTGATATTCCACTCTTTACTGCCCGGCCAGGATCGCGTCATCTCTACACGAGCCGGGGAGAGGAGATCCCCAACTACTTTGAGGAAAGCGCGCTCTCCAGCGTCAAACGCCGTATTCAAAGTTTGAGTGAGCGGGACTTACAGGTGCAACAATGGTTTATTCAAGCCTCGTTTGCCACGATGTCGCGGGGCATCCACGAGAATATTGTTTTTAAGCACTCCACATTACGACCGGAAGCCGCTCCGGTTCTGCCAGACGACCTTCGTTCCGCCGCCTGTGCCGTTGGAGATCATCTTCACACTCTTTCTGTTAGCCATGAACAAAGCGTGGGCTGGGTAGGCATAACCCTGGCCCAGGAATCTACCTGGACCGTTCATCCCCTGGGGGCGGATCTTTATGACGGAACTTCGGGCATCATTCTGTTCCTCGCATATCTGGGAAGTATCACTGGTCAGACACAGTATACACATCTGGCGAGAATGGCTCTCAATGAGATAAAAACATATATTCAACAATTAGTTGCTTTACCTCAAGAAGAGATTCTTGAGTATAAGCCGCTGATCGGAGCGATGAATGGCCTGGGATCGCTTCTCTACCTTTATTCTCATCTTATCGTTCTTTGGAATGACAAAAGTCTGCTTGAAGATGTAGATTCTGTTATGGAAATCGTAGAACAAGGTATTGATGGTGATGAGAGGTATGATCTTATCGCGGGAAGCGCTGGATGTATTCTCAGTTTGTTAAGTCTGTATACTGTCTCTTCTTCATCGAAAGCTTTGGATCTGGCGGTTCGTTGTGGCGATCATCTACTGACACATGCCCAGCTCCAGACCAGGGGAGCAGGTTGGTGTGGTCCAAAACAAGAAGTTGCTCTGACTGGTTTCTCTCATGGATCTGCGGGTATCGCCTTGAGTTTGTTCCAGTTGGCCGATGCCAGTGGTGAGAGGCGCTTTTACAAGATGGCCCAGTCCGCGATGGAGTATGAGCGTGGGATTTTCTCCTCAAAGGAAGGCAACTGGCCGGACCTGCGATCTAGGAACGCCCAGTCGCCTGACGAAACGGCCTATATGGTTGCCTGGTGCAATGGAGCGCCAGGGATTGCCCTGGGACGGGTACAATCGTTGCCATATATTGAAGATGAGGCTATCCAGCAAGAGATTGTCACAGCGTTACATACCACTCTGGCGCGGGGATGGGGAATGAACCATTCGCTCTGTCATGGCGATCTGGGAAATCTGGATGTGCTTCTTCTGGCCTCTGAAAAGTATCCAGAGTTAAAACCTGATGTAGAAAAGTACACTGCTATGATCCTGGAGAGCATACAGAGGCAGAGCTGGCTAACCGGTGTTCCTTTAGGCATTGAGACGCCGGGATTAATGACTGGACTGGCAGGTATTGGATATCAACTGCTTCGACTCGCATACCCTGAATTGGTCCCCTCCGTTCTAGCTTTAGAGCCTCCAAAACCGTAAATAAAGTTAGATTAGAGTAGAAAGGGGTCTTCAGTTATTTAAATAAATACTGAAGACCCCTTTCTTAATCTTCACCTCACTAAAACCATTACCCCATTTGATCCATAATTTCACAACCAGAACTATACCGGATTCTTACACCCTATAGCTTAAGCTTTAGACGGAAAAGCATGTCTGACTATGTGTTCTGTTCCTTTGGTGAAATTTGACAGCATAGTCCCCTAAAAAATGTGTATCACGGCTCGTTTACCCCTATCTGGTAAGGGTCAGAAAAGGATGATTGTATGCAGCGTCAGGGTAATGGGATAGTCAGGAATAAATGTATGATTGTGCTGGCCAGTGGATTGTTGGCGGCGCTCTTATTCACAGGATTACCATATACCATTTTTCATCACCCTCTTTTTTTTGTTCCGCAAGCCCAGGCCGCTAGCTCAAACCCTATACAGATTGAAAATAGTAAGCCGGGGACATCTGGCTGGAACGATTTCGCTTCGGATATCGCTCCCGACACAATTTCTGGCTTTGGCTCGAAAATTAGTGTGAACCATGGTGAGTCACTGGACCTCTATGTGACGACAGTCGCGCCAAGCTTTAAAGTAGATATCTTTCGTACTGGCTATTACCAGGGGATTGGGGCGCGCTTGATCACTTCCTTAGGGAGCTTTACTGGTCAGCATCAGGCGGTACCTGCGCCGGACAAAGTGACGGGAATAATCTCCTGCTCAAGCTGGGTGAAATCGACGACCGTGACAATCCCTTCTGACTGGGTGAGCGGCATCTATCTGGCGAAGCTAACCTCTTCTACAAACAAATCCAGCTTCATTTTCTTTACTGTCCGAAACGATGGTGGGAACGAAGATCTGCTTTTCCAGACCAGTGTCACAACCTATCAGGCCTATAATACCTGGGGGGGAACCAGCCTTTATAATAACCTGACCGATAAATCAAAGTATTCCTATCCACATGCGACCAAGGTTTCTTTTGATCGCCCATTCAATCCTGGCGATAGCAATGGCGCGGGCCATTACTTTTTTTATGAATACAAATTTGTCTACTGGATGGAGCAGCAGGGGTACAATGTTGCCTATACCACAAATATAGATACCGAAGCTCACGCCAGCGAGATCCAGCGCCATAAAGGCTTTTTATCGGTGGGCCATGATGAATACTGGTCGATGGGCATGCACAATGCCGTGCAGAATGCGATTAATGCTGGCGTGAATGTGGCCTTTTTCTCAGCTAACGTTTCGTACTGGCAGATCCGCTTCGAGCCCAGCGCCGCTGGTGTCGCTAACCGGGTTGAGGTCGGCTATAAAGATTTCGCAACCTCTAATACTGCCCCCGGCCCTGATCCTCTCTGGAACACCAACAATTCGCTGGTCACAACGCTCTGGCGCGATCCAGTTGTCAACCAGCCTGAGAATGGCCTGCTCGGAGTGATGTATGAGCAGCAGGAAGACAATGACTACCCCTATGTTGTGCAGAACGCTTCAAGCTGGATCTATGCCGGCAGTGGCTTTGTCGATGGTTCCTCAGTTCCTGGAATCGTCGGTTATGAGTACGATCGGGTCTTTAACAATAGCTTTACTCCACCCAATACAATAGTGCTCTCCAACTCGCCCGTCCATGGATGTTGTGGGGGCTATAGCTCTTTCTCCAATTCCACCCTCTATACTGCTCCCAGCGGCGCTAAAGTTTTTGCCTCTGGCACCATTGAGTGGAGTTTGGGTTTGGCAAGTGTCCTGGGAAATACCTATACCAATACTGGTATTCAGAAAACGACGGCTAATATTCTCAATGCCTTTGCTGGCACTTCAACACCCCCAAAGTCAAATGTTACCTTCAGTGCCAGTAATCTCGCTTTTGGAAATCAGGGTGTTAATGCGACGAGCGCGGTTCAGGCTGTGAAAGTGACCAATAGCGGTACATCCTCTATCAATATGAGCAAGATTGCCGTTACAGGCGCTCAGGCCGGCGATTTTACCCAGACCAATGACTGTCCCGGCAGTCTGGCGGCTAACGCAAGCTGTACTATCAACACTACCTTTACGCCGACTGCCGCTGGTTCTCGACAAAGCTGGATTTCTCTGACGGATAGTGATACCGCGAGCCCTCAAGTGATCGCCTTAAGCGGCTTGGGAATCGCTTCTGGCTCGGCGGTAAGCCTGGGCGCAACTAATCTTAGCTTTGGCAATCAGACTGTGAATACAACCAGTCCTACGCAGACTGTGACCATTACTAACAGCGGTACCAGTGCACTTACCTTTAGCTACATTCAGATTCAGGGATTGAATGCCAACAATTTCACGCAGACCAACACCTGTGGCACAAGCCTGGCCGTGAATGCCAGTTGTAAAATCAACGTCACGTTTACTCCTGACGCGATCGGAACGCGCGCTGGCAACATTACCCTGGTCAATAATGCTTCCGATAGCCCACAGACGATTGTATTAAGCGGTACCGGAGTAGTCGCCAGCCCTGGTGTGGCAGTTAATCCTCTCAACTTGAGCTTTGGAGATCAGACGATCGGTACCAGCAGCACTAAATCGGTGACGTTCACGAATAGCACCGGGTCTGCTTTGGCGATCAGCAGCATCGCGATTACTGGTACCAATGCCAGTGACTTTACACAGACCAACACCTGCCCTCCCTCTTCAAGCTCTCTCGCGACCAACGCCAGTTGTACAATCAGCGTCACCTTTACGCCTCAGGCCAACTCATCGGACGCCCGTTCCGCTAATCTGGTGATTACTGATAACGGGAATGGAAGCCCTCGAACAGTTTCACTCAGTGGAGGAGGGGTATCAGTTACCCCTGGGATTCACTTAAATCCAGGTAATCTGACCTTCAACAATCAGAACGTGGGTTCAACCAGTAATTCTCAGAGCGTCACTCTGACAAATAATGGAGCGGCTCCGTTGACAATCAGTAGTATCGTGATTTCTGGGACACAGGCCAGCGATTTCGCGCAGACCAATACCTGTCCGACCAGCCCATCGACGTTAGCCGTGAACGCCAATTGTACGATCAGCGTTACCTTTACACCGGCAGCCGCTGGCTCCCGAAGCGCCGCCATCACCATTACCGATAACAGCGACGGTGAGGGCGAGGCCACCCAAGTTGTTAATCTCAATGGAACTGGTGTAAGTACGAACACCGTCGTTAACTTTAACAATGGTTTTGAGAGCGGGGATTTCAGTGGCTGGACCGATGGTGTTAGTGGGAACGGTTCTGGAACCGTTCAAAGTTCTGTGGTGAATACCGGTCGCAATGCCGCTCAGTTTACGAATGCCGCTTCCCAGTTTACACAGGTCTCAACGACCGTCAATAATGTTCCTACCCACAACTATACTCGCTTTGCGTTCCGCTTCTCTAGTCTAAGCGATACTACCTTGATTGCTTCAGGGCAAGACAACGCCGTCCACAATCAATGGGTGGTTTACTATGATAGTGGTAGACAGGGGCTCGATTTCTACTTCTGGAATGGAGCAGGTAAGCGTTATGACCTTTACACGAATCAGAATGCCGTCACACCGAATACCTGGTATACCATTGAGGTAGAGATGAACCAGGTGACCAGTGGTCATGGTGAGGTCTGGCTGAACGGAAACTCTATCGGTAACTTTGACGGCGATCTTACGGCTACTCAGAGCTACAGCAAGCTTATTCTGGAAAATACTGTTGTTGGGACCGCTTACTTCGACGATGCCGCGATCGCTAATAGCCGTGCTATTCCCAACAGTACGACTCAGAGTGCACTGGTGACGCCCAAAACCCTTGACTTTAAGAATCAGATTGTGAACACAGCCAGTGGCGCGCAGGTGATTACCGTCACCAATAACGGTACCATAGCTTTGACAATGAGTGGGATCACGATCACAGGATCGAATGCGAGCGATTTCGCGCAGACCAATACCTGTCCAAGCAGTCTGGCCGTTAGCACGAGTTGCACCATCAATGTGACATTTACGCCGGGAGCGACAGGAGCGCGGAGTGGTAGCGTTACGATCACAGACGGAGCCCCCGATAGCCCCCAAAGTGTTGCATTGAGTGGAACTGGGATCGCAAGTACGCCAGCCGTTGGTCTTAGTCCAACCAGCCTGACCTTCGGGAACCAGAACACCGGTACTACCTCTTCTGCGCAGTCGGTGGTTTTAACTAATAGTGGCAATGCTAATCTTACCATTAGCGGGATCACGATCACAGGATCGAATGCGAGCGATTTCGTGCAGACCAATACCTGTCCAGCCAGCCTCTCGCCTGGCACCAGTTGTAATCTTAGCGTCAGCTTCAAGCCAGGAGGGACCGGGGCCAGGAGTGCCAGTATCACTCTTGCCAATAACGCCGCCAATAGCCCTCAGGCCATTGCATTGAGTGGAACCGGACAGGCCAGCCCTCCTACAGCGAAAGTCTACTATAATGACGATTTTGAAAGTGGAACTTTGAACAAGTGGACGTATGGGGCTATGGGGAATGGCACAGCCACAGTTCAAAGCCCGGTCGTAAATAAGGGCCAGAAGGCGGTCAAATTTACAACTCCCTCAAACCAGTATGAATTGATCGCGACTACCTTTAGCGGTTCTCCAAAACAAAGTTATACTCGTTTTGCCTTCCGCATGTCCGGCTTAAGTGGTACCAATCCCATTGCTATTGGGCAGGATAATTCCTCACACAATCAATGGGTTGTCTACTATGATAAAGGGAGACAAGGGCTGGACATCTCCTTCTGGAACGCTGCTGGCAAGCGCTATGATCTCTATACAAATACCAATGTGCTGACCGATAACGCCTGGTATACTGTTGAAATTCAGGCCAATCAGACTACCAACGGACATGGAGAGGTCTGGCTCAACGGGACTTCGATCGGAGCCTTTAATGGAGATCTCTCGCAGAGCCAGAGCTATGGGGTATTGATATTGGGAATTGCCAACGGTGGTACCGACTACTTTGACGATGTCATTGTCTCCGATAGCTACAACGGCAAAGCAAACTAACTCCATATCCGCTTAAACTAGTAGAGAAGCAAGCAGTCATAAAAATCTGCTTGCTTCTCTATTGGGAAAAGAAAGGAATGGGGTCATCGAAGGAAGGTGACCCGATCTACCCCATTCGAGTCTTTTCTTGCACAGGAACCTCTTCTTCTAGTCGCGAGCAATTTCCCTACAAGATCTCTGGGATTGAAGGCGTCGGTGTATGATATACTGGCCTCGAAATAAAGAGATCGGAGTAAGGTATGAGAGCACTGCTACAAAGAGTCAGCCGGGCCAGCGTAACTGTTGAGGGTAAGGTAGTTGGTCTGATTGGCCCTGGATTGTTGGTCTTACTGGGAGTTGGGCATGGGGATGGCGAGGCCGAGATCAAATTGCTTACAGAAAAGATTGTCAATCTGAGGATTTTTGCCGACGAGCAGGGGAAAATGAACCGCTCAGTTCTAGATATTCAGGGGACGGCACTGGTGGTCTCACAGTTTACACTTTATGCCGATACTCGAAAGGGCCGTCGCCCTAGCTATCTAGATTCCGCGCCCCCAGAGCTGGCCGAGCCGCTTTTCGAGCGCTTCAAAATCGCGTTAACCGCTCTTGGTTTGCCTGTAGAGAGTGGGGTTTTTGGAGCCGAGATGCAGGTTGAGCTGCTTAATAGTGGACCAGTGACTATCTGGCTGGATAGTGAACAGATGAGTCGTTAATCCCTTCCCTATCTCTTCCTTTCTCGCTTTCCTAAGATTTCTTAGAGTAATTGTTTCTACTATGCTTACCACCGTGTAATATAAAGGAAAGATAGTTAACCGCACCTGGGCCACCGGGTTCGGAAGAAAAAGGGAACCTTTATTTATGAATTTTGGAATTCTCGGTTCTGGAAACGTGGGGGCAACTATTGGAAAGGGCCTTTTGAATAAGGGCCATAGCGTGATGTTCAGTTTCACGCACGATGAAGAGAAATTGCGAAAACTGGCTCAGGAATATGGACCCGATGCCGCCCATGGAACTCCTCGACAGGCAGCGGCCTTTGGTGAAATGCTCTTATTAGATGTTCCCTGGGAAGAAGTAGAGGGGTTGATTGAGACCCTGGGAGATCTTACCGGGAAGATCATCCTTGATTGTACAAATCCAGTGAAACCTGATCTTTCGGGACTGGCGTTGGGAGATACGTCAGCGGCGGAGCAGATCGCTGGCTGGGCTCCAGACGCCTACATTATTAAAGCCTTAAATACCGTAGGTGTGAGCAATATGGCGAATCCGCGCTATGGCAAAGATCCTGTTAGTGCCTTTGTCTGTGGAGATCATGAGATCTCAAAGTCTCTGGTATTGCGTGTCTTGGAGAGCCTGGGCTTTGATGCTGTGGATTGTGGACCATTGGAGCATGCCCGGTGGTTGGAGTCGATGGGGCTGCTCTGGACCTACCTTGCGCAAAAGCAGGATCTTGGTCCTAATATCGCCTTTAGATTAATGAAGCGCTAGAGCGACGAACGTAGGATGGAATACAGAAAGAGCTCGACACCTTTGTCGGGCTCTTTCTAAATTGTGCTACCAGTTAGACTAGCGGCTGCGCCCCTGCTGGAAGCGCTTGCCCACCACATCCCAGTTCACAACATTCCACCAAGCCGCCAGATATTCTGGGCGACGGTTCTGATATTTCAGATAATACGCATGTTCCCAGACATCGTTGCCCAGTACAGGAAAATGCCCGTCAGTCAGAGGATTATCCTGGTTAGCGGTCGAGATCACCTGGAGTTTACCGCCCTGATCGAGGACCAGCCAGGCCCAGCCGGAACCGAAGCGCTTCGCCCCAGCATCATTAAACGCTGTCTTGAAAGCATCAAAAGAACCAAATGTCTGCTGAATCGCCGATGCCAGTTCACCTGTCGGTTGTTTGCTGCCACCAGGAGCCATAATCTCCCAGAACATAGTGTGGTTAAAGTGACCACCACCATTGTTGCGGACCGCCGTCCGAGCTGCCTCCGGCACTTGATTCAGATTGACGATCAGATCCTGAATATTGCTGTTCGCCAGATTGGCATGTTCTTTTAGAGCATTGTTCAGGTTTGTGACGTACGTCGCATGGTGCTTATCATGGTGCAGTTGCATTGTCTGCTCATCGATATAGGGCTCCAGAGCATTATATGCATATGGAAGTGGGGGTAATTCAAAAGCCATAACTCTGTGTTCTCCTTCCAATAAATAAGAGCTTCTAGCCGTCTCGTATGCCGGAACGTCTACTGCTCTTGAAAAACACGTGTGCTGCCTCAACAACCCACGCGTCTGCATTGTATCACCTGGAAAGAGCGAATGAGAACGGCCTTTTGGTCAGGTTCGTTCCCACTCGCCTCTACTTTTCTATTTGTACAAGAGACATGTAAAGTCTTAGCGCGCTAGATACGCTCATCGGGTAGGAGAGGATCACGCCGAATTGTACGATCGGTTGTCTCGATCGGTGTGGTTGAGGTGGACGGTATTATAGGGGTCTCTAGCTGTGTAGGATTGCTGTGAATCGTATTGTTTACGGATAGGGGTTCCGGACTCTGGGTTGAGTAAGTTGTGGAAGGGGCGTCTACTGATCCTGATGGGGCTGTTCGGGTTGAGGCATCGTAGGCACCATAACTGCGCAAGATACCCAGTGCGTCCTGATGCTGACGATCACCGTTTGCCTGAACAGTGATCAGCGTGCGACCAGACTCCAGCTCCTGGTTGTAGTAACGTGCCTCATCCTCAGGTAAACCCATGTTGGTCAGCACTCCGATCAGCCCACCAGCCGCCGCGCCAATAACCGCGCCACCAATTGTTGCTCCAAGCACACCCCCAGCGC
>CAXTTV010000188.1:0-9547 GCA_964247295.1 uncultured Ktedonobacteraceae bacterium | reverse complement strand
AAGCGTGCGCAACGTACGGGACACGGTCCCACATCCCAATTGAATGGCGCGGTGCGCCTGATGCGGCACGTCCTACGCCGCGTCCACGGGCCCTTCCTTCTTCGATCTTTCGCCAAATTTCCCAACAGAGTCGCACGCGACTCCCCTACGAAGCTTGCTTGCTCTCCGACCCGATTGGTTGGGCCATTTCCTGTGGTTTCAGATTGAAAAATGCTTGATAGATGAATATAATTCTAATTGTGTGATAATGTTGAATATAAAAGGAAAGATGGAGAAATGGACCCTGTGACGACGGCGATTATTACGGCGGTGGCCGCCGGAGCGCTCTCCGGGGTGACCGATACGGTTAAAGATGCTCTCCCCGATGCCTATCATAAACTGAAAGATCTGATCGCGAGGAAGCATGGACCCCAAAGCGAGGTGGTCGAGGCGATTGCCCGGCTTGAGGCTAACCCCGACTCTTCGGGCCGCCGATCCTTTCTTGAGGAGGAGATTGTCTCGGCCTCTCTGGAGCAGGACCCGGAGGTGCTGGCGGCAGCCCAGCAGATCCTGAAGCTGGTCCAGCCTCAGCAGAATAGCAAGGGCAAATACAATATTCAGATCACCGGCAATGTCCAGGGTCAGAGCATCGGGGACCACAATACCATCAACCAGCACTTTGGGGGATCACCGGAAAAAGAGTAGGAGAAAAGGACCCGTGTATGTGGCGTAGGGCGGCTCGTCGAGTCACGCGAGAGGAACAGGCCCGATACCGTTCCCTGGAGATGACCCCTTCAGGTGGCGTAGGATGGCCCGTCGAGCAGAGCGAAGACGTGCCGCACCTCTCGGGAAATCCTGCAACTCCGAAAGCAACTTCGGTTCATGGGCTGCCTCACGCCCCTACCTTTATGACCAGGGAATAATTGGCTGCCTGGTACCCGTTGCGATCATATCTAAACGGTTTTCGGCCTCATTGTCCTGAGATCTCAATAACTTTAAAGGATTATTACGAATATATTGACGTGTGTTCTCTAAATGTTTCTCGCTACGGATAATTGTATCGTAAAAACTGATCTGCCAGAGATATTTTGGAGCTTTCTGGTCAAATACCTGAGGATACCATGTCTTCCATTGATTTGTGATACGCGCTTTAAACTGTCCAACTGCGCTGATTAATGAGCAGCGGTCTTCCTTTTTCGCATCAAGTAGATGAACAAGGAAATGCAGATGATCAGGCATGATGATCCGCTCGTCAATTGCCAGATTGTTGTAATACAGTGGGAGCCTTTCCCAGGCTTTATTGATTATCCGCCTGATCTCCTCAGGTTTGTAATCAGGCTGAAAGAAGGGATGACGCCATTTATAACCGCTTTCATGAAAGGTGCAGATGGTCACGAAGTAAAATCCTGGAGTTGAGTAGTCAAAGTCAGGGTAGCGAGGTGGAAATTTTGCTTCAGATGTTTTTTTCTTAATCTCCATAATCATGCTCCTGTGGTTATATGATTCTGCGTTAGGGGCTTCTAATTAATGTAATACCTGTCATTGTCTAAAAAGCGGAAAGAGGAGGACCAGAAAAAGAGCGGGATGGCCCAAAAAGAACCCCTTGAGAACCCATTACCCACCAATGGCGCGTACCGCGCCAGAAGCGGCACGTCATCGCGATCGCTCGACGGGCCGTCCTACGGCAGGTGAACCGCCCTTTCCATCCTCACCACATATCGTCTTCGTGGAACGGGATCGGTTGCCCATGGCGCTTCCAACGCCTGAAGGAACCTTTTTCCCTGCCACGGCAAAAAAATACATTACACCCCTCAAGGGGAGCTCGAGTTGAAAATATTCATACATGTGAATATAATAACTTGTCGTGTGTAAGTTACTAGATCCGTAAGAAGATGCTTTTTTGTATCTATCGGGTAGAATTCTCTCACTCCTCATTCAGAGGACTCTATGGATGAGAACTAAAGGAAGGACAGGGATGCGCCGATGAGTAATCCAGAGGATGCTCGCAAGTTCTACGTTGAGCAGAGCGGTCCCACTCAGGGACAGATCATCGGGGATTATTCAACGGTGAATATGCATTTTCAAGGAGCCGGTCCACAGGAGCCTCCGCCGGAGCAAATCTGGATGGTGCCGTTCCCCCGCAATCCTTTCTTTCTGGGCCAGGAAGATCTTTTGACCCGGCTTCACCAGAACCTTCTCCGGGGTACCACTACGGCGGTGACCCAGATCCAGGCTGTCAATGGCCTCGGGGGGATCGGGAAAACCCAGCTCGCTCTGGAATATGCCTATCGCTATCGCGAGCTGTATCCCTATGTGTTCTGGGTACGCGCCGAGCATCGCGAGACGCTGATCGCCGATTTTGTGACGATCGCCCAGCTTCTGCGCCTGTCTCAGCAGCAGGAGACGGAGCAGATGAAAATTGTCCAGGCGGCGTTGCGCTGGCTCACCACCCATGTGCGCTGGCTACTGGTCTTCGATAATGCCGATGATCTCACGATCCTCTACGATTTTCTACCCACCAATCCGGCTGGCTCGATCCTGCTGACAACCAGGTTGGCCCAGACGGAGCCGCAGGCGACGCCCCTTCAGGTCAGGCAATTTGACGAGCGGTTGGGGGCCGAGCTGTTGTTACAGCGCGCGCATCTGCTGAAGCCAGGGCAGATTCTAGAGGATGCCCGGTCAGAGAACCAGCAGGCGGCGCGGGAGATCGCCCATCTGGTCGGGGGGCTGCCCCTGGCATTGGATCAGGCGGGGGCCTATATAGATGAGACGCAATGCACCGTTGGGGAATATCTGAAGTTCTATCAGCGGGATCGGGCGGTGCGCACAAAGCTGCTTGGGAAGCGGGGCAAGGGGACCAGTAGTCATGCTGATCCCGTGGCGACCACCTGGAAGCTGGCCTTTGAGCGGGTAGAGCGGGCCAGCCCGGCGGCGGCAGACCTCTTGCGGGCCTGTGCCTTTCTGGACCCAGACGCCATCCCCGAAGATCTTGTACAGCAAGGGGCCAGTTATTGGAGTAAAAGGTTGGCCCAAATTGCCGAAGACCCCTTTAGATGGAACGAAGCATTAGGGGAGCTACTCAACTACTCTCTGCTCAGGCGGGACCGGGAGCAGAAAACCCTCTCGATCCATCGGTTAGTCCAGACCGTCCTCAGAGACTCGTTGGACGAGAAGACCGAGCGCCAATGGGCGGAACACACTGTCAACGCCGTCAATCAGGCCTTCCCAGACGGGACTAAAGCAGATGATTGGGAAATCTGTCGTCTTCTTTTGCCTCAAGGACTGCGATGTATAGAACTGATTAATCAAGAAAAAATGTCATCTTCGGAAATCTTAAGCCTTCTACTAAATACAGCAAATTATTTACAGCAAACAGCACAATATCGTGAGGCGGAGTTATTGAATCAACAGGCGATGCGAATCATTGAGCAAAGCTTTGGTAAAGAGAATTCCAATCTAACATATCCACTCAACAACATTGCAAATATTTATTCATTACAGGGCAGGTACAAAGAGGCAGAATCGCTCTACAAAAAATCCTTACAAATCCGGGAACGAATCCTAGGTCCAGAGCATCCGCTTATAGCAAAACCTCTTAGTAACTTGGCGAACTTGTACCTAGAGCAGAGAAAATATAGAGAAGCGGAGCCGCTCTATAAAAAAGCTTTACAGATTTGGGAGAAGAATCTTGGAGTAGAACATCTTTATGTAGCGAATCCCATTAATGGATTAGCTATTCTTTATACAATGCAAGAAAGATACAATGAAGCAGAGCCGCTCTATAAAAAAGCTTTACAAATTTGGGAGAAGAATCTTGGAGCAGGACATCCTGATGTCTCATATGCTCTCGGGGGATTAGCAAGCCTCTACAGAAATCTAAATAAGTACACCGAAGCGGAGCCACTCTATAAAAGAGCTTTACAGATCAGAAAGCAGGGTCTAGGTAACAAGCACCCTCTTACAAAAGAAATACAAGAAAACTATGCCAGTTTGTTACGAATGATGAAACGCGATGCGGAAGCTGCTAGTGTGGAAGAAGAGGAATAAAAGGGTTTATGAGAGAAGATGCTATCCCTCTGCCTGCGTTTCGTTTTGTTCCAGATAGATCTTTTCGTACACCTCAGCCAGGCTGAAAGAGACTCCGATACTTTTTAGCTCAATAAGGTCTTCATTATTAAAATAGTTTGTCTGTTCCCATTTATTTGGGGCGAGCCGCTGGTAATGAGTGATAGAGCGGCTGCGAGAATCTACATACAGAATATCCTGAATCGTTGGATGTTCCTGATAGGCAACAAGCTTTTCAAGACGGTCTGTACTTTCGGTCGAGGGTGAGAGAACCTCGACAACAACCGTTGGAGCTTCAATATACTTTTTCGCTCGTTCAGCAGGATCACAGGAAACGGAAACATCTGGATAATAAAACCGTGTATTCCTCAGGCGCACTGCCACATCCGAACTGTTTACATTGCATCCAGAGGGGCGCAGAACTATTCCCAACAGTATCGCAATATTGATTGCTACCTGCCCATGAGCGACGCTTCCGCCAGTCATCATGCGAATGTTGCCATTAATGTACTCAATTTTTTGCTCGGGTTCTGAGGCAACAAGCTCGAAATATTGCTCCAGAGTATAATTGTGGACTGCTTCGGGCATCATTCCTCCAGGTTTTGATATTCTCTCTTACTCCAGTATACATCTTATGCTTAGCAGATGATAAGAAAACGGATCATTTGCTATTTTTTTCGTTAGGATGAAGGAGTCTAAATCACCGGGCTACGGGTCCACGAATGTTTCCCGATGCTGGGAACGTCACCCGCTCGCCACGAAGACGATCGGTGTGGAGAAGAGGAGGGCAGTGTACCTGCTGTAGGACGGCCCGTCGAGCGTAGCGATGACGTACCGCTTCTTGGCGCGGCGCGCCATCCATCCGAGTTGCAGGATAGAACTTCAGACCGTGCGCACGCTTCGCGAAGCGCTCCTACCCGCGCCCGAACGGGGCGTTTCGCTCTCCTATCTCACCTACCACACCATCGCGATCCCGTGAGAGGACCCCATTTTCTCATCATCGTGGCGGGGGAATCGGTTGATGGACGTTCGGCTGATCAACCGCTGCGCTACGGGTTGATTTTACATGCATTAAGTGGTAATCTTGTGCAAGTTGATACAAATGCTCTTACGAGTAAGGAGATGGGCCAGATTCGATTCCTGCTGATACATCCTATTATTTCTATGCCTCAATCATACTTTGCGCTACGACTCTCCGCTTAAAAAGCGCGTAATGTTTCCTTGATTCGCGTGTGTATTGTTCTGACAGAAGAAAGGTGCCGTACAAACAGGTGTGCAAATATTGATGGGTATCTATAAAAGCGATTTTGATTGTCTCCATCTTTATCTTTTAGGGGAAAAATACAGATGAATCAGTATCCTCCGAACCCACAGGAACCGCAGCCTCCATACAACAACGGACCGTATAATCCACCAACGCCATCAAATCCGTATATGAATAATGATCAATATGCCCCTACGCAATTTGCCCAGGGGACGTATCCGTATTCGCCTCCACCTCCGCAGAAGAAGCGCAACCCCTGGCTGATCGGCCTGCTGATCGGGCTGGTCGTCGTAGTTGTGGCCTGTGTAGGCATCACCGCCGCCGTCTCCAGCCTGGTCAGTAATGGCGTGAAAACATCAACACCCAATACCGGAACGGTCGCGACGCCAGGGGCAAACACCAGCGGGAACAATCAGCAGCAGGCGACCACGCAACCAGCGGATGGGACAACCCCGCAGACCAGCGGTCAAAGCTCCTCGGGCCAGCATTTCAAGCTTGGGGAAGTCGTAAACGTCGGCGGGATCTGGCAGATAACCATCAACTCGGTGAAGACCAGCCAGGGAAGCGAGTTTGAGAAACCTGGTGATGGCAATGTCTTCGCGCTCGTCAATCTGACCGCGAAAAATACAAGTGGAAAAGCACAAACCTTGAGCAGCTTCCTGATGTTCACTCTACGGGATAAAGATGGTCAGAAATACGAAGAGTCTTTCTACACCGGCGATTCCACAGCCTCAACCCCGGATGGCACTGTCGAGAATGGGGATCAGGTGAAGGGCGTCGTTCCCTTTAAGGTTCCGGCCAACATCCACGATTACCGATTTTCCTGCAAGCCCTCACTGTTCTCCGATGGGCTGACAATCTGGGATCTCACCATCTAATCCAAATATCGAAGTTTATCTATCCAATTGTTACTTTTCATTCTGTCGTGCCGTGTCCCTTCAGAGGAAACAAGTCAATACACCCCTGAAGGGAGTACGGTCCAATGGCAGAGCAAGATCAAGATCAGCAGCCGGAAAAAGAGCAGCCCCCGGCCCAGCAAAGCAGTAATATTAACTCCAACGTTCTCTCTCCCATGCATCCAGAGACAGGAGAGACCAGCCCACATAACGAAACAGTCAACATGGGGGCCGGGAACCCGACCCGCGCCGGTTCTGGCAGCAAGGCCTATCAACGGGATACCGTGGGCTCGGCCTCACCGATGGGGGCCAACGAAGAGATCATGAGCCGCCGGGATCAGGTGGATGGGCAACCGCTCTCAAGCAATCAAAGCGAGTCCGTCACCGGAGGCAAAGTTGACGCCGAAAAACCCAGCCGAGATTCCTCGCGGGATAAAAACATCGAGGGCCAGACCCAGGGCAACGTCGACTCCATCGACAAATAGAATGGTCCGTGAAGCAACGGGATGCAAATAGAAGAACGAATGCCACGATCCCCGTAGGGGAGTCGTTTGCGACTCCGTTGGGAAAAGAGAAACGCATGCCCTGGAACCGAACCGTGCGGGTCCCACCCCAGCCGTAGGCCCGCCGCCTGCGTGCGGGAACGGAAGAACTGGTCCGGTCGCCAGCGAAGCGCTACGACAGGGTCGGGAAATGCAGGAAGAGGTTCCAGTAGAAGGATCGGGAGTCGAATGAGGTAGATCGGGTCACGTGTGGACCCGTGGCAAAGGGACGCACCACCTGTGCCCCGAAGCCCAAATCTGCAAAGGCTCGGAAATCGGGCCACAGGTTTGTTCGCAGGAACGAGAGCATGTATGGGTGCCATGGCCGCCGTCAGATCATCTTTCCCCTTTCCCAGCACAAGACCGGGGATCGCGATGGCAATGGGAGTGATCCCTGTCCCCACGGGTCCACACGTGACCCGATCTACGGACCATGGCAAGCTGGGAGAATACCGTTCCTTCCTTTTCCCAACAGAGTTTTCTGGAAAGTGTTTCCATGGGCCGTGGTGCTCATCTCAAAAAGCTGTTTCTTCAGGTGGTTTCCAATATACGTAATGAGCAGGCTCTTCAAAAGCTTCTAACAGACCTGCCTTAACAAAGGGAGAAGCTATTCGGGGAACATCGGGAGCTGGTCCTCCAGGACCTCCTGATGGACCCTCTGCGCGGGCTTAAACGTCCCATACTGGGGCGGCATCGCGATGCGATCCCCACGTAACAGCTCAGTAATTGTCTTGATCTGGATACGGGGATAGTTCTGATTCCAGCCCGGCGACTCGTAGTAACCCGCACTCACTGCCTCGGTCTGCATATCGCGGCTCGGAGCTTCCAGCGTAATGAACACTCCAATCGCGGCCTTCTCTCGCTGGACCGTCCCCACAAGATCGCGGATATCCCCCGACTTCACATGCCCGGACTTTACCTGGATCAGCACGCGTTTCGGCCTCCCGGTATTGTCATCGATAAAAGTAATCACCCCATCGATACCCTTATCGCTGCCCTTTTTCCCGGCCTTGCTGCCCTCCTGACCGCCGAGGGGCTTGGCCCGAACCAGGGAGAGGGCCCACCACTGGAACTGGTAGCGATCCTCCTTCGCCAGTTGTTGGGCCGCCGCCTGATCGTGCGGTTCCCCAATCACCTTAAATTGAATGCCTGGAAACATCGCCTCAAGTCGATACTTTTGCAGCGCGATACTCAGGTGGGTGATATCGATCCCGATCCAACGGCGACCCAGCTTCTGAGCGGCAGTGATCGCCGTCCCACACCCACAAAAGGGATCAAGCACCACCTCCTCGGGATTGCTGCTCGTTTGAATAATTCGCTCTAATAATGAAAGGGGTTTTTGAGTAGGATAACCCAGGCGTTCTTTGGCCTGCGCGCCGATCGCCGGGATATCGTCCCAGGTATCTTGTAGCGAGACCCCCGGCATCTCATCCAGATATCTTTTATATGCTGGGACTGATCCAGGCTTTGTCTGGATAATGCGCCCCTGCTCATAGAGCGCCTGCATCCGCTCTTTTTTATAACGCCAGTACCTTGTAACGCCCAAAAACTCATATTGAGGATTGCCTTTGGCCGCCCCACCAGGGCCAGTTAAGTTATCGAGCCGATATTTACGTCCGTCAGCATCTATATGACGATAAGAATTATTCATATATTCTTCGGAGTAGGGCATATATATTTCTTGCCGTTTCGCCAGTTCAGATCTGGTATAAAACAAAATCACATCATGGATGCGCCCCATATGCACAACATTCCCCTGTGAGGTATCGCTATGGGCCGTTGTCCTTTTCCAGATAATCTCATTGCGAAAGTTTTTCACACCAAAGATCGTATCCAGAATAATCTTTAAATAATGGCTCGCGGTCGGGTCACAGTGCAGATAGAGGCTACCCGTCGGTTTCAGGATCCGATGCAGCTCCACCAGGCGAATCGCCATCATAATCAGGTAGGCCATCATCTGGTTATTGCCGATAAAATCGCGGAGGGACGCCATCATCTTCGACACATGATCCGGCGATTGGGTAACCAGTTCATAATAGGTTTGTTCCGCCATCTGGTTCCAGTGCCAGGTATCCTCAAAAGCCGTGATCTGAGCCTCGCTATCGGTGCCACTCTCATCTTTAAACAGGACATTATAGTTGCGGTTAGAATTGAACGGGGGATCAAGATAGACCAGATCGACGCTTTCGGAGGGAATGTAATCGCGTAGAATGTTGAGGTTATCTCCATAGAACAGCGTATTTTGAGTGATCGGCTGTGGGCTCATAAAACGGCATCTCCCTACCTCTTCTGACATTACACATGGGGGTTATCTTACCATAAAACGGGCAAGCATTGCCATGCTGGTAGGAGCGCCTCGCGAAGCGTGCGCAACGAAACAGCACGCAGAATCTCCACGAATGAATGGCGCTCCGCGCCAGATGCGGCACGCAACCCATGCGGTCGAAAACGCCCTTCAGGCGCGGTAGGAACGCCTCGTGAAGCGTGCGCAACCTACGGGACACGGTCCCACATCCCGAATGAATGGCGCTCCGCGCCAGATGCGGCACGCAACCCATGCGGTCGAAAACGCCCTTCAGGCGCGGGCGGCACGTCTTCGCGATGCTCGACGGCCTTCGTGGCGCGGGCGGCACGTCTTCGCGATGCTCGACGGGCCGTCCTACGCCACGTCTACGGGCCCTTTTCTGCCCGATGCGCAACGGCCCTCGTGGCGCAACCCGTGCGCCCGAAAACGCCCTTCAGGCGCGGTAGGAGCGCCTCGCGAAGCGTGCGCAACGAAACAGCACGCAGAATCTCCACGA
>CAXTTV010000187.1:0-9604 GCA_964247295.1 uncultured Ktedonobacteraceae bacterium | reverse complement strand
TCCCTGGACCCCTTCCTTGCTAGCATGAAATAGCCCTGATGTCGTACAGATGTCCTTGACCCACATTGTGAAAGCACATACAATGAAGGAAATATATTTTCCATATATTTCCATGATGTTCTATTAGGAGGGCTTGGGGAATATGCAAATGCCTCTAGGTGAACAGATCCGACGGTTGCGCCGCAAACAAGAGTTAACACAGGCCGAACTCGGCAATAATCGTTTCTCAAAATCTTATGTGAGCGCGGTCGAGTCTGGGAAGGTGGTTGCCTCTCCTCAGGCGTTACGCTTCTTTGCCGACAAGTTAGGCCAACCACATAACTTTTTCTCGCAGCAGCTAGAGGAGCTTCAGAATATAGCTACTGCTTCCAACTCCCATTATCCCAACTTATCCCTTCAAGAAGGGGGACTCTGGAAATTACTAGATACCATTTTCGATCAGGCACCACTCTCTTCCATCGTTCTCCCCGATAACATACCTGAGATCCCTCTTCAGATGCTTGAGCATCTATCAACAACACAGCAGGCTCACTTTTATTTTCTCTCAGGCATGGTTGCCCAGAAAAATCAGGACTTTTCTTCGGCTCTTGTAACTTTAGAGAAAGCTTTGGCTCTGGCCCCCGAACACCATCACCCACTCATTCTAAATGCTCTTGGTCTGAATTATCAATCGCAACAGTTTTACCCTACTGCCCTGGTTTATTATCTGCGAGCTCTGGATCTACTTCAGAGCGGTCTCTATACGAACTCAACATCACTCCACTTTATGATTGAGTTTCGTTGCGCTGAAACGTGCGCGCTTTTGAGCGCCTATTCCCAGGCTTTTGATCATTATAAGCAAGCGGAAAAACTTCTTCAAGCACAGCAGGATGTGAAAACTACCGCTCTTCTCTATGCAAGCCTGGGTTTTTGCTCCCGGATGCTTATCACGAACATGGCGGATCAGGCAATACTTTTAAATGAGGACCTGCCTATGGAGCAGCTTGAAGAATATTCCCAGCAAGCTATTGGTTTTCTTGTACAGAGCCGGATGCTCTCTCAAATAGGCAAAGATTTTTACAACGAGGCTACAACTCGCCTCCAACTGGCGATGACGGAGACTCTCCAGGCCTCTCTACGACTACGAGCACGGAAACGCCAGAAAAAGATTACACATAATGCCTCTCTTCTTAAAGATGCTGAGGAACAGTGTCAGCAAGTTCTCTTAGGTTGGCTCAATTTTATTCAACAAACAAAGATAGTTTCTCCTAATCAACGCTCTCTCGCTTTGATAGCTCTGGCCCAGCTTGTCCAGATCCATCTCCAGCAGGCAAAAACAGCCCGGTTTGGCAACTATACCAGCACTGCAACCCGCAATCTACTGGTTGCCTCTTCTCTTTGCCAAAGAACTCTAGATGCTCTGATGCAGCCGGATTACCTTCCGGAGCTCATTCAGCAGCTTCTCGATAATTGGGGACCGTATCTGTCCCAATCATCTCTCGCGATCCCTCATGTCCCGGCCCCCGAACTATTATTGGGACAGGATCTGTCTTTGAGTAGCGTCTCTGAGCTTTATCTGGCCTCCGCACAAATCTGTGAGGAACTCGCCGAAAGTTCAACAAGTTCATCTTTCTCCCAATCCTGTTACCAACAGGCAAATCAATGCCTCCAGTCCGCTCTGACGTTTTCTTTGTCAATGCCAGAAAAAAGGCAGGAACAACTGTACCTTTGCGATCGCTGCATTATAATACTCCAGGAACGTTTTTCAGTCGGGCAGGAAACAAATGATGCTGTGACTCTTCTAACCTTTCTTAAGCACTATCAAAAACAGATTCAAAATATATATCTTTTCTCTACTATCTCTTCTCAATAAGCGGACAGGGCTTTGATCTCCTTTCGGCAAAAGAGTTTTTTGTAAAAGGCTTTTTCCTTAGTTTATTCTTAGAACTTTTTTCTTAACCAAAATTTCTAAAGATTCTATAGAAAAAAATAGAGAAAGGTGATAGAGTGGAAGAAAGCCTGTTCTGTCAAGAATTCCGTAAAGGATTTGGTTATGCTACACTCAAAAGATTTCTTAAGCCTCACTACCCTTCCCGAGATTTCAGATACCGTTCTGGCGGATCAGGTTCTTCAGGGAGATCAAAGGGCTTTTGAAAAGTTGGTTACGCGCTATCAAACTCCAGTCTTCAATTATATCTATCATATTATAGGTCAGTACGATCAGGCATGCGATATATCTCAACAGGTATTCATGCGCTTTTATCAGAACCTGCCGGGCATTGACTACTCTCGTCCCCTTAAGCCCTGGCTGCTGACCGTTGCTCACAACTGTTGTATTGATGCTACACGTCGTGAACAAAGTCACATCATTTATTTCTCCCAACTCGAAGATTATGATAAAAACGCTGAGAGCGCGACTCCACTCGGCGATATTCCAGATACCCAACCTTTGCCTGAGGAGATTCTGGAACAGCATGATCTTCAAAAGACGCTTCTCATGGCGATCAATTCACTTCCACCTAAGTATCAGCAGGTGGTGATGCTTCGCTATACAGCACAGCTTCGCTTCTCAGAGATCGGTCAGGTGCTAAATATTCCCTCCGGTACAGCCAAGACGTACTTCGGGCGGGCAAAAAAACAGTTGCGCGCGTTTCTTGCTCAACATCAAGGAAGTTTGAACTAATTGATTGCAGATATCTTTGCTCCTTCGACCGTCTATACTTTTCCTTTCGGTGTTGCCACTATTGCTAGCGCAAGCATTGTGAAGTAAAATAAGATGATGCTTGTGCTAGCAATAATGGAAGAGCGGATAGTGCTTGCTTCCAGCGAGACAAAAGGTAGAGGTCGTAGAAGGGAGGAGTATCAAAAGCCTCCACTATACATCTTCCCTTCCTGCCCTGCTGACGGAAAGAAGGATATAGCGAACGTCATTCTTCTGGTTACTGTCCATTAAAGGATCTAACTGATAATCCCACAGAGTCTCTGCACCGTCTCTTCCTGGCAAAGACACATTGTGTACAAACAACGGTTTCTTGCTCTCACCCATCTGATCCCAGACCTGCGTCAGACGATCATCTCTGAATAAAGAGACTAGATCGTACCACTTGCGTTCCCTTAAGTGCTCCTTCGGAATGTCCTCAAGGGTCGCAAGTAGATCCAGGTAGGTATCGCTAGCCAGTAATAAATTCCCACTCCCCCTCTCATAAAGAGCCATTATTCCCTGATTAATATTTGCGAGAAGCACTTTGAGCTTCTCTAGCTCTCCTTGCGAGGAGTTTTTCTCCTGTTCGGTCTCATCTAACGCATAAATAACCACGCCCGATACACTACCCAACATCTCTCGTTCCAATACGGGGACGATATTATAAACAAGATACCTTTCTTCAAGCTCGCCTTTTTCGTTGGTAACATGCGTTAATAGACGTGGGGTCACCACAGGTATCCCTTTCAGATAGACCTGATAGGCGATTTTTGACACCTGTGTCTTTTCCTCCCAGAAAAAATGAGACACATCTTCCAGCGGTCTACCTATCACTTTTTCCATCTTTACCAGGCGCGAATATCGGGGATTAAATGCCTCAACAAATAGATTTTTACCCCGCAAAACCATGATATAGAAGGGCGATTGCTCGATCATATCGGCCAGACGATTTCTTTCTATGTCCAACATTGAAGCCAGTTCTTGCAATTCTGAGGTTCGTGCTCGCAGCTCCTCGTTGGTCGTCTCCAGTTCTTCGTTCGTTGCCTGCAACTCTTCGTTGTTGGTCTCCAGCTCTTCGTTCGTTGCCTGCAACTCTTCGTTGGTCGTCTCAAACTCCTCTATTGTCGCCTGTAACTCTTCTTGAGTTAAAAGGAGTTCTTTATTGGTTACTTGCAGCTCTTCATTGGTATCCAGCAATTCCTTATTCATATCATTAAGTCGCCTGTTCGCGGAACTTAATTCATCTGTAAGCTGGGTCTGCTCAACCTGGATCATTTCAAGCTGTCTTCTAATCTGTACCTGGTCGGTGACATCAGTAACGCTGATGACGGCCAGATCAGGAATGCCTGCATCCATTCTCATTAAGGCAATGGTAAAGTTAATGAAGCATCCATTGCCACCAGTATTGACATCCAATTCCACTTCGGGCAGAGTAATACTACTGGCTTCTCTAAACACGCTATCTATAGCGGCACGCACACGTTCATACGGAATTCCACGTACAGAGTGAAGAAAATCCTGTTCATTATTGGTATCACGCAAACCTAATAAGCGTCTGGCCGATCCATTCGTGGTTAAAACATGGTATGAGCGATCTATAACAGCCACACCAATGGAGAGGAACCGGAGAAGTAGTTCATTTAACCTGCGGAGCTGACTAAGCTCTAGCGATGGTTGAGATATATCTTGATCAAAAGGTTGCTTCCTGATTGATCGCGGGGAATGAAAGGGTCTATCTTCCATACGGACTACCTCGACCTGTGTTGAGTGCTGACCCCGAACAAGCGGCAGGGCTTTTCCAGTGCAGCGATATATTTTCCAACGCTTGTCAAGCAATTCATAAAAAGACTGATTGGGGCGGATTGTCTCTGCTTTCCCTAAGAAAAGATAGCTGTTTGGGGAAAGAGAAAAGGCGAATTGGTCCAGAACGTAATCCTGCAATTCTGGCGAGAAGTAGATGAGGACGTTACGACATAGAACCAGATCGATCCGGGGAAAGGGCGCACTCCGACTAAGATCCTGAAGCCCAAAAATCGCCATCTGACGCAGAGTTTTGGAGATCCGACATCCCTGTTCGGCTGGCTCGAAGAACCGCTCCCGATATTCCTCCGACATGAATTTCAAGAGGTTATCAGCGTAGACTCCTCTCCGCGCAAAATCTATCGCCGCTTCATCTACGTCCGTCGCGAAAATTTTGACGCTCCACTCGGGTAATTCAGCCCCCAGAAGATCGACAACTAACATGGCTAGCGAATACGGTTCTTCTCCAGTGGCACAGCCTGCCGTCCAGAAACGCAATACTTGATTGCGCTCGCGCGCGCGATCAATGATTTTGGGAAGGATCTCGCTTTTCAGGAAACTGAAAGCCTCCGCATCTCGAAAAAATTGTGTGACATTAATGAGAAAAGCCTGTACAAGCTCTCCCACTTCTTCAGGATGGGTTAGCAGATACTCATAATAATCGCTCATAAGATGAGTATGAGTGGCGATCATTCTACGCCCAATGCGCCGTAAGATGGTGGAAGGCTTGTACAATTGAAAGTCAATACTGGCCTGTCGACTTACCAGATCAAGCACGTGCGGCAGTACATTTTCCGTCCGCTCTTCATTGGCGGAATTGCTGGTCCCATTCAATAGAGCAGTGATTAAAGGCCAGATCCGCTCGATACCTACTTCAAAGTCAATCAGAGACGGTGGTAAAGTTAACGACTTGGAGAGATGGGGAAATGTTTGAGGATCTTGCACAACCACGATGCCACCAGTGTTTTTAACTTCGGCGATCCCGGAGATGCCTTCTGATCCTGAATTCGCCAGGAGAACGACGATCAGATGCTCTTCATAAAGGCGTGCGGCTGCATTTAAGAGTCGGTCTAAAGACGGTTTTAACTGCTTTGAAGTGTCTTCGTAGACGCCGACTGTCCCCTTACCAATATCCACCCCCTGATTGACTGGTACAAGATAGATACACCCTTTTTTTAGAACGCTGTTTGCATGTACCATCTCGACAGTTAATGGAGTGCGTCTCTGAAGCATAGAAACAAGATTATCGGAACGATTTAATTCAAAAGGTAAGGCCAGGATAATGGGTGCGGGAAATTCAGATGTTAGTGTACTTATCAGGGACGGTAACGCTTCTATACCTTCAGGAGACGTTCCCACTATTACGAGATCTTGCTGCTCTTCTTTCTCACTTCTCATGAGCCTTCGCGGTCCTCTATATCTATTTTTACACTGATGCTATGGCACAACAACCTGACCAGTAAATACGATGTTCACGGTGATTAACGTAGTCCGCTATACAGCATCCAGGTCGATCTCTGTGGAACTCTCCACACGTGCGTCTTTTCTTTTCAAAACTTTCTGAATAACGTTGGCCCTTGCTAAAGCTTCCTGCTTCCTCTCTCCCAGCCTTCTGGCAAAAGCATTCTGGCCTTTACCGCGCGCGGTCGCCTCTAGCCGGGATGATAGGGCTGCGCTCTCTTCTAACACTTTGAGGGCCGTCCACAGTGCATCCTCCATCGCTTCCTCTTGCCCTGAAAATACGGTTTCTGTTGAGTAAGCGTGTCCAACACGACAACGGAAACGCAAAAGATCTCCGTCCTCGACCTCCCAGAGCACGCCTCCACACTCAGGACAGGAAAGCATGGAAGGTGCTCCTACTTGCTCGTTATGGTTCATAAGCGGCCCATCCATTTCCGCGAAGCGAACTTCTTTTAATATCTGTTCTTTAACATGGGGATCAATCACCTCTTTGGTAACTGCCGGTTGACGTACCAGGCGATCGACAAGCGGCGCGATCTCGTGTAATGGCGATGTATAGTCAAGCTGTACATGCGCCTGTGCACTGGCTGGCATACTGGGGTACGCCGCTTCTCTGGGATCTTGAATAACCACAATTCCACCCAATTGCTTTATAGCAAGTAAGCCCGCAGTCCCATCATCAAGCGAACCAGTTAGAATGATACCTATCACCTGCTCCCCATAGGAGATTGCCGCAGAACGAAACAATACGTCGATCGATGGCCGATGACGGTTCTCTCTTGGACCATGTGAAATTGTGATAAAACCGTTTTTGACTAACATATGATGGTCGGGAGGGGCGATGTATATATGCCCCTGCTCGATCGGCATTTGATCTACGGCCTGCTCCACTACTAGTTTTGTGTACCGGCTCAGAATACCAGGCAATAGGTCTGGTCCTTCAGACGGGATATGCAAAACAATGAAGATCGAGCCTGGTAATCTTTCTGGTAACAGACGGACAACTTTTATCAGGGCCTCAACCCCACCAGCAGAGGCACCAATGACAACAATAGAATGTTCAAGCACGTTTTTTTCTCCAACTGGCTCACACTACTATTTTCTTAGTTATACACCTGATAAGTCTCTCTGTAAACAGCTCTTCTTAACACTAGAACGGGCCTTCTCTAAAGTTGATGAGCCATACAAGAACATCTCGGGGAAGCCCAGAAAAGCGACGCATTGATCCGCGCACTCTCCCAACTGGTCCTAGTGCGTTTCTCATGATAAGATAGTTTCGATGATGTTTTTGATCCACCAGGAAGGATGCCAAAATGAGAAAGATACGCCGCTTACCAGCCTGGGCGCTGCTCGCTCTGAGTTTCGCGCTGTTCATTCTGATCTTTGGCTCGGTTCTGATTATCTCCGACTTTCCTTTTCTGGTTATTAGTATGGCAATCACGACGGTGATGGCTCTGGCGGCCCTGGTAGTTGCGCTTGCCTGGGCGATCCAACACGATCTTTGATTTATTTGTGTAGAAGGATGTATTATGCTTGATCTCTGTTTTTTGGGAACCTGTGGGATGATGCCTCTACCGGGCCGCTGGCTGTCATCGGTGTTGTTGCGCAATGGGGCGACGCTGACGCTGTTTGATTGTGGAGAGGGGACACAGGTTCCCTGGAAAAGCGCGGGCTGGGGATTTCGCCAGTTGGGCGCGATCTGCCTTTCGCATATGCATGCCGATCATGTAGCTGGCCTTCCAGGGGTGCTGTTCATGGTGGCACACGCCGGTCGTACTGAACCAGTAGATATCTATGGACCGGTCGGGACTACGTATGTGATTGAGGGACTACGGCGAATTGCGCCGGAGCTGCCTTTTCCAATCTTTATTCATGAGATGAATGGTGGCGAGCATTTTGAACTACCCGGCGGCCTCCATGGCACGTGCGCTGCGGCTTCCCACGGCATCCCTTGTCTCGCTTATCGCGTCAACCTGGAACGGGGACCGGCCTTCCAACCAGAACATGCCCGTGCTCTGGGCATTCCCGTTCAGTTTTGGTCACGTCTCCAACGAGGCGAACCAATCGTCTATGATGGAAAGACGATCGCGCCTGAAGAGGTGCTGGGTCCACCCCGGCGTGGGCTCTCTCTGGCATATATTACAGATACACGCCCCACTGAGGCTCTCACACACTTCGCGCATGATGTTAATCTTTTGATCTGTGAAAGTATGTACGATTTACCAGAGGATCTTCCACTGGCTCGCGCGAATGCGCATATGCTGGCCTCAGAGTCTGCGGGTATTGCTCAGGAGGCTGAGGCTCACCAACTGGTGTTGACACACTTCAGCCCGAAGATCCACGATCCTTCTGGCGCGGAAAGAGCCGCCCGTCGCATCTTTCCTAAAACGCGGGCGGCCCGTGATGGTATGGTGATCACGCTGGACTTCGCCTGATCTACTCCTAGCTGGCTTCCGAGAAACCCGAGCGATCTTCACTCTGCTCGGGCAGGTTTTCTTCAACAGGGGAGAGCATCTGGAGACGCGGTGACTGCCACAAGTTTTTCTCTAGAAAGTCGCAAACTTTTTGAATGTAGGCCTTGCGATCAACAAAGTAAGCGCCACAATGATCTGCTTCCGTCGAGAGCCAGAGTTCCTTGGGCTCTTGAGCCGCTTGATACAAGAGTTGCGCGTCTCGGGGATCGATAATCGAGTCCTTTTCACCATGAATGATCAAGATGGGCCGGGGGGCGATCTCGTGGATATCACGGATCGGCTCTACTTGCTTGAAACGATAACCAGCCCTCCACCAGAGCAGGTAGTCGGCGATCCACATGAATGGGGCCGAGGGTACCGGAAGGACGTGCCGAAAGTTGTAATCAACGGCGCTAAGATGAGTAGCGAAACTGCTGTCAGCAACAACCGCTTCGATCGTGGGCTCGCGCGCGGCCCCCATGATGGTGACGGCGGCCCCCATCGAATACCCAACTGCTCCGATCCGCGTCTGGGGCGCGCGCTGCTTAATGTAGGCGACTGCCCCCTGAAAGTCATTCAGCTCACGATAGCCAAGAGTGACGGGCGACCCAACTTCGGTCCCATGACCATAAAAATCAAAAACCAGAATATTATGCCCATTTCGCCACAGGAAAGAGCATAGTCCAAGCACGTCGGCTTTGCGCGTCCGATATCCGGGGCAGATGAGAATTGAGGTGGTCGCGTTCTCCGCCGGTATATACCATGCACCAATCTGGTACTCACCATGTAAAGGGGGAAATTGAACAATCTCTGCCGGTAGATCCAGCTCAAAAGGGCTGACGGAATAGCTATCAAAAATGCTATATTTTTTGGGGCGGGTTAATGTCTCTACGACATAGAGAGCAATCATAAACATAACACCAACAACGCCAAAACTTCCGCCCACGCCGCTGATCAATACATTCTTCGTTGAAGGTCGGGACCATTTCATTAATTGCAGACGTGGCATTTGTTCGCCAACCTTTCTCTTTTTGATTGGCACGTATGACGCTCAGATCTCGCGAGCTCTCGTGTCTGGAAGTAGAAAAACAAGTCTCTATAAAAGATACGTTTTACATGGACAAAAAGTTGAGGTTAAATGACGTTTTGACGTTTTTCGCGACTGTCTATGAATGTGAGGGAGTCTTTAAGAAGGTAAAAGGTCTTCTAT
>CAXTTV010000186.1:0-9669 GCA_964247295.1 uncultured Ktedonobacteraceae bacterium | reverse complement strand
ATGCCGGTCTGGCTGTCTTTGAGCAGGGTTCCTGTGAGGATACCAACGACGGTTTCATCATGCTGGATAATCCCTGCCCCAACAAGCTTACGCATTCCAGCTAAGGTGGCGGCGGAGGCGGGTTCACAACCGATACCAGAGCGATCTATGATGGCTTTGGCGGCGAGGATCTCTTGATCGCTGACCTGCTCCACGACTCCTCCGCTCTCTTCGATGACTTGACGTGCTCTGGCGTAGCTAACAGGGTTCCCGATTTTGATGGCGGTCGCGACTGTCTGGGCCTGCATCTGCTCCCTCTGCACGAAGCCTCCCTGGAAGCTGCGATAGAATGGGTTGGCCCCTGCGGCCTGGATCGAAGCCATTTTGGGCATACGAGAGATTAATCCCAGGGCGTAGGCCTGCCGAAAGGCTTTGCCGATCGCGGAAGTGTTGCCCAGGTTTCCCGCTGGCAAGACTACCCAATCCGGTGTCTGCCAGTCAAGCTGCTGCAAAAGCTCGAAGGCGATGGCCTTCTGCCCCTCGATCCGGAAAGGATTGAGGGAGTTGAGCAGATAGATCCCCAGTTCGTTGCAGGCCTGCTCTACCAAATGCATAGCGGCATCGAAATCCCCACGCACCTGAACGGTGGTCGCTCCATAGGCCAGGGTCTGCGCGAGTTTGCCAGCGGCGACCGAGCCTGCCGGGAGAAAGACAATCCCCTGAATGCCAAGCTGAGCGGCATAGGAAGCCAGCGAGGCCGAGGTATTGCCGGTGGAGGCGCAGGCAACGGCCCTGGCTCCGTAGAGCCGGGCCATGGTAACCCCGACGGTCATACCACGATCTTTGAAGCTGCCGGTTGGGTTCTCGCCTTCGTGCTTTAAATACAGGTTTTCCAATCCGGCGTACAGGCCGATCTGCCGCTGCCCAATCTGGGATGCTCCACAGTTCTCGCTCCCTACGGGATAAAGATTGGTGTTTCCCTCGGGACGACTGACGATATAGCGCGATGGGACCGGGAGGATCAGCTCTCGATAGCGCCAGACGCCACTGCGATCCAATAGCATCTCATCGGAGCCGGGGGACCAGATTGGTGGGGCAGTCACGCGCTCGTCAAATAATAATCTCCATGAAGCCCCGGCATACGGCAAAAATTCGGAATCGCTCGCAGTATCAACCAGAGGTCCGGTAACGGGCCCCTGGGGAAGCCGCAAAGGAGTCTCTACATCCAGGACGCCTCCGCACTCACAACGATAGCGAGGAAAGCGGTCAGGCTCCCAGGCACTATAGATCTCCTCACATTCAAGACACTGCAAGTTGAAACGCTTGAGGGCCGCGATCGCATCTGACGGAAGAGATCCCATCATCCCTCGATCACCGGGCTGATCTGGAGGGGTTCCAGTAGAATTGACTACCATACCTTGCACTCTCTTCCTTTCTTACACGCGAACGGCTGGTCGGTAGGACCCGCGCCCCACTCTGATCAGCCCGTAAAATCATTCCAGTCCCCTTCACTCCCGCAGATCGAGCCGTCTCTTGCATGGCCTGTAAGATCCGCTGCTGCTGACGACTGGCAAGAGCGATCAGCGAAGAACCACCACCCGAGAGGCAGGCTCCATGCGCCCCGGCGTCGATCGCGGCCTGAATAATCTCTGGCATCGCGGGAAACAGGGCCTGCCGATAGGGCTGATGCAGGCGATCCTCCATGGCCGCGCCAATTAGGCTGTATTGACGCGTCTGCAAGGCCGTAAGAAACAGGGCGACGCGGCCCGTGTTAAAGGTAACATCGGCCTTGGAATAGCTGGCCGGTAATAAATTACGACCAGCAATGGTATCCATCGGAAACGATGGTGTGAAGATTACAGCTTTGAGCACATCTGGGAAAGGCGTTTTGATCGCGTGAAGCTGTCCACCAGAGTTAGTGGTGGCGACCAGAGCTCCCAACAGGGCGGGCGCGACGTTATCGGGATGATTTCCAGCCTCAAGCGCGACAGCATACGGCAGGAGATCCTCTTTTTCGAGCGCGAGACCGCGCCCCCGCAGAAATTCGTTTGCGGCCACAAGCCCACCAACAACGGCGGTCGCGCTACTCCCCAGGCCACAGCCCGGCGGGATCTGGATAAACATGCGAATACGGACCGCTGGCAATGGAGAGCCAACAGCCTCAAAAAGATGGGCAAAGGCACGGTAGAAAAGATTCGCCGGCCCCTTTGAGAGCCCAACCCCCAGATCCCCGACAACATCTATCTGTGGAAGGTGAGGATCGTCTCCCCCCTCCTCTACTTCAAAACGATTATAAAGCTGAAGAGCCAGCCCCAGGCTATCGAAGCCTGGCCCGAGATTGGCCGAGGTTGCTGGCGCTAAGACTGTTACAGAAGCAGGTAATTCCAGAGCCATCGCTCGGTCCCTGCCTTTCTACTAAACCACGCATCATCAAAGCCTTTCAAGATGAGAAAAAAAGACGACAATGCTATTTAAACGCCCTACGGGTCTACTTTTATCGGTCAGATCTTTATGATACTCTGGTTGACAATAATTGGTCCCTTATTCTATATCGGCAAGAACGGCTCCGGTATTGGCGGAGGTTACCAGATGAGCGTATCGACGCAGCCAGGAACTCGGTACCGGCTTTTTCAAGCGCGTTGTTTCGCGCAAGCGCTGGTCTATCGCTTCCTGCGTAAGCTCACAATCCAGACAATTCTCCATCAGGTCGATGGAGATTAGATCTCCGTCGCGCAGAGCGGCGATCGGTCCACCGGCGGCGGCTTCAGGCGAGACATGCCCGATACAAGCCCCTCGGGTGCCACCCGAGAAACGCCCATCGGTGATCAACGCGACTTTATCTCCCAGCCCCATCCCCATGATGTTGGCGGTCGGGGCCAGCATCTCTTGCATGCCGGGTCCGCCCCGTGGTCCCTCGTAACGGATGACCACAACATCTCCTGACTGCACCTGCTTGTTGAGGATGCCGGCACAGGCTTCTTCCTGCGAATTATAAATTCGCGCCGGACCAGTATGTTTGAGCATCGCGGGATCTACCGCCGCGACCTTGACAACCGCGCCATCGGGAGCGAGATTGCCGGAAAGGATCGCCAGACCGCCGCGCTCACTATAGGGATTTTCCAATGAATGGATCACCTCAGGATCGCGGATCTCTGACTCGGCGATATTCTCTCCGAGTGTTCGCAGCGTCACAGTTGGCCGATCCAAAGTCAGGGTTCCAGGGCGGCGGGCCAGTTCTTTAAGGATAGCACTGATCCCGCCAGCACGATCAACATCCTCCATATGCCATTGACCAGCCGGGCTCACCTTACAGAGATGCGGGGTCCGGGCCGCGACCTCATTGATCCGCTCCAGCGAGTAGTCGATCCCCCCTTCACGGGCCAGAGCCAGGGTATGCAGCACCGTATTGGTAGAGCCACCCATCGCCATATCCAGGGCAAAGGCATTGTCGATGCTCTGCTCATTTACGATCTGGCGCGTCGTCAGGTTCGCCTCAATTAACTTGAGGATCTGTCGCCCGGCGGCCCGAGCCAGCTCCCGACGCTCTTCAGTGATCGCCAGATACGAACCATTTCCAGGCAGGGCCAGCCCCAGCGCCTCCATCAGACAGTTCATGGAATTGGCCGTGAACATACCAGAGCAGGAACCACAGGTGGGACAGGCTGCCTGCTCTAGCTCCGTTAATTCTGCCTCGTTGATCTTCCCGGCCTGATAGGCTCCAACCCCCTCAAAGATGCTGATCAGATCTACCGAGCGGCCATCGGCGAGCTTGCCCGCCGCCATCGGTCCGCCGCTCACAAAGATCGTAGGGATATCCAGGCGCATCGCCGCCATCAGCATCCCAGGAACGATTTTATCACAGTTGGGGATACAAACCATCCCGTCGAAGCGGTGGGCCTCAACCATGGTTTCAACACAGTCAGCGATTAATTCGCGACTGGGCAGAGAGTATTTCATCCCGATATGCCCCATGGCGATCCCGTCATCCACGCCGATGGTGTTAAACTCGAAGGGGACACCCCCGGCTGCCCGGACGGCCTCCTTGACAAGTTTCCCGAAGGCCTGAAGATGCACATGGCCGGGGACAACATCTACATAGGAGTTGCAGATCGCGATAAATGGCTTGGAGAAATCGTTCTCGCCCACAACGCCGGTCGCGCGCAACAGGCCCCGGTGGGGCGCGCGCTCAAACCCCATTTTGATCTGATCAGAACGCATGGTCCGCTCCTTTTGCATAAACAGGGGTCAGCCAGTGAGAATAGCGAGGATTCTCTCCCCGACAGACCGCAAGATAGGCTTGTTGCAGCCGCATCGCAAGATCACCCGGTTGACCCTTACCAACCGGACGATGATCTATACTAGTGACGGGAGAGACCTGAACGCCTGTTCCGCAAAGAAAGACCTCATCTGCGGCGTAGAGCTCGGTTCGATCGATGCGCCGCTCCTCTACGGGAATGCCCAGATCCTCGCGAAGCAAGGTAATCAAACTGTTGCGGGTGATCCCCTCCAGAATATCGTCACTGATGGCCGGTGTGACCAGGCGACCATTGCGGTAGATGAAAAGATTGGAGGCGCTGGCCTCAGAGACCGCGCCGTCTTCGGTGAGCATAATCGCCTCATCAAAGCCGGCGGCGGCGGCATCATTAGCGGCCAACGAGCTATTCACATAGGCTCCCGAAACCTTGGCGCGGATCGGCATAGCGTTGCTGTTGGCACGCCGCCACGAGGAGACGCAAGCACTTAAGCCAGAACTAATATCTACATAATTACCCATCGGGAAGGCGTAAACAGCAAAGGCGTCACGTATTCCACGCAGGGTGGGCTTCATTGAGTTTGAGGCTTTGTACGTAAATGGACGGATATAGAGATCCTCGCGAAAATTCTGACGACGCAGCAGATCAAGCGTAATCTCTAGAATCTCCTCGGGCGACTCGGGAGGCTGCATGCGCAGCACATTCCAGGAATTGAACATGCGCTGATAGTGTTCGCCCAGGTGCAACACATACAGTTGTTCGTGCTCCGCGTTCCAGTAGGCGCGAATTCCTTCAAAACATGCCGTGCCATACTGCAAAGCGTGGGTCGCGATACTGATTTTAGCCTCGCTCATTGGCAGAAACTGGCCCTCGAAATAGGCGTACTGTTCCTCCACTGCCCCCTGCTGGGGTGTTGTTTTTGAGGTCGTGGTCTGAGACATAATTGTACTTTCCTGTATCTTTATGTAAAGATAATACCAGAGAGAAAGATTAGATGGCGGCGGGCGTCTCCATTCCGCTCTCGACGATATAGAGAAGGTCTGCATCAGTCAGATGCTTTTTACGATCGGCAAGGGTGACAAATCGAGCGTAAGCGGCCTTCAAATCTTCCGCGCTCAGGTGATAGCCAAGCTGCCGTAAACGGGCATCCAGGCCATGGCGTCCGGAATGTTTGCCCAGAATGAGTTTTGTCTCCCCCCAGCCCACCGATTGCGGAGTCATAATCTCGTAGGTCAGACGATGCTTGAGCATACCATCCTGGTGGATACCGGCCTCGTGGGCAAAGGCATTGGCCCCAACCACCGCTTTATTTGGTTGAACCGGGATACCTGTGAGCTGACTGACCAGCATACTTGTCGGCAGAAAGCGTTCGGCACGAATCGCGGTGGTCGCATTTCCAAAGCTTTCCGGGCGAGTTCGCAGCGCCATGACGACCTCCTCCATCGCCGTATTGCCGGCCCGTTCACCCAAACCATTAATGGTCACCTCCACCTGACGGGCCCCACCACGAATCGCGGCCAACGTATTGGCCGTCCCCATACCCAGATCATTATGGCAGTGGGCACTCATCACCACCCTATCGATCCCTGGTACTCGCTCGTTCAGATAGCGGAACAGGCTCTCATACTCATGGGGCATAACGTAGCCCACAGTATCGGGAGCATTAATTGTGGTTGCTCCGGCACGGATCGCCGCCGCAAATACCTGACAGAGGAAATCCCAATCGCTGCGTGTCGCATCCTCAGCCGAAAATTCCACAGTTGGGCAGAGGCTCCGAGCATAGGAGACCATTGAAGAGATCCTTTGCAGGGCCTCCTCACGGTCGATCCCAAATTTATGTTTGAGGTGGATCTCCGAGGTAGCGTGAAACACATGGATTACCGGACGATCAGCCTCACAGATAGCCTCCCAGGCAGCATCGATATCGGAAACGGTCGCGCGCGCCAGAGCCGCGACGGCAACCCCGCTTCCTTTAGCGTATTGGACAACCTCTTTAACAGCAAGAAGATCGCCGGGAGAGGCGGCTGGAAATCCAGCCTCGATCACATCGACATTTAAGCGGATCAACTGGTCGGCAACCTGAATTTTCTCTTCTGTAGTCATAGTCGCGCCCGGTGACTGCTCACCATCGCGCAGAGTAGTATCAAAAATGCGGATCATCGACATACCTTCCATGATGGTTTTCTCTTTCTTGCTGCTTTCAATCGCGAGGGAGGAATCATTAGAGGCCGCGCCCCCCAGCCTCGTGCAGAAGGGCGGTTGCCCTCCTGCACCTCCACCGCTCTACATTCTCACACTAATTGCCAGTCTCTGCATTCGCAACCGAGGCTTTTTGAGGCTCAGAGGTTTCAGCTTTTTTGTTCGGGTCCTGCAACCAGGGCATCATTGAGCGTAGCTGGGAACCAACCTGCTCAATCTGATGCTGGCTATTGGCGCGGCGCATCGCCAAAAATCCGGGCCGACCAGCCTGGTTCTCTAGAATCCACTGGCGGGCAAAGCTGCCATCCTGGATCTCATGGAGGATCTTCTGCATCTCGGCCCTGATCTGATCATTAATGATTCTGGGGCCGGAAACATAGTCTCCGTACTCAGCGGTATCGCTAATCGAATAGCGCATATAGCTCATGCCACCCTGATACATCAGATCTACAATCAGCTTCATCTCATGCATACACTCAAAGTACGCGATTTCAGGCTGATAGCCAGCTCCAACCAATGTTTCAAAACCGGAGCGGATCAGTGAGGTGACGCCACCACAAAGCACTGCCTGCTCGCCAAATAGATCGGTCTCGGTCTCCTCGGCAAAGGTAGTCTGGAGCACTCCGGCGCGGGTAGAGCCAAGCGCCCGAGCATAAGCCAGAGTAATTTGCTGAGCTTTGCCGGTGGCATCCTGGTAAACCGCCCAAAGGGACGGAACGCCGATCCCCTCTTCGTACAGGCGACGGAGCATATGGCCAGGACTTTTTGGAGCCACCATCGCCACGTCGATATCTGCCGGTGGCACAACTTGAGCAAAGTGGACGCTAAAGCCATGAGCAACCATCAACATTTTGCCGGGGGCCAGAGCCGGACGGATATCGCGCTCGAACACCTCACGGTGGTGCTGGTCAGGGATCAACATCATAATGACATCGGCCTGCTGGGCCGCGTCGGCGGGGGTCATCACGGTGAGTCCATGGGCCTCGGCTTTCTTACGGCTCTGACTCTCCTTGGGCAGACCAACAACAACCTCGCAACCGCTGTCCCGAAGATTTAAGGCATGAGCGTGTCCCTGGCTGCCATACCCAATAATCGCGATCCGCTTTTGTCCAATGTACTCAAACTGAGCATCCGCATCATAATAAACCTTTGCCATAAGTAGTGTGCTCCTTTACTTAATGCTATCAATACTAAAAGTGTGATTGTTGCCACGGGTCATCGAGACTGCCCCAGTTCGGACAATCTCGCGAATGCCAAAGCGCTGCACCTGGTCTAACAACTCCTGAATTCGAGAGCTACTGGCGGTAACCTCAAATGTCAGGGTCTCCGTGGACATATCTACTACGTGCGCTCCAAACGCTTGGGCAATTTCAATCAATTCAGGCATCCGCGTTGGACTGGCCTCAACCTTAAGCAAGGCCAGTTCCCGACAGACAGATTGAACTGTTGACATGTTGACTATCGCTGCTACATTCACAATCTTCCCTAATTGTTCAACAAGTTGAGTAACCTCTACCTCCGCATCGTTAATCTGGGCCGTTACTCGTACCAGACCGGGCTGTTCACAGCGCCCGATGACTAGAGTGCTGGTGTTGGCGCGGCGGCGGCGCAGTTGATTAACCACGCGATCCACGGCTCCCTGCTGATCTCGCACTAGCACAACCAGTGTATGCGCGCTGGTGTTTTCCCTTGAAGCTCCCGATTGACCGGAACGAGCTCTGACCGAATTAGTCATGATCAGGCTCCTTAGCATCGGTCTCCTGGATCATCTCGGTAATCCCTGCTCCGGGCGCAACCATTGGATACACATTGCTTTCAGACTCAATCAGAAATTCCAGAATCACCGTTCCCGGTGTCTGCATTGCCCAATTTACGGCATCCTCAACCTCGTCCGCACGAGAGATCCTCCGAGCCTTCAACCCGTAGGCTGCGGCGAGCAGTTCATAGTCCGGCCCTGTAATCGGGGTCTCGGAATAGTTGCCTCCATGGAAGAATTGCTGCCACTGACGAACCATCCCCAGATACCCATTGTTGAGGATCGCAACCTTGATTTCGATCCCCTCCTGCCGTAAGGTTGCCAGCTCCTGAATATTCATTTGAATACCACCGTCGCCCGCAATCGCCCAGACTGGAGCTTCGGGCATACCCATCTTCACACCAATCGCAGCCGGCAGTGCGAACCCCATTGTTCCCAGCCCTCCAGAAGTGATCTGACTGTTCGTGCGGGACCAGGGATAAAAACGCGCGGTCCACATCTGGTTCTGGCCTACATCTGAAACCACCATAGCCTCATCAGCCGTCGCCTGCGAGATCGCCTCCAGGATCTGAGCGGGCTGAGGATGCTCCGCCGATTTACTCAACTGTCCCAGACGCTGCTGCTGCTTGGTCTCCCATGAGCGGATCTCCCTCAGCCAATCGCTGTGATCAGCCAGAGCCATCTGCTCACCTAAAGCGACAAGAGCGGTACGCGCATCTGAGATCAGGGCTACGTCGGCGATCTTTACCTTGTCAATCTCCGAGCCGTCGATATCAATATGAATTAAGCGAGCATTGGGCGCGAAACGAGAGACATTCCCAGTTACCCGATCGTCGAAGCGCAACCCAACCCCAACAATCAGATCGGCCTCGCCAATCGCTCGATTGACATGAGCGGGGCCATGCATCCCAGGCATTCCAAGCATCTGTGGATGGTTCATAGGAACCGCACTCAGGCCCAGCAATGTAGAGATCAGCGGCATTCCCGACTTCTCCACGAAAGCCTGAAGTTCGGCTGAGGCATTCGAGAGGATCACCCCATGACCGGACATAATGACGGGTTTACGCGCTTCAGCAATCATGAGCGTCGCTTCTGCTATCGCTTGCTTAAACGCCATCTCTGAAAAGCTTTTTGGCTTGACAGGGGAGGTAGAAAGATTAAGAGTCCGGGGATGATACTCAGTCTTCGCGAACTGAACATCCTTGGGAATATCAATCAAGACCGGGCCGGGCCGACCGCTTCGAGCGATGCGAAAAGCCTCTTGGATGACATCGGCCAGATCCTCAACATCCTGCACCAGGAAATTATGTTTGGTGATCGGCATCGTCACCCCGAGAATATCGGTCTCCTGGAAGGCATCGCGCCCAATAAAGGGTCGGGCCACCTGTCCAGTGATCGCTACCAGCGGCACAGAGTCCATATAGGCCGTCGCCAGGCCGGTCACCAGATTAGTCGCGCCCGGACCACTGGTCGCCACACAGA